>CAYLGV010000001.1:0-94443 GCA_964383395.1 uncultured Candidatus Saccharibacteria bacterium
AACGGTAATGGCTTTGGCAAAATACTTTAGCGGGTGTACTATATAGGCAAATAGAGGGAGTTACGGGTTGAAAGCGTTGCCGTACGAAGCCATACCAGAGGCCGAAATACAAACACATATACCGACTGCGGAACTCTTTCCTATCTCTCCAGAACACATAGCTTATACAGTGCCCCTAGGTGCTCTGAACGTCGCGAACCAGATGCGACCCGATGGCGACTATGGAGATATCCTCGAACTAGCACAGTCTATTAAAGCTGTTGGTGTTAAACAGCCCGTACGAGCGTTTCGCTGGGATGCCGAGATAGCTGATACATACCTTCAACTCAACAACAGGCTCTACCCAGAAAAGGATGCCAGGGACATTAGCAATTTTACACCGCTGGATGACGGCAGCTATTTGGTGTTGGTGTATGGTCACCGTCGTCTGCTTGCCTCTCAGCTTGCGGCCAGAGACGAGATCCCAGCGCAAATCATTGAAGATGGCAAAATTGCTGAAGCGCTGGAAGATCAAACAGTTGAGAACATTTATCACCCGCCCGAGCCTTACTCTTTTGCACGTAGTATCAATGAGGTATATAACCTCCAGTTGGCTGCAGGTATGGTCAACAGTCAAGCTGAGTTTGCACGTAAATGTGGTGTGGGGCCAGATCGGCTACGCTCGGCACTCCGCTTTTGTAGTTTGCCATTGGAAGTTCAACAGATTGTGATTGATGGCAATTTAAGCTACAAGAAGGCTGTTGAAGTTGCTCGTCTCATACCTGCTATCAAAGAGTATGAACGTAATAACACCGAGGGCGAAGCACCACCAGAGGAATACCTCGATTTTATAGTGCGTGGTGACCTGGCAAAGCATGTGGCTTATATTCGTGACAAGAAACTGACATATCCTATGACGACTGCATATGTCCGCGGGAAAATGATCTATTACGTTGGTGGTCGTGAACTTTCATTACTCGACGATGAAGCACGTCGTAACCTTCAAGTTGAGACCATTCGCCGACGTACTCGAGAAAAAGTTAATGAGGCTCTACATAGCCTTGGGAACGTTGCTCTTGGTGTGCGCATTGCTGAGATGACCGATGAAGAAGCGTTGGTTTACTCTAAGATTACAGAGCCTGGTATGCAAAGAGTGCTTGGTGAACTGGCAAGTGCGGTGACCTTACTTGGCCGACATGTTGGCTATACTCGTGAAACTCGTGATCAAGCTACTGAAGTTGCTGAAGCAATCCAGCAACTACTCACAGGCGGTGCGGGTACGGAAGTCGATGAATCTGCAGAAGAGCCTCAACTACGTCTTGCCTAAAACATCTTTTTTATACTTCTTGGTAGTGCCCGAGTGGTAGATTATCGAGCTTATACTGTCCAAAACTGCTGCGTTGCAAGTGCGTAACAGTATAGCCAAGTGCAGCAAAGGTTCGGCGAATTTGTCTATTGCGCCCTTCTTGCATAGTGATTCGCCACTGGTCTTTATCCTTAGTCGTGGGCAGTAAACCGAGTTTACTCACCCCGTCATCAAGTAACACACCTTGTTGGCTTATCTGATCGACATCTTCCTTGTCGAGGGGTTTATTCAGTCTAACTTCGTATACTTTAGTCTTGGCATAACGTGGATGAGTTAACTCATTGGCCAGTGTTCCGTCGTTGGTCATAAGCAGTAAGCCTGAGGAGTCTTTGTCGAGACGGCCAACTGGTTTTAGAGTATGTAACTCGGGTGGCAGTAGATCGTAGACAGTCTTGCTGCCCTGCCCGTTACGCGAGCACACATAACCCACGGGCTTGTGGAGCATAATAGTTGTTAGTTCGGCCTGCTTTGATAGTGGCCTGCCATCGAGGGTTATCTTGTCTGACTCCGCAAAAGGTTGGCCTAGTGTTGCTGGAATACCGTTAATCCATATTCGTCCTTCTGAGATGGCCGAGTCGGCTTGCCTACGGGACATGCCTGTAGCACGCGCAATGAACTGATTGAGTCGCATATGTCTTAGTATACGTGATGAATGCGCTTAAAGAGCGGCGTTGGCTGGATCGTCAGCGGCAGGAGCCGGTGTAACGGTAGCGCCTGGGGCTGTAGGGTCGGCAGCCTGGCCGGCTTCTGGTGGTGTAACAGTAGCGCCACCTGGTTCAACGACACTGGTTGCAGGAGGTGTAACTGGTGCTGTGCCCATAGCTGCCGTTTCTTTGAGCTGTTCTTTTTCGAGAAGTTCATTGAGGTTTGTGCCGGCAGCAGACAGATCATTGATTGGTTTGATAACTTTTTTATGTGCGACGTTAGCTGAATCGTTCGCAGGAGCATCGGTTTCTGGCGGTGCTTCTTTTACAGGGATGGTTGCGGTTGGTTCTTCGGTTGGTAGATCTGTGCTTGGGGCAGCTGGGGCTGGTTCAGTAGGAGCAGCAGCAACAGGTTCAGGGGTCGGCGCTGGGGCTGGTTCATTACTTGGAACACTCGCTACAAAATTTTCGATCTGTGACTTAATCTCAGCACTTTCGGTTTCAGCAGTAGCTGCTAAGTTGGGGTCTACGTCGGTAGTTGGTAATGCTGGAGTTTCAGCTGCAGGAGCTGGAGCGGTCTCTGGTGTAGGTTCTGGAGTGATAACGGTAGCGGCTGCTGGCTCTTCTGCAGGCGCTGGGGCTGGGTCGGCGGCTGGAGTTGTTGCCTCGGGTGCAACTTCAGGTGTGGCTGGTGCCTCGGCAGCTACATCAGCAACGGGAGCTGCTGATGTAGCTGTGGTGTCGTCTTCTGTAGCGGGTTGATCTACTACAGGTGAAGCTACTGGATCGGCGACTGGTGTATCAGTTGTCGGTGTAGCAGCAGACGGATCTGTAGCTGGGGCTGGGTCTGAAACCGGAGTCGGATCAGCAGCCGGAGTCGGATCTGGGGTTGCGGTGTCAGTTGGAGCGGGTGTTGCAGCAGCTGGTGCGGCCGTTTCTGGAGCAGCTACAGCTGGAGGTGTCGTAGGGGTTGCGGTTGGATCAGGCTCACCATTAAGCACTTCACGGGCCACTTTTGCAACGTCTTCGAGAGTAACCTGAGATTTTACGAGATAACGATTTGCACCAAGTTTATCAGCTCGGTTCTTGTCTTCTGCCTGGCTCAAGGCGGTCATCATGATCACCTTCGTATCACGAGTTTCAGGAGTACTGCGGAGAAGATCAAGCATATCAAAACCACTGATTTTAGGCATCATGACATCTGAAATGATCAGATCAGGTTTTTCCTTCATGGCCAAGCTTAGGGCTTCTTCACCATCTTTAGCGCTAATTATTTCGTAGCCCTCGGCTAGCAAACGAGCCTCATAAATTTCACGGAGATTGTTGTCGTCTTCGACGAGCATTATTTTGGTCATGAGTTACCCTTGTTATATTGTGCTAATGCTTTATAGCGTTCAGTGTAGCATATCTGGCCAGTGGTGAACAGTAACTTCATCAAGTGGTAGTCCCCAATGGTTTTTGTGCCTCTTCCTTCTGTAATTCAACAGCTTTCTGGCTGCTTAAGCGAGGCAGATTAATGTAGAACGTGCTACCCTTGCCTACTTCGCTCTCTACCCATATACGACCGTGATACAATTCTACGATTTTGCGGCAAATAAATAGTCCGAGTCCAGTACCACCAATGGTGCGAGTTGCGGAGCTATCGACACGATAAAACTTCTGGAACAAATGCGGAACATCAGCGGCAGGAATGCCATTTCCAGTATCACGAATATAGAACTGGATCACTTCATCATTCCCGGTCAGTCCGATCGATATCTTGCCAGAATCCGTATACTTCACTGCATTGTCAAACAGGTTTGTTACAACTTCACGCATGCGCTCTGGGTCGATAAATGCATAGTACAGTGGTTGTATCACCCTGTCGCCAGCTGTACTACCGCTCGTTGCTTGGTCGTTTGTTCCCACCCTAAAGTCGAGTAATAGTCCTTTCTTTTCGGCCGCAAAACGGAGACCATCGGTCATTTGCATCATATAAGAGCCCATTTCGGTGACAATTGGGTGGTTTACTAGGCGGCCATCTTCAGCCTTCGCACTTGTGAGCAGATCCTGAAAGAGTTTACCGAGGTGCTGGGTGCTCTCGTGAGCTTTTTCTAAGTAACTCCTAGCCTTACTATCAATGCGCGTAACTTTGTCATTTAAGGCCAAGGCAAGATAGCCTTCAATAGCTGCCACAGGCGTACGCATCTCGTGGCTAGCAGTACTAATAAAATCAGCTCGTCGATGTTCCTCACTACGTTGTTCACTGACATCACGTATCACAGCTACGGCACCCACCGACTCATTTGTTTTCGGTAGGATAACTGGCGAAATAACCAAGGACACAATCTTGCTGTCGGCCTTCGTTTTATTAACGAGTTGCAGAATACTTGTTACCGTCTTGCCTTCTTCAATCACGGTATGAAAGGGATTTTCTTCATTAGTTAACTCTTTGCCGTCTTCATGATTGAACTTGAGTACTAGCTGCACGTCGATGTTAGTAGCCTCGTCGATAGCCCAACCAGTCATAGTGGCCGCTGCGGGGTTAAACAGGCTAATTTTGCCCTCTACGTCGGTCACAACCACACCATCAGTGATAGACTGCAGTAAAATCTCGGCTTGTTGCTGGTTGCTCTTGAGCGCACCAGATAGTTTGGCAATTTGCACATTCACGCGGTCAACATACATGCGCCGCCAAATGAAATACGTAGCCCCACCCCAGGCATAACTAACCGCCAAGAAGACAATGTTCAGCCCATCAACAGTAACTTGCCCCCGGCTATTAGTCATGAGAAGCATAAAGTACATAGTGATGAGAACCTCAAAACTGAGGACCATATAGCCACCAAACATGCCGCCAAAGAACAAAAGCGTGAGCCAGAGGATTCCAAATGGTGAGTGTAGTTGACCAGTGCTGTTTACGAAGTTAATACATAGCAGCATGATTATCAGGTGAAGCCCGAAGGTGGCCATTCGACGTTCGTAACGTTGCACAAAGCGTTCATAGAAAAATGCCCTGAAAATTACGGCAGTCGCTGAAACCACTAGGGCTACCGAGTTAAAGCCATAATGGTCCAAATGCTTGAACGGTGCTACAAACAATGCCAATAGGCAGATAACAAGTGTGACACCAGCAATAATCGTGAGTATCCAGCAATAAAGCTTATACCAAGATTCTTTTACGGACTGCATTTCGTCAATAACCCACCAGGCTGTATGTTAGTTGCTTACGCTTATCTGTTGGCTAGTATACAGGCTTGTCTCTGTTTTGACGAGATATTGACTGGACGCGCCATCCCTGTTGTGGTAAGATTTTCTCTTGTCTGGATACAGTGTTAAATCTCGTTCCATACGCGTGGCCCCGTCGTCTAGTGGTTAGGATATCTGGTTCTCATCCAGAAGATCGCGGGTTCGAATCCCGCCGGGGTCACCACGAAAATAGCTCAGCGAAAGCTGGGCTTTTTTCGTGGTGGTTCTCTCGAGAACCGAACCCGCAGGGTTCGATCTTCGAGGACGCGCGCAGGTGCTCGCACCGAGCACGCCGCAAGAAGTAATCATCCCTCCAGGGTCACCAAGACGCTAATGCTTAAATACTTCTCTTTTGGAGAAGTATTTTTATTTGATAACATTTACATATGAACGAGACTGATACAAATAATCCCGAAAAACAAATGAGCTCACATGATGTCGTCTCTTTAATACAGCTTTGTGAAGAAAACGCTATCGAAGTCTATATAGATGGAGGCTGGGGTGTTGATGCACTACTCGGCCAACAAACTCGCCAGCATGGTGACCTTGATATTGCTTTACCGCACAAACAAGTCCCTGTGTTACGTGCCCTGCTTGAAACAAGGGGTTATCGTGAAGTGCCACGTGATGATACGCGAGACTGCAACTTTGTCCTTGGTGATGACAATGGTCATGAAATTGATCTTCATTCATATACATTTGACGACCAAGGTAATAACGTATTTGGCGTAGCATATGAGCCGAGGCATTTAACTGGAACCGGCAGCATTAATGGTTACCCAGTAAAATGCATACCCGCAGATGTAATGATAGAGTTTCATCAAGGTTATGAAGTAGATGTCGATGATTACCATGACGTACGGGCTCTTTGCGATAAGTTTGGGTTTGAATTACCTGCCATTTACGAGAAGTTTGAAACGAAAGAGTTGTAAATAGCTAGGAAGAAAGCAAACGCCGCCACCGCAAAAACTCATCATATATGGGCGCTAAACTTTCAGGTGTTAGGTCACCAATTGATTAACACATGTATTTATGTTATAGTTTGATTAATGAGTATACGAAAATCTGAATTTGTACCTGTTGTTCCTCCTGAGGAGCATCCTTACATGCATCATCTTTATGCACGTACTGGGCTCGAATTAACGAGTGAAGCGGATGTAGTCTTGGCAGCCGCACACAGGAAGTGGAGCTCAGGATCAGAAGTTGAAGACCGCGTTGAAGTGGCAGAGTTACTATTAGGTCGAAGAATAGATGGTCAAGAGCTACATACTTTGCCAGTAGCATTTGGTTTACATATCTTCCATCCAGAAGATTTTGACGGATTATTGAATATTGTTTCGCGAATTGCCGAAACTGAGCATGGTCAGTAATTCCAGACAGTAAATGTCCTGTTTATAGCCACATTACAACTAGAATTTAGGATCTTTTGCCATCGTCTGAATTCACTGTAAATGGGTGCTAATAATTCGTCGGTTAGGTCACTAAAGTTCTCTACGAGAACCGAACCCGTAGGGTTCGATCTTCAAAAGCTCTCACAGGAGCTCCCTCCGAGAAAGCTTGCAGAAGTAATCATCCCGCCAAAAACGATTGACACTAGCGCACTAGTATGCTAGTATATAGCCTATGTCAAACTTTAATGACGTAACCGATATTATCTACACCACTCGAGACAAAGGGCTGCTTGAGGACTTTCTTGTTGGTCTTACAACCGACAAAGAACGTGCCGAACTGGCTCAACGAGTAGAAATCATTAAGCGATTAATTGCGGGTGAACCGCAAGCTAAAATCGCCAGTGATTTAGGAGTTGGTATTGCGACGGTTACTCGTGGCTCAAAGGCGTTGAGCCAAGGTCACTTTAAGGCTTTGAGGAAATAATAATGACTAACTTACATATTAGGCAGCAGAACACTTGGTGGAACTCGCGTTATATATGGGAGTCTATTTGACGTACTAAATTGTAAATAAGCAAATAATCGCCTCCCATCTGGGAGGTTTTTAATATTAAGGAGAAATACTATGAATGAACATTATGAACAAAGAGTGCCTGAGTACCGCCAGGCGTTTGAATCGATCTGCCAAGAATTTGGATCAGCGAAGGTCGTAGAACTACTGGTGGCCTGTTTTGGCGAAGAACCAACAGGATATGCCCTAGAAAAGCTTGGAGTAGCGGGCGTAATGCCTGGCATTCAACTCGTACACGTCTACGGAAGAAATCGTAATTTTGAATATATAGGAGAACAATCATGAGTGAAACAATGCAACCACGTAACGGAGATGAACGGAGAGACCGGATAATGGATATTCGAGAGCGTAAAGGTCACTTACTTGGACGAGGGATCATCGTGAGCAGCGGTAACCCTGGTTTCGTGCCAGCTATACCACCGGAGGAACCTCTGAAGTACAGCACACCTTACATCGACAAAGATGGGAAACCTGCGTATAAGTATCGCGGCAAGCCAACTAGCTCTATTCGTACGCTACCAGCTGACCAAAGTGAATTTGTAAGGACAAGGAATAGGCATAGCGCTGAGGGGTGTGGGCGAACTGCTTTGAGCACTGCCGTAGAGCGTCAGCAAATAATGATTGCCGAGGACTTAGCTTACGAGCAACAGACTAGTGAGGAGGCTCGAGCTAATCGACTTAATCGCTACTTAGAGCTTCTTGGAGACGGAACGGCTCTACTGGATGAGGCTGCTGTGGATGAGCTCAATGGCCTCGCTCATGAATTCCATATGCCACGTGACTATATAGAAGCGTGTCAGATTATGGATGCGGGAGGTGTGAGTTATGGCATCTGCTAACATGTTTTACGGCAAGTACGGGGGCCGTTATGTGCCCGAAATGCTTCAGCCAGCTTTGACTGAACTAGCTGAAGCATATGACAAGCTCAAGAAGGATCCTGATTTCCGAGCAGAGCTTAAGGAGTTACAAACCAAGTACAATAACCGCCCTACACCACTGGTACATGCCCAAAGCCTGACTGCTCAACTTGGTGGAGCGCAGATATACCTCAAGAACGAAGGTATGAATCATACAGGTGCACATAAGATTAACCATTGTCTTGGGCAGGCGCTTGTTGCCCGTAAATTGGATAAGAAGCGTCTTATCGCCGAGACTGGCGCTGGGCAGCATGGTGTGGCAACCGCCACAGTAGCAGCACGCCTGGGATTTGAGTGCACGATTTATATGGGCGCGCTTGATATGGACCGCCAGCGACCAAACGTACTCCTCATGGAATTACTGGGTGCTGAAGTCATTCCGGTTACTTTTGGTGCACGTACACTCAAAGATGCAGTCAGTGCTGCGATGAAAGACTACCTGCAGAATTCAGACACGACACACTACGTGATTGGATCATGCCTCGGGCCTGATCCCTACCCGCGCATGAATCGTGATTTCCAAGCTATTATTGGTAAGGAGATACGACAGCAACTCGATAGAATACCAGATTACGTTGTTGCCTGTGTGGGCGGAGGTAGCAATGCACTTGGTGCTTTTACCGAGTTTTTGAAAGATCGAAATGTTACGCTTATTGGCGTTGAGGCTGGTGGTAAGGGCAAAAAACTTGGCGAGCATGCAACACGTTTCCCTGCGGCAAAATCAGGTATCGTGGAGGGCTACAAGTCGTACTTCTTGCAAGACGCAGATGGTAATACTGCCAAAACACATAGCATTGCTGCCGGGCTTGACTATATTGGGGTTGGCCCAGAGTTAGCTGCTCTACATGACCAGGGTCGAGTGGAGTTTACTCGAGCAAGTGACAAGGAAGCGCTCGCTGCTGTTAAGTTCCTAGCCCAGACTGAGGGCATTATTCCGGCTCTCGAATCTGCTCATGCTGTTGCTCACGCAATAAAGATTGCACCTAGACTACCGACAGACACGACTATAGTGGTTAATGTTTCTGGGCGTGGTGATAAGGATTTGTTTACCCTTGCTCGTGCTTTCGATGCAAAAAACTTTTCTACATTCTTACAAAACGAGGTACAACACTATGAAAAATAAGATCATGACACATGTTGTGGCGGGTTACCCAAACCTAGAGGATTGCTTGGCTTTAATGCTAGAAATGCAAGATGCGGGTGTTCATGCGATTGAGGTGCAGATCCCTTTCACTGACCCAATAGCAGACGGTGAAACAATCATGAAGGCCAACGATATTGCATTGACTAATGGCGTGACAATAGAAAGTTGTTTCGGGCTCATTCTGGCTGCCCGCAATGCAGGCTTAATGGTGCCGATCTACATCATGAGTTATGTGCACAAAGTGGCACATGTGGGCTTTCAAGAGTTTTGCGAGCAAGCAAAACAATGTCAGGCTGATGGTCTGATCATTCCTGACCTCCCTGCTAGCATGCCGGAGTTTAAGGCGTTGTTAAAACAGTGTGCTCAGTTCAAACTTGACCTGGTTCCTGTACTATCGCCCGGCATGGCTGATGCCAGGCTTAAAGCGTACAAGTCGCAGTCTACGGACTTTGTGTACGTTACAAGCGGCAGAGGTATTACGGGAAATAAGCTGGCGCTTGACCCAGAGCTTACGCAGCTCGTTGAACACGTACGATCGGAGATATTATGTGATGTCGCGTTGGGTTTTGGTATCCAGAGTCAACTTGATGTTAAGAAAGCACTTGAAATTGCTGATATCGCAGTCGTTGGCAGCGCAGTTATTCGTGAGATTGAGCAGCGTGGAGTCAAAGGTGCTGCTGCATTTGTAAAACAACTAATTAAGAAAACAGATCATGACAACTAAAAAACGAATTCTAACAGGTGATCGGCCAACAGGAAAACTGCACCTTGGGCACTATCTCGGTACATTAGAAAACCGGGTACGGCTTCAAGATGAGTATGAGACCTACATAATGGTGGCAGATGTTCAGGCACTGACAGACAACTTTGACAACCCTAAAAAGGTTCGTGAGAGTGTCTATGAGGTTGCACTTGATAACTTGGCTGTGGGGCTTGATCCTCAAAAGTCAGTTTTGTTTGTGCAGTCCCAGGTACCGGAACTGACTGAGTTAACGGTGTACTTCATGAACCTCATTAGTCTTGAGCGATTGCAACGCAACCCAACGGTTAAAGCAGAGATGAAGCAGAAAGGTTATGGTGGTAACGTTCCGGTAGGATTCGTGAACTATCCCCTGTCACAGACGGCTGATATCTTGGCCTTTAATGCTGATCTTGTTCCTGCTGGCAACGATCAGGCGCCTATGTTGGAACTGAGTCGCGAGATTGTTGCGAAGTTTAAGAACATTTACGGCTATACCTTCCGGATGCCTGAGATTGTAGTCGGTCGAGTAGCCCGCCTGGTTGGTACTGACGGCAATGCAAAGATGAGTAAGAGCCTCGGTAATGTGATCTACTTGTCAGATCCCGAGGAGGTTGTAACTAAGAAAGTAATGGCAATGTACACCGATCCAAGCCGAAAACATGCAACCGATCCAGGCAAAGTTGATGGCAACCCAGTCTTCATATACCTGGATGCTTTCGGTAAAGACATATCAATTATTGATGAGTTGAAGCAACGCTATGCTGCTGGCACGGTTGGTGATGTTGAGGTAAAACAGTACTTGGCAGCGGTTCTCAACGAGTTCCTGGGCCCTATTCGTGAACGACGCCATTACTATGAAGCGCGACCCGAACTTGTTGCAGAAATTCTAAGAGAAGGAACGCTTAAGGCGAGAAGTACGGTAGCCAAGACAATGCAGGATGTTCACAGTGCAATGCAGCTCTATCAGTTTTAGACAAGAGGGGTCCCGATTCACCCGCAAGGCTTGGAGCAGATCTACTCACACTAAAATCATCCGCAAGAAGTTATTATCGCCCAGCCACAACTCAACTAATTGACCAAACACCCATTTAGTTGTATTGTAACCAAATATGGCAGACGTGGAAAAATCACCGCTTGTGTTCCCCTTTGAAGCTCAATATGTTGACGCAGCACTTGCTATGGGCAGAGAGGATCAAGAACGGCTAAGAAAAGAAGAAGTTTCATGGTTACAGGAAAATAGTTCCTACCTCTACGCTCTCTTCTGTGGAGATTTTGCTAAGGTTATAGAGTTATCTGGCATAGATACAGGCAATGCATATTGGGCAGGTCGAGCCATGGGTAACCGGGCAATCCGACTCTTCTTGGATGATCACACCGAGCTTGACTATGAAGCGTTGGCGACACAGTATCGTGCAAATGTTGAAGTAGACAATAGGCGTCTAGGTGATCGTGAGAATCCCACACGTGTAGTTCCCTGGAAGTCGCATGAGATCTTGACCGACTTGTTTGGTGACGAGAGAATTGCAGGAGCACTCACAAAAGTACGCCATGAAACGGCACGCGAAACTGCTGCAATCACCATCGCCTTCTATTGTCTCTCGGATATCCCTGAATCTGCCTACGCTAACGTATAATGTGAGCGAAATGCCTGCTCCAATCTACACAATCAACCTCCCACAATATCAGGTAGAAACTGAACCTGACGATGAAGCAATTGGTGCTGTTATTGATGCAGAAATTAAAAAGCACTTTTTGGGTAAATCAATTCTGATAAGAGGTGTGGCTTCAAGCGAACATCCCACCAAGACACGGGACGAGCTAGTAGAAATAATTACTAGTAATGGGACAGATCGATATGATCCGAATCGTGCCGGTGATCGTTATGAAAATGTTGAAGGCAAGCAGATTGATCTATTTGCTTTTCACTACAAAGTAGAAGCCGCAACTAAGCTTACGCAACCGCTCATTTGGGGTTTTTATCACAGCTCTCTTGGTATTCATGGTAAGCCGATGAGAATCGATGTCATCACTATCTACGATGTCGAACAAATGAACCAAATTACTCACCGTTACGAAGGCCGCGATGATGTTAAAGATGATGGCTTCACTTTCAGGTATCCCCAGAATAAGCTCGATGCTTTACAGGCAGTATTTGTACTCAACTAACTATTCAGAGAAAACTATTTCCTCAACTGATATACTTCGCCTGTTGCAACTACGTTATGTTTGTTAATGAGTGCCTTCAGTAGCTTAATAATAGCAGCCGTCTTCTGTGTCCCAACTGCCTCATTTGCTTCAATATAGAGGTTTGCCCAGTGGTTATCAATTGTTTGTAGATTAGCTTCAACTTGTCTCGGTTTTGCCATCCAGCGTTGCTTTAATTTATAAAAACTCTCAATGGCGGTCACCAGAGCTCCATTTTGAAGATAGTAGCCAGGGACAGAAAGCTCTCCGAGTGACTCTAGATCGTCAATAAGAGTGCGTATAACATATCCAAGTATTGCAAGG
Organism: uncultured Candidatus Saccharibacteria bacterium; assembly: GCA_964383395.1. Taxonomy (GTDB): domain Bacteria; phylum Patescibacteriota; class Saccharimonadia; order Saccharimonadales; family CAYLGV01; genus CAYLGV01. The sequence continues at coordinate 12,491 of CAYLGV010000001.1, forward strand.
GCCTCATCATCAAGCTTTGGAGGCCCAGCTGTATATATTTGCTGTGCTTTAGATTGGACGTCAGCTAAGCGCCCATGTGAGTCAAACACGATAGTTCCTGTAGCGAGCATATTCAATGCTGGATTTGAAATCTTTGAGGTGACAAGTTCATTCTCGTTAATGCTTGCGAGCGTATTGCAAAATGTCTCAATATGAGTGTTCCCATGTATCCAGGTTCTTCGGAATGATTTTGACTCATTGCTTAGTAATACATAGAAATCCCAGTCGCTTGTGGTTGTTGCAGAACCTTGTTGGCGGCTACCGGTATACAAAATACCATCACAGCCTTCGATTGCCTTCACTTTATTGAGAATATCGTTTGGAATGTCTTGCATAACGTCATTGTAACAGATCGAAGTCTGTTCCTCTGAAGGGACAATTAAGGCAGCCAGGGTGGGTTTGTGATCACGGACCAGGCCGATGATAAGTATCAAAAACGATGGCTACGAAAGACAGATGATGTACATGTAATTGAGTATCTAGCGACTGTAAGGTTCGATTTCGGCTTGAGCACCTGCTCGAGTGATCTTACCCTGCTCGTCAATCCTAGAAATTAACTCACTTGCCTTGCCCATGTCGCCTTTTATAGCGGCATTTTCGGCACGGTACTGTAGCCAATAATCAACTTCATCGTGAGCCGTGACTTTTGTGGTTTTGCCCTCATCGTCTATTGTTTCAACAAGTACTAAAGCTTCGTCAAAGTCGCTTTTTTCTGCTTTAGATTTGGCACCATAACTAACCCAATACTCAACTTCGTCGCGTGCAGCAACCGTTTCTTCTTCAGTTGCACCTGCTAGGTGGTCAACGATGTCGTAAGCGGCACCGAAATCTTTCTCGTCCTTTGCCAAGTTTTCTGCGGTAAAAGCTTGCCAGTATCGCGCATCACTGCCGTAGGCTGCTTTAGTTTGAGGGTTTGAAATAGAGTTCAACAATGTATTTGAAGTGGAGATTTCACCGGCAAAGGCAGCACATGTAGCCTTTAAGCCTGCCTGAGCACCCTCTGGATCAGCGAGAAATTCATCAGGATGTACTAGAATGCCCTTTTCGGTGTCAGTGCCTATCTGGCGTTTGATGCTCTCATATTGGAGCTTGGCGCCTGCAAGATCGTTGTTAATAGCAAGCTTTTGGGCGTAGTCTTCAGCATCTGCTAGTTTCTCGGCTTCAGTTTTAGGTTGGGTCGTAGTTGATGGATCGTAGATGAGACCTAGATCACCCACTAGCATGCCACAATCTTTTGAGGTAATGTCTTCGGGAGCTATGGTGTCACGGGCATGCATTGGGGCTTGCTCGCCAATGCCACAGGCCGAACCACCTACCAAAATTGCACCTGTCATAGCTAAACCACGTAATACGTTTCCCATACATCTCCCAAAAACCTTAATTATTCGATATATTATACATTTATTACAACAAAAAGTCAACTATATCCTGATCGCAGCGTAGTCTTACTACTCATCAAGCATACGAATATACTTCAAAACCCGCTTCGGTCTTAGGATCGTCTCATCGACAACTGTTCCAGCATGGGCGAAGTGTTTCGGTTCAATAAGGATAAACTTCTTATGTTTCTTGGCTTCCTCGCGAACATCCTCGACATCAACCAGCTGATCTTTGAGGGGAAAAACCATGACCATTGACGCGTGATCAAGCGAGCCTGGATTGCTATACATATTCACTGGCTTCCAGATTTCTGCCAATTCATCATAGCTCTGGGGCCACTGTTCTTTCGTAGAAAGCCGCAAGACAGCTTTGACGATATCTCCACCAGTTATAAACACTGCCCTATTGAACCGCGTATCTCGCCGTACTATGTTTAACGCAATGAGGCCGCCAAGGCTAAATCCAATAACAAGCACAGGTTGATTTACTCCTTCCTGATATGCGACTGCTAAGTTATAAACCTCGTCTATAAGTCCAGGCAACATTGAGGGGTCCCCGGTCGAGAGCGTCTCAGCAGTATGATCAACGACTTTTACGGCGTAGCCGTCACGCATAAGTGTGCGTATCAAGCGTTTTGTTTGCCAAACCTTGCCGCCATGACCACAGATAACCAGCACATACTTAGGATTAGGCTTATCGAAACCATAGTCTTTCACGGTTGTTACGTATTTCATTAGAGAGAAGTATACCCCATCCCCTCAAGTGCTTGTGCTTGCCTTTTTATAACAGAGGCGTATAAGTAAAGTAAAAGGAGATGTTATGCCTGGATTATCACATGAACAATATGATGAAAAAGTTATGGGCTTGGCGGCAACCTACGAAGCGCTGAGTGGTTTAGATTTAATGCCTGAGGCTTTGACGGGTGGCGAGGTTGATAACAGCGTAATATACGGCTACTACGGGAAAATTTACGAGACCGACACCTTTCATCATGACTTGACGCGTGGTGTTCGTGCAGGGCTGGATAAACTGAAGTTTGATGTAGGCTGCTGGGGTCGTTTTGCACACGACAGCAGTACATTTATTGACGAGGCCGACGAAGATAAAAGACTTGAAATGTCAGGAATTCTAGCAATGATGACTGCTCCTCGTGATCAAGAACAGTTCGACTCCTTAGCTCTGCAAATATTTGAACTTTTTGACAAAGTGACTAAGGGCGAACCAGTTGTTGTTGAGCGTCCTGGAAAAAAACGCTTCATTGATGGTGACTGGCGACCAGATGTCCAGCAAGTGGGTGAACACAACGGTAAGCTTCAAGTCATCTTTGATAACGGTCATGTCGCCGATAGAGCAATCAGTATTTGGTCGGATCGCCCAGAAAGAATTCACTCCGAAGAACCGAACGCTCGAGGCGGCCATCCCCAGGTGGTTTTCCCATTGCTTGTCGTAGATCTCGAAGCTTTGGCTCTCGGTGCTGTTAGGATTTCTTACCCAGACCACCTGCCCCAAGCTACAGAGCCAGAAGCTCAGCCTGTTTCTTAGTAAGCTATCTTTTCAGATGTGATTACTCTCAGATCGAGTTAAGAGCGTTATACTATAGCTATGCTTGATCACCACCTACAACGTGCCATTGTCTACCGATTAGCGTTATCCCATGAGCTACGCTTCAGTGAACTTAAGCCCGACACGGTCGACAACAAGTTATTTACCTATCACCTTCACAAAGTTGAGTCGGCAGGCTATGTTCATAAAAATGAGGCTGGTCTCTATTCCCTGACTCCTGAGGGTCGTCGGCTTGGTATACGCGTACTCTACAACCAAGGTGCCTTTCAGGATCAGGCTGACTCAGTCCTGTTTTTGGTAATTCGCCGTAAATCAGATGGTGCCTGGCTGCTTTACAAGCGCAGTGCTCATCCATTGATTGATCGTGTGGGCTTTATGCATGCCCCACCTTGGTCAAACCAGACAACCTCTGAAGCGGCACAAACCTATTGCAAACGTGTTACGGGCCTAGACGGTGAGTTCACGCCTCTGGGCGGTGGATACTTTCGGGTTTATAGCGACGAAAACATCGAGAGTTTTACGCATTTTACTCTTATGGTGTGTGAAGACATAACGGGCGAGCTTGATCAAAGTGACAAGCACGCCGGTTATTTCTGGAGTACTGAGCCAGACTTTTCGGCTAAGGAAATGATTCCTAACTCTCAGATCTTAGCTGATCTATATCTGGCTGGTAAGCCCTTCTTTATTGAGCAAACTTTTAATCTTTAAGCAGCGAGTTGTAGGTCAACTGCTGTTTCGTAAGCCCTTACGGCATCAGTCGGTGCTTCGCGGCGCCAAAATACTGATAGATGACTATCTGGGTCGGCTAGCTGGGCAATTGATGGTGGTAAGCCAATAGTATCACCCAGGGTTCGAGCATCGTTGAGCGCTCTTAGACTATGTTCTCGCACCAGTATCTGTGTATCCACACTGCTTAACGGTTGCTCAATCAACTTATCACCGAGGTCAACACAGGCTAATGTAAGTGAAGCTTTCCCGATTTTACGTCCAAGGGTTCGCTTATGCCTTTCTACTCGCGGAGAATATGTTTCTATAGCATTCTTTAGCTGTTCGGCAGTAGCTCTGGCATCTCCGAATCTAAACGCTGCTTCGTCGAGAATATCGCTTGAACATTCCTGATAGGCGGGGTTTTGGATTGCAAGATACGGCAGCTTGAGGCGGCGGCGCATCACTTCAAACTCGGCGCCACGAGCAAACCCATACCATGCAGAGTTTAGGCCGCTGGCGGCAATAATCCGTGATGAGAAGCCGACACCCTCTGGTTCTTTCACGAACCTCAGAATGGTTGAGGCGACGGCTAGGCCGCGCTCTTGGTGTTCTGCAAGCAGGACGCCTTGTGGTAATTGGCGGCGGCGTTCTATTTCCTCCTCATCACGCGCTTTTGCCGGCACAAAGTGTCGTCCATCCAGATGCTTAGTTGGTAAATCGAAATCCTTGTATATGCGTTCTTTTTCCATGCTAGGCATTCTGGGCCAGACCTAGCATGATTGCAGTGAAGACATTTTCACTCACCTATGCGGCGTAGGTTATGGATGTATGACGACTTGGGGCAGCTCGGCGAGGTTCGTAGTGTAGCGCGGACTACGCTGGTTATAAATGGGGCGCCATTGCTGCCCCAGGGCTTGGGTAGCAAAACGGATAGTGTGTTTGCCATAGGTTTCGTTAAGTGTATCTATGCTGACCATGCGGGCTCGGGCTCGGTCGTGGTCTTTCGGGTTGGCTTCGTTTAAGAGATCGAGCTGCAGATCGCCGGCTGGCAGAAAGTCGTATAGCATGACACCAGCACGGTGGTAGGACTGGTTGGGGTGGTAGAGCTGATTAAGCTCCTTTACCAAGGTGTGAATAAGATGGCCTGTATCGGCCGTCGGAACACGGTAGGTAATTTCTTTGAACCACCGTCGGTAGCCTGGCTTGAATCGGTTATTGGTTAAAAATAGGGCTGCTCGTTTAGTTACCTGTCCACTGGTGCGCAGTCGAAAGGCGGCTTGGGTGGCAAAGGTGGCGATAGCGGCTTCCAGAGAGTCAAGATCGTTGGTATCGTGCCCAAAGGTGCGAGTGCGAGCGATACTTTTACGTATCTTCCCTTCACGATCGAGCGGATAGCAGGATAAGCCGTTCAACTCAGCTATTAGTTGTCGGCCACGGATACCCATGAGCTGCTGGGCATGTTTAGGCTGCAACTGGGCAAGCTGTTGGGCATTTGTGATGCCTTCGGCGCGCATTTTGGGCGCAAAGCGCCAGCCAATCCCCCATACGTCTTGAACGGGGACTGCCTCTAGGTGATGACGAGTGACCTGAGCTGACTCACTATAAAGGTTTAATACGCCCCCAAGTTCGGGGTCTTTTTTGGCTCGCTCACTAGCTAACTTGGCCAATGTTTTGGTAGGCGCGATGCCAATTGAAACAGGTATACCAACCCATTTCCAAACAGCTTCACGTACTTGCTCTCCCCAGGCGGCATAGTCTTCGATGCGGAGTTCCTGTAAATCTAGGAATGATTCGTCTACAGAGTAGACCTCAATTCGTGGTGTTACGGATGTGAGTAGTTCGGTGATGCGGCGTGAAATGTCTCCGTAGAGGTCAAAATTGGCGCTAAACTGCACAACGCCGTGTTGCTTGAAAATCTCACGGTACTTGAAGGCTGGAGCGCCCATAGGTACACCAAGCGCTTTAACTTCATTACTGCGGGCGACTGCACAGCCGTCATTGCTGCTTAATACGACCACAGGGGTTGTTAGTAGGTCTGGCCGGAAAACGCGCTCACAGCTTACGAAGAAGTTATTGCAGTCAATGAGCGCAAAAATCGGTGGTCTTTTTGCAGCTGAGTCATTGGAATTCGTTGACACCGCTAGCTCGCGGCACCTTCTCGATACTGGTGGATGGTTGCTGTAACGCTCCCCCAGACTTCGGCATGCTCGGGGATCTTATGTTTCGGTGAGAGTGCAAACTGGCCATCTTTAACCCAGACTGCGGGGTCGTTACCACACGGGGAGAGCGCACGGTCCACCAGTAGCATATCGCCAGCAAAGATTCCCTGTTTACTCCACTCATTGCCAGCGATCCGCATCATATAGGTGCTGGTAGTATGTTGAATAAGTAACTGATTTAAATCGATTCCTTGTAGTGAGCTATCAGTGGCTGGGTTGGGGAAGCCATCGTGCACCGATACTCCGCTAGGGTTGTTGTAATACATCGTCGAACTCCTTCTTTGTAATATTGCTTGCTTTTCGTCGCCAAAATCGCCAACGTCGCCACTGGGCTTGCCAGATGTCTGGATAACTCCCTTTCGGCAGGTCGTAAAGCGGCGTGGCGAGAGGTGTCTCTATGAAGAGTGGATCGTCGGCGTTCATGATTTGCGTCCCCCGTACAGTAGGATACGTAAATCAGGGAGTAATAGCTGTGCCTCTGCCACCCGCATGCCAGCAGTAATACCGAGGTTGCGGGCTTCTTTAGAAACGGCCGTGATAACTGCTTGATTAAAACGTTTTATGCGCCGATGTCGGAGCCCCGGTTGGTAGGCAGCAAACGCCCAGGAGTGTTTGATTTGTTCTTTGGTAGCGATGTTCATTGTAAGTTGCATAGTAATTCCTTTCAGTTAGTTGTAGGTACGTTATCGTGACCTAAAGGTCACGTTTATAGGACCCGGCTGCTTAAAAGTGTCCAGGTGCGGCTGCCTGGCTCAAAGCTTAGGCGGTATAGCTTGTCGCCGTCCGTCATGTTAAAGATCTGGACTAATTCCTGCCCTTTTTGCACCAAGCAGCGCAGGCCGTTTTGTAGAAAGCTAAGCTCCCTGCCCTCGACTTCGATTTGGCTGGGAAAACAGTGCTTCTGATCAAAGTAAAAAGCAGTGACATTAACTTCGGTGTTGTGAGACATATACGACTCCTTTAAAGGATTTAGGGATAAATAAAGAGTCAACTGAGACAAAATGTTCAGCTGGAACGGGTTAGAAGAGGCTTTCTGGTAGACTCGTGGGGCCGTTCACCCAGGAGCAATTTATAGAGAGCTATTGTCGTATATGTGAGGCGCGCAGGGACCGCAGTGTGCTTGCCTAGTCGTGTAATAAAGCTTGAAAACGATGGCCGTTTTGCCGGGCTGGCGAAACTGGCTCATGCTCCCATAGCTGCTCTTAGTATAGTCACTCAAAGCGCTCGTGGTCAATGCTTGAATGATGTGCTTTTTGTCACAACCTGGTTACTGTAACTGAACCAGCAGTAGGTTATTTATTGAGCTGCAGCTGATCCAGGAACGTGGCTAATTCTTTGGGTGTAATCTCGGCTTTCACAATGTAGCCATCGGCTTGGGCCTCGATAGCGTTGCGGCTTTCTTCGCCAAGCTCGAGATTGGTAGTAACGATGATCTTGGCACGTAAATTAGGCGTTTCACGTACATCCCGCAGGCGACGTAGGATCTCGGTCCCCGTTAGGTTGGGCAGCATGATATCGAGTAGGATGATATCGTAGATATCGGCCTTAGATTTAGCCTCTTGGAGAGCATCTTGGCCGTCGATAACAACCTTAACGTTATAGCCAGCTTTAGTGAGAGAGCGAATGTACAATTCACTAATAAAAGGCTCATCTTCGATAATGAGTACGTGCTTACTAGCGTTATCACGCGGGGCTGCGGTGGCATCCTGAGGTGGAGTTTGTTCTGATGGGGGTGTTTGGTTCTCGTCCATTGGTTACCTTCTATAGATTGAATGGTTCTTTATCCAGCCATGGGCAGTGCGCACCATGTCTTCACTATTATTGCCAGTTTTGAGCTCATCGGCAAGTTGACTGTAGGGTTCTAAGGTAAAAGCAACTGTTGTACCCTCACCTTCCTTGGATTGTACCCAGATGTCGCCGCCATGGGCATTGACGATAACTTTACTGAGGTAGAGGCCAAGCCCAGTGCCACTGATAGTATCCCGATTACGGTGGTTACGGTGGAACTTCTCAAACAATGTTGGCAAAACGCTGGTAGGTATACCAAGGCCTTTGTCGATAACACTTACTTCGATGAGTTTTTCCTTGTTTAAGCTCACCTTAACGATGATACTTTTACTTTTGCCACTGTATTTCAAGGCATTATCAATCAGATTGGAGATAACTTCGTAAATGGTCACTCGGTCAGCTGCAACGGTTGGTAGGCCCTCGGCAATATCGTATGAGACCTCTTTGCCAGTAGCACGAGCGCGTTCGGTCATATCGTTGCCGACGTGCTTAACGATGGCACCAATGTCTTCCTCGGCCAGCTTTACAGCCAGCTGATTCTCTTCAATACGAGCAACATTTAAAATGGTATTTACAAACGAAGTTAGCTGGTCGGCAGAGGCACGCAGGCGCCCCATGAAGGTGGTCATTTCGGGGTCGAGCTTGTCATGGAGTTCATCTTCGAACACTTCAATAAGGCCACGCATGAGGGTGAGCGGCGTACGAAGTTCATGTACTGCAAGGGCGATGAAGCTGAGCGACTCATCATCTTGGCTGTACTCTTCGGTGCGGTCAAAGATCGTCACAATAAATTCGATGCCTGTCGGGTTATCGCGGTTATAGTAACCTGCCATGTCAACCTGGCGATATTCTTCTGGGTTATCTTTGTATAGCACACGAGCACGGCGCCAGTAGGCTGTGTCGGTGGCTTTGTTCTTGGTACAGTCCACAATCCAACTCTCTAGAGTAAAATCACTGGGAAATTCCAGGTCGATTGCCTCAAAGATTGGTTTACCGAATAACTCCGAACTTTCTTTTCGTATAAAGCTAATTGCCGAATCACTGGCAAAGGTTATGAGCTGTTCTTTGTTGAATACGAACAGTGGTAACGGTAGTCTGGTTAAGATGTTGCTAGCTTGAGTGGCTTCACGTTTATGCTCAGCGAGTAGCTTGTTGTTCTGTACATTACTTATCTGATAGAGCTGGTAGACCATGCTGGTTACGTACTGGTGCCCAATCTTAAGGCCATCTGTTTGAGGCGCAGCACTAGGCGTTTCGGTCGGTGATAAATGCATAATGGCATCGCCAAATGCTTTGAGAGGTATGCTGGCATAGTGTGCGGCCACGAGGGATGTTGCCCAGGCATTTACACAGCTTAAGACTACGAACAGTCCTAACGCAAGCTGGGGACTCAAGGAGCCACTTTTGTAGGCAGCGAGACTTAGGCCGGCGGTGGCAAGCTGCAAGAAAGTCGCTAAGAGCCATATACGGTTTCGGATCTGGCCTGTTGCTTGTTTTAAGTGTTCCACCCCTGCATATGCCTTTCTATGGTGTGTATTTCACGAGTGATGGGTTGCCGACTGCGGTAATCCAGGTTTGACCAGCATTTATGCCGAGCGGTGCTCCATTAGCGTCGCCAAAGCGTATTTGAGCTGTTTCGCTCTCCTTAGACCAGGTACCTTCTACGACAGTACCATCTTGGAAGATGTAGGCTTTGCCATTTCCGATCATATTATAAGAGGTATGGATGCCGTCTGGATCAATACCCTGAGGGGTAACAATGGCAATAACTACCTTAGGATTGAGTTGTGCGCCAGATTTCTCATCGATATGTGGCTTACCACCTTCGCTGCGCTTGTATGAATTAGTCGTTGCATCGTAATCATAGTGAGCATAGTATAGTGGGCTGCTGATAGTGAAGTCGATTGATTTTGCGGTAGGTGTGGCGGCTGGCGCCTCGGCTTTACGAGCAAAACCGGTGAAATTACTGGTTGTGAAGCCCTTTGACTTTTCGAGTTCTAAGAGCTTAGGCACAGAAGTATACATATTATGAGGTGCATAGCGTTGCGAGATGCGCCAGTACGGCCCAGTGTTAAAGAATTGGTCAAGATCTTTGTAGCCTGGTGAGCGGATCATTTGCAGCGCTTCGGCGCTACCACCGACGTGCGCAACTGCAGCGTCAAAGCCCCTCGCCCAACGGATGTAATATGGTCGAACAGAACGTACTGGTCCAACATAGTCGGGTTGACTCTCTTGGAATAGGGTTAAGAAGCGAGTGATACCACCTTCGGCAATGGCTTCGAAGACGACACCTGCAGCGTTTAAGCCAGATTGTGGCCTCGCATCAGGGCTGTTCTCGATCATAATGCCAGTTACGGGTGTTTGATTGGTGCCGATTGGGACTTGGACGCCAGTTAATGTTGAGGCTTCGGTTGTTGGCTTCGGTGGCTCCTCTTTAACTTCTTGTTTTTGAACGGTAACTGTTTTTGTTGTTGTTTTCTTGAAGAATACGGTATATACGCCTGTTGCAGCTGCGCCGATGAGAATCACGATGCCGATGATGATGAGAATCTTTTGCCAACCAGCTCGGTCTTGCCACCAATCTCCTATTGCACCAAAGAATGCAGCTAGCTTGCCCTTCTTATGACTAGGTCGTTTGTAAGCATTTTGACTCTGCTTTTCATCTTCGCGGGACATATCGACGATATCTTCGTCGGCAGCAATCTTTTCGGGTGGTTCAAAGGTGGGTTCTTGGTCTCGTTCCATATCTGTTTTTAGCCAGTCTCATGCTGGCGATTCAAGCCTTATAAAATTACACTTTATTGTAACATGCTTATGCTAAGCGTGCATCAGTTACAGGGCAGCGATTTGTTGGCTGAGGCGACGGAGGCTAACTTCTTTGCCAAGAACAGCAAGCGTATCAGCCAAGCCTGGGCTTGATGGGGCTTGTGTAGTGGCAATACGTACAAGACTAAATAGCACTGCGGGCTTCTGGCCTGTTGCTTCAAGTAGATCGTTGAGGCGTGTCTGTAAATCGTCCGTGTTGAAATCACTAGCTTCAAGACTGCTCTGAGCTTGCTCCAGAAGTGTCTTTATTTCACTCATCTCTAGCTTCTTGAGTTGTTTGTGACCTGTAATAAGCTCAGGGTTGATGGGTAGATCTTCAAAGAAGAAATTAGTGAGCTCTGGCAGTTCGGCAAAATACTTGAGGCGTTCCTGGACGAGTTCTAGCACCTGTTTTTTATAGCTGTCGTCGTAATTGTGAGCTGTCCCTGGCCAATAATTCGCTACTTTCTCATAAAGTTCATCGATAGGCAGTTCACGGATGAAGGTTCCGTTAACCCAAAGCAAGCGACGTTCGTCGAAGGCTGCGCCTGATTTGCCAATACGACTTAAGCTAAATTTTTCGATTAATTCGTTGCGAGTAAAGATTTCTTGCTCAGTACCGTCGTTCCATCCTAGTGTAGCAATAAAACTAACCATAGCTTCTGGTAAGTAACCATCTCTGATGTAATCCAAAACGTCTTTAGCCCCATCGCGCTTACTGAGCTTCTTTTTACCATCAGGGCCCATAATATGTGGTAGCGTTGCTAAAATTGGACGTTCTACGCTCAGCGCTTCGTACAAGTTGAGATAGTTTGGTGTGCTGGCAAGGAACTCCTGACCGCGCATTACATGTGTAACGTTCATTTCTGCGTCATCGACGATGTGTGCGAAATTATACGTTGGATAGCCGTCAGACTTAATAAGAATAAAGTCATCTTGTGTTTCAGGCCCAGCTTTTAGTTCGCCCATAACGGCGTCTTCCCATTCCCAAGCCCGAGGATCTGCCTTAAGGCGTAATGGCGTTGTTCCGTCCCATGCTGGAGGATTCTCTGGGCGATGGTTACGGTACAAAAATGGTTTTTTGTCTTTTTGTGCTTGCTCTCGAAATGCCTGGACTTCTTCTGGTGTATACGGATCAGCATAGGCTAATCCTTTATCGATCAGTTTTTGAGCATATACTTTATAAATATCGAGGTTTTGGCTTTGGCGGATGGGGCCTTCATCAAAATCAAGCCCTAAGGCTAGTAAGCTGTCTACGATATGTTGATCAGCACCAACAACTTCTCGGGCTTTGTCGGTATCCTCTAGCCGTAGGATAAATTTTCCACCACCCTGGCGAGCGACGAGCCATGCAAAGAGCCCAGTGCGAATACCGCCAACATGCAGATAGCCAGTTGGACTAGGCGCAAAACGAGTGCGAGGAACGGGATTAGTTTCAGGAACCATAATGCCCTATTGTAACAGATTACAGCGAGGCTGCGATATTGAGGAGTTGATCGCTGTTGAGCTGTGATTCACCTTCGATACGGTACCAAATGCCACCATCTACCCAAGTAGCATTGCTGCCATCGTAGATGTACACGGTTTTGCCACGGTCTTGAATGGTTTGGTTGTTTGGGTGATTAACGGCAACATAGCTGTCCATCAAGGCTTGGCTGTTCCATTCAGAAACATTCTGCATAATTTTGAAATTGCGGTTATCACTGTTTGATTTATACGAAATGGTTATTTGGCCTGGGTTATAGGCAATGCCACCTGCAACACCAAAACCAGCTGGCTGGTAACTAGGTAGATTGCCCTTGATCCCTGCCCGTGATGACGCGATACGCATGCCAATGTTGGTTACGTTCTGATACGCAAAGAAACCTACAACAAGAAGTAATGCGACAGCGAAACCACCGAAGCTTACTTGGCGAGGTGTAAGGTGTAATTTGCGAGCCACTCTTGCTGAGCGCTTCTCCTTCTTAAGTCTTTTCCCTGAGGTTGTTGGGGCATCTGCGAGGGCTTTATCGATAATACTAGTTTTGGTTGCTGTAACACTTGACGCAGCGGCTGTAGCAGTGGCCTGTGTGCTGGTCTTGGGTTGTTTGACAGCTGTATTCTTATGAGACTTTGGTTGAGCAACTAAATCTGGTGAAAAACGACTGACAGCCGTACTCTTTGGAATACTTTGAGCATGGGCTAGGCGTTTTTGGTCAACATTGTTCGTATGATTGATAACTGGCTTAGCTTTGGTCGTTTGTGCCACTGGGGCGGGTTGTTTAGGTTTGGCAACCGTTTTGCGCATCAATGTCTTTGATTTCTCGGTTTTATGAGCGGTAGCTTGGTTAGGTTGTCGCAGAGGCGTGCCAGCTTTTGCCTTGGCGAAACCATCTATAGATTTGGTGGCTGAGGTGTGGTGTGGCTTCTTTTTGGATGCGGTATGAGGAACAGGACTGGCTGTAATGATCTTGCCTGTACGCGTGTCGTAGCGCTTGCCGTTTAATTCAATGACGTTTTGATTACCCACAGTAGCCTAAGAAACCTTTGGTTTTACGTGATGCATCTATCTTAACGCTAGCGCTACTAACGCGCAAGCCTCTTACTATTCCGTTCATTATTCGGTATGCTTGGTAATGATGGATTTCCTTGATCCCAATAAGAAGCGTGCTCACCGAATTCGACTATATATAGGCTATGGTTTGATGGCAGTTGCTCTGGCTATTGCTACTGTGGTATTGCTATTCGCTGCCTACGGCTATGATATTGATCGCAGCACGGGCGGAATCATTCAGAATGGCTTAATTGTGCTCGATGCACACCCTGAATCCGCCACTATATATGCTAATGGTGAACAAAAAGGTACCACTGACAGTCGCCTTCCTCTGCCAGCTGGTCAATACAAGATAGAGCTTAAGAGAGATGGCTACCGTACATGGTCACATTCACTGAATCTTGAAGGTGGCAATATTGAGCAGCTTGTGTATCCGTTCTTATTTCCAAATAATCTGATAACTAAGAATGTACAGGAGTACACTTCAGCACCTCAAGTAGCTAGTGAGAGTCCAGATCGCCATTGGCTGATTGTGTCTCAACCGACGCCAGGTGCTTTCCAGGTTTTTGATCTAAATAACAACAAGACCCCTTCGACCACGGTAACCCTTCCAGCCGATACGGTGACTCCAACAACAGGCCCACAAAGCTACGAGGCGATTGAATGGTCAAGCGACAATGTTCACCTACTTCTTAAGCACAACTATCAAGGTGGTGCCGAGTTTGTGGTGTTAGACCGTGAGAATCCTACTAACAGCGTGAATATCAGCAAACTATTTACAAGTGTTGCTTTTGTATCAGCGAGCTTGCGAGATAAGAAACCAGATCAATTTTACTTACACGCCGCCGAAGGTTCACTATTCTCAGCAGAAACGAAAGCGAAAGCACCTACTCTGGTCTTGCCAAAAGCTGTCCAGTATAAGTCATATCAAGCTGACACGCTTTTGTACGCATACGTACCATCTGACAATGCAACAATAGCCGAGATTCACTTCCGACAAGGCACTCAAGATTATGTCCTTCGCAGTGTTCCAAAAGCGGATAAGTATTTACTAGATATGGCCCAGTTCGATGGCCACTTTTATGTTGCTGCCGGCAGCACCGCTGATGGGCACACGTATCTATACAAGGACCCCTTGTTAGATTATGGTCGCAAGCCAGCACGTACGCCGCAGCCTAGCCGTGTGCTGATTGTAAATGGGGCTCAGTACGTTTCCTTCTCTGCGATTGCCAGGTTTATTGCCGTTCAAGCTGGAAGCAACTTTGCAGTGTATGATGCGGAAACAGGACGACAATTTAAGTACGATGTTAAACTGCCTCTTACTCCTGACCAAAAAGCTACCTGGATGGACGGGCATCGTCTGCTGCTAAATAGTAATGATACACAGTATGTATTTGATTTTGACGGCACTAATATGCAGAAGCTTAACCCAGTCGTACATACCTACAAGCCATTCTTTGATCGTGATTACACAGCCATCTTTACTATCGCACCCCAGAACAATAGTGCCGAAAAGCCAGTCCTTACTCGCGGCGAACTCAAGATCTCTAACAATCAGTAGTATTTAGGCAACAAGAGCCATAACAGCTAGGGTACGGAAAGCCGCCAAAAGAACAATTGTTCTTGGCTTTCCTCCGGCAAATAAGCCGAGCCCCTAGCATTTATGGCTGTTGTTGCCTAAGGTGTCTGTCAGTTAGAGAGCCAGCTGGTAAGGCGATGCCAAAGGGTTTCGCTGTCGCTTGGTAGCTTTGTTGGGGCTGCTGTGCTTCCCAGGTTGGCCTTAACTGCGCTGGCTGAGTTGGTCCCTGGATCCGGAGATATCTGTTCACCTGTCACGACTAAACGGTTTAAGCTCGTGCCTGGTGGGTCACAAGTGATTAGGCTGAATGTGGCAGGTTTACCGTAGTCAGCATTAAGGATATGTACATCACTTGGTTTCACGACCTTCTTATCAAAGACCCGGTACACATAGCGCTTGCCATCTTTCTGTATGATAAACGTATCGCCATTTTCAAGGCGCTTTAGCAGCACAAACGCGAACTTATACTTTCCTTTGTTAAAGATGTTATTTGCAGAGTGTCCAAAGATTGCCCCGTTCCCGTTCTGGCCTGGGGTCGGGGTTGTGGCATAGTGCACCACGCCTCTATCGAGGGCATTATGAATAGCGGTTTCGTCGATAGATGGCTCGTCGTAGACAACGGGTATCTCAACATTTATCTTCGGGATGATAATAAGTGGTTCTGGACCTGCAGTAGTAGCGTTCTGATCAATTATGATTGAGTTGTTGCTAACGGTTTTACTCGGTGTAATAAATGGTGCCAGAAAGCGTTCGTTAAAGAAGCTAAACAGCAGTATAACAACCACAATAAGCCCAGAGGCTAATCCAAATGCTAACGACTTAAAGTGCTCGCTACGTTTGCTTCGAGCACGCTTATTAACGGTGCCAAGCAGTTGTTGTTTCACGTCGCTTACGCTGCGTGCGTCGGGGCGATGGGATCTTCGTTTGTTTTGTTTGGTGTTATGTGAAATGGGCTCTACTGGTGTTGGTGTGGTGAGTTGCGTCTTGGAGTCGGCGTGTGGTTGGGGCTGTTCTTGTGAATGAGGTGTCGGGTTCACACCTCGCTTGTTGTATTCGTTATAAAACTCTTGCCATACCTGATGTTTTTCTTCGTTTGGAAGTTTGAGGTAATAGTTATGCCAAGCCGTTTGGATCTCTGCCAAAGAACGGCCAGATTCACTCAATTCAAGCATGTAACGTTGGTGTTTTGAGCGGTGTGTCTTGTGTTCCGCCTCAACTAATTCTTCTTCTGCATTCGGTTCATTGGCGTACAAATCAGTGAGCTTGGCACGAATCAAATCCGCCGCCGGGTTGGCGGCGTTATCGGACGAGTGATCAGAATTAGTATTGCTCATATGTGCTTATGCTGGAATAACAGATACCAGTATAGTATAATTTGGCGGTCATTCATACCAACCAGGGCGAGTGGCGGAACTGGTATACGCGCACGACTCAAAATCGTGTTCCTAACGGAGTGAGGGTTCGATTCCCTCCTCGCCCACCACACAAACAGTCCAGCAACGCTGGGCTTTTTGTTTGATTAATCTCGCACCTTACATTAATACAAGACCCAGCCTCGTCAGCTGGGCTTGTATAGCGATACCTCCGTACCCCCACAAGAGAGATACTATCAACCGAAACTGAGACTAGCCTGATTTATCGGTAAGCTCATACATAGCAGTAGTGAGGGCCTCAAGTGGCCTTGTAGGGTTCTGGAGCCACCAGATAGAAGCGTAGGTAGCAGCTCTAACTTGCCATTTATCTGAATCGCTCTCAGATTTACTTGTACTTACTCTGCCACCGCAGGCAGCAATATATTGATCAAGATGCTTCACGATAATGCCTAGATCATGATCTGTGGTTAAGGCATGAATGCTATCAACGAGCTGAAGTAGAGCCATATTTGAGATAATAGGCTCAGTGACATGCAAGCGAGTGGCTAGCTTTTGTAACTGAGGCATTGTCAGTACATATAAGCAATTTGTTTCTGGAAGAGGTGTATTGCCTTGTATGAGAATGTCAGCCGCGTCGTCGGTGATAGTTATCTGTCCCGGTTGTTTGGTGGTGACACTCTCGAGGAGTACTGCTGTTTCGCTGTTCTGTCCAAAGTTACCTGCCAATAACGTACCGTCGGCCCATGCCGAAGCGGCAATAATCTCGGCAGTGGCTTTTTGGCTAAAACTGCCACTCGGCGTACTTGGTGCAAATTCAACTTGTGGCAAAACCGCACCAGCGAGTTTATGGACTGCATCGGGTAACATGACGCGGATTGTCCCTGCACCAGCTTTAAGAGCGTGTGTATAGGCTTCAGCGGGGCCTAGGAAGCCATGACCGTTGCCGCCCACAATGAGCAGCTTTCCCGCTTGAGCAGTATGCTCTGGTCGACTCCATAACAGATCTGAGAAGAGTGGCTCGGTAGCCGATTGCTTTACCCAGTAATCTGTCGACATCCTTTTCCTCGCCCTAGTCCTTAAGTGTCACGCTGACGGGACAATGGTCACTACCCATGACATCGGGATGAATTTCGGCATTCTCGAGTTTATCGCGTAAAGATGAAGATATGAGGAAGTAATCAATACGCCAGCCAACGTTACGCTCTCTCGATTTCGCAAAGTGACTCCACCATGAGTAAAAGCCATTACCCTGCTTAAATTCACGGAAGGTATCAATAAAGCCTGCAGCCAGCCAGTTATCAAAACCATTTCGCTCCTCTGTGGTAAAACCACGCTTGCCCTTGTTGGGTTTAGGATTAGCAAGGTCGTCTTCGGTATGAGCTACGTTCATATCTCCGCAATACACGACAGGCTTTTTCTTTTGAAGCTCCACACAATAAGCTGTGATTGCAGCATCCCAACGCTCGCGTAACGGTATACGAGTTAGGTCATCTTTGGCGTTCGGGGTATATGCAGTAACCACGTAAAAGTCATCAAACTCAGCAGCTATAACACGGCCTTCGTCATTACTATGTCCATAACTATCGGTTTCAAGACCGCTAGCCTTCACAAACTCTTCGGGAATATCATTTATAACAGCGATAGGTTTCTGTTTGGCGAATATAGCGGTGCCACTATAGCCTTTTTTAGTCCGAGACGAGTTCCAGTACTCTTCGTAACCAGACATATCAATAACGGCCTGTCCCTGCTCGGCTTTGGTTTCCTGCAGACATAAAATGTCAGGCTGGTGTTTGGTCACAAATTCCTGAAAGGTTTCTTTTCTGACGACGGCACGAATTCCATTCACATTCCAAGAGTATATCTTCATATACAACAGTATACGTTATTGCGCATATTTCAGATTATGTTATAGTTTTATTCATGGTTACAGAGATGCAGAATCCAGAACTCTACGTCTTTGAGTACGGTGGGACAGCTCGAAGTGGAAAAGGCACAATTGTGTCTTGGCTTTCTGAGGTGCATCCAGAAATCGCTACTGAAGAAACGGGTGCAGATTACCGTGCAGTTACACTTGGATTACTACGCCAAGGAGATCTCGAACTTGGTATGAATGAGGAGCATATCGCTAAGCTATTTAAGCAAATTACCATTGGTTCCCTAACTGACTTAGTTGCACGACGTAAAGAGCTGGAGGCTGCTGAAGGTAGTGAGGCATTGTATGGCTCTGATGTGAATCAAACGGTACACCTTGTATCGCCACTTCAAATGGTTAGAAAGGCTGTCAAAAGCGGCTTTGCCAAGCGAGTTGAGAAGATTCGTGATGATGACAAACACAGCATATTGTTGGTTGATGGACGAAACCTTGGGCCTGTTGTAGAAGGTATTGAAGGCACAACGCTTGTAATGCGAACGTTTGTTAACTGTGTTGCCTATGAGGCAGCACGAAGAGAATGTCTCAGAGCGGGACTGAAACCTGGTACTAATGAATGGAATGCTGCCTTTGGTGTCAATATGGAAGCAATTGTTAATCGAAATAATGCTGACCAGGATCGAGAACTTGATCCAGTAGTGGCTGATTCTAATGCAATTGATTACTGGAAGAACCAATCACTTATCGAAGCCACATCACAGCTTTATGGTCGTTTTTTGTTCGACAATGACAGTACTCTAGCTGTTCAAGGGTTGTTTGATGGTGCGCGTGATCTCACTGATGTTCCACGAATTGGAGCAGGCCTAAAAGCTGTTAAGCAAGCTCGTCAAATAAACTTTGATACAACGCCGTTTACATCATATCCCAATTCAAAGCATGCGATGTTGCTGGCCGCAAACACCATGTTTGAAGAAGCCCTACGCGCAAAACAGATACTAGCTGCGTAATAATTGCTTGTAGCATCACAGATTTAAGCGTGAAACAGAAAAAGAGCCGCATGAAGCGGCTCTTTTTGGTTTTTTGTAAGAACGACTAGTTAAGGTTGTTCTTGGTGAAGGTGCCACCACCTTCGAGCGTTGCGGTCAATGTGTACGTTGTACATGTAGTGTCATCAGACTCACATGAAGCGTTTGAGGCATTTGTAACGGCATATGAATATGTCGTTGATCCAGGTGAGGTTGCAATTGTGTAACCAGAACCCTTCGGATCCTTGAGAGCTTCTTGGTCAAGACCCTTCATATTAGTACTGCGCCATGAGCTGTCATTAAGATCACCAGATGATGGGTAATAACCCTTCTGGGCGTAGAATGCTTCTACCTGGCCATGGAGAGCCTTGATATCTGTTGTGCGCTCGGTGTTACGAGCTTTTTGTTGAATACCTGTGAAAGTAGTGATTACTAACGCGGCCAAAATACCGATCACCACAATAACGATCAAGAGTTCCACGATTGTGAAACCTTGCTGCTTAGCTTTACTGGTCATAAGAGTGTTCCCACCTTTTCCTTATGATTAATTTTAATGTTGATGAGTGCATTGTACACCTAAGTATTTAATAACCACAAGCGTAATCTGATGCACATACGCTACACGCCGTGCATAAAGAAAGAAGCCGTCTGCACGGCTCCTTTCAAATACGATAAGAGTCTTACCTAGTTAAGGTTGCTCTTTGTGAACGTGCCACCACCTTCGAGGGTTGCGGTCAATGTGTATGTTGTACATGTAGTGTCATCAGACTCACATGAAGCATTTGAGCTGTTAGTAACAGCGTATGAGTATGTTGTTGAGGCTGGTGAAGTAGCTACGGTGTAGCCAGAACCCTTCGGATCCTTAAGAGCTTCTTGGTCGAGACCCTTCATGTTTGTGCTGCGCCATGAGCTGTTGTTTAGGTCAGCAGATGATGGGTAGTAACCCTTCTGGGCGTAGAATGCTTCTACTTGACCGTGAACTGCCTTGATATCTGTTGTGCGCTCGGTGTTACGAGCTTTTTGTTGAATACCGGTAAAGGTTGTGATAACCAATGCGGCCAAAATACCAATAACGACGATAACGATCAGGAGTTCGACGATCGTAAAACCGCGCTGGTCTTTTTGTAATGTACGTGACATGAGAATGCCCACCCTTCTTAAACTATGTTGTATTAGTAATATACCTCGGAAGTATACCCCACCGTATATCTGGAACACAAGCGTTTTTCCACAGCGTATTTACTCTATAAAAAGTTACACAAAATCCAGAAGCCAACGTGATTGACTAATATCATCGTATATTGTATAATGTAGTTATGATAGAGCGCTTGGGCAAACCAGTAGCTATCGCTGTTGCAACTGGTGCTTTGTTGGCCGGTTGTGCCGACGTGTCTCCAAACTCCGAACCCCAAGTTTCGGTGCCAAGGACTGAGGTCACTGCGCCTCTAGAGCCAGGAACTACTATTGCACCACCAGCTCCAGAGTGTACGACTCTTTCTACTGAGGCAGTTGGAGATTCGACAAATATGTTTGTTTCATTCCAAGCCATTAATGCATCTCTGTTGCAAAAACATGTTCCGTTTGAGCCGATAATAACCGTAAACCCTGTTACGCATGAAAAGAATCCTACAGTTGAACGATCAGCGTCTTTTCTCCGTATTACAAAAAATGATACAGGTTCTCTATGTTATATATCTGAAGCTACAGACACAGCGTCAAAGCCACAGATCGATAACCTATTACTCGCGGTATCAGCAAATGCACCTTACATTCGCTCGGCAATTGATAATGACGAGCTTGATGTGATTGATTTCCGAATGGTATCTGAAGAATACCTTCTCGATGACTATTCTGCAGATGCTCCCGCCTACAGCGAGCTGGATGTGACAAGTGGCAAGGAGCAAGCCGTAATTAGTTACCCACTCGATCCGCGTAGCACGATTTCAGTTGAAGATGTGCGTACTATGCTTCGCCACGAAACTATCCATGCACTCACCAGTAAAGCTGACTTAAGTAACGGCAACCAAGTAACCGATTTGCCTCGTGCCAAAGACTTTGCAGACGCCTGTCGTTCACTTCGTAACATTGCTATCGTGCAAGCTACAAATGGTGCTAATAGCGTAATTGCTAACTTGCGTACCATTTCAGAACACCTAGACCAAGCTCAAGTTGAAATAATCAACAATGTCATTGCAAGCGTAGAGGATGGTTCTTTTGGGGATCTACAGCCTGTTAGCGGTTCGTATGATAGTGATACGACAACGCCTTTACGTGATGGTAATGTAGCTGAGTGTAGGGCAATTGGGCCGTGGTATGTGGCTCGTCGAGAAATGGACAAGCAGCAAATTGACGACAAGAATATTTCTCAGTTAATGATTGATGACCCAACATTTAGTGAAGTACTTCCTGGGGTGATTGATGACTGGAATAATCTATTCCGTCAGAAGACAATTTACCAAACCTTGCGTGAAGCACCTTACATGACAAAAGCTGATATTACAGGATTTGAAGGCCACCCATGGGATAATTGGGACGAAACCATCACCTCACTTCTAAATGTAGCAGTCACCTATCCAGATACATTTGTTAGTAATGTACATCAGCTTCCATCCGAGCAAGCCAAGGCAATCAAGGATCTTCTTGGACATTCAAACCAAGTATTCAAGCAATTGCATCCTGAGATGAATGACGTAAACGCTACACTTGAGCACGTTTACTCACAGATATAAATCGAGTATGGACTAGTTATTTGGCGGAGGGAGAGGGATTCGAACCCTCGACACCCTTGCGGGTGAACCCACTTTCCAGGCGAGCGCCATAAACCACTAGGCGACCCCTCCATGAGCTAAAAAACCAGAACGAAGCCTAGTATACCGAAAAATAGTGAAGATTACACCTTGATTACAGATACCGTTAAGAGGTAGACTATATCAAACATGCCAGTGATTGAATTGAAGGACGTCAGTAAACTGTACGGCTTCGGCGACGCTACTACCATTGCACTCGACGAAGTTAACTTGGTAATTGAGCCAGGTGAGTTTGTGGCAATCATGGGTCCCAGCGGTTCTGGTAAGTCTACCTTGCTAAATATGATGGGCCTTTTAGACCGTCCAACACATGGTGAATACAAGCTTGGTGAACGCTATGTTTCCCGGCTACGCCCTAACCAGCGCGCTAAGGCTCGCCGTGATACGATCGGTTTTGTATTTCAGTTCTTTAACCTGCTCCCTAACCTAACTGTCCTCGAAAATGCTGCCTTGCCTCTGGCATATAAAGGCACTACACGTACGCGTCGGCTGAAGCAGGCTGGGTATGTACTAGAGCGCGTGGGTTTGGCTGATCGCGAATACTTTTACCCTTCTCAACTCAGTGGTGGTCAGGCACAGCGTGTAGCAATCGCAAGAGCACTCGTTAACAACCCAAGTATTATTATTGCCGACGAACCGACTGGTAACCTTGACAGTGCTTCTTCGAGACTTGTCATGGAATTGTTAAGTGAGATTCATCAGTCTGGCAGCACGATTCTTATGGTGACTCATAACCCAGAACTGACTCGCTACGCTAGTCGCGTGGTCTTTATGCGTGATGGCTCAATTGTTAACGATGAGCAATCTCAAGTTGGTGAGTTGCCAGAAACGATTCGCCGCCGCGCCTATTTCGTACCCCGTAAGACTGTTGAAGATGATTTAGCTGGAGTTTCTGCGTTAATGGAATCTGCCCCAGACCAGGCTATTAAAGGTGGCGAAAAAGCCAAGGCGACCAAAAAGACCAAGAAACGAACTCGAACCAAGTCTTACACTACGAAGACCACTACAAGGAAGAAAAAGTAATGGCTCAGAATAATATTCGCATGGCCATGAACTCAATCAGTGCCTATAAATGGCGTAGTTTCCTAACAATGCTTGGCATCATCATAAGTGTGGTGAGTATTGTAACTATCGTATCGCTGGGTGAAGGTGTGAAACATCAACTCAGCGCTCAGATTACACGCACGGGCAAAGATCTCATTACTGTTCGTGGCGGTACTATTGTGGACCGTAATGAAAAGGGTGAGATAACTGGCGTTAATTTACTTAATCTTTTTGCTGGCAATAATCTGAACGAAACAGATTATCAAGTGGTGAACGGTGTCCCAAATATGCAACTCGTTGCTCCGTTTGCATCAATCTCGGGTGCTCCAGCAACCGACGACGGTGTGCGTGCTAATAATATTTCAACCGTTGCGACGACCAGTAAAGCTGCTGACGCGTTAAGCCAGGATGTACAATACGGCGGTTTCTTTAGCGATTCTGACACCGACTCAGCCACGGCAGTTATTGGTAAACAAGTTGCCGAGCAACTCTTTAAAGAAGATGCGCCAATCGGTAAATCTTTCCAACTGCGCGGTCAGCGGGTGGTTGTCCAGGGTGTGTTTAAGAAGTTTGCAGCAACTCCTCTGACTCCAGGTATCGACTACAATAATACGATATTTGTTCCCTACACATTCGGACAGCGCTTAACGGGAGCTACCTTGCAGCCATATCAGATCCTCGTGCGACCAAATGCAGATGTGAGTTCTGCTCAAGCTGCCAATGATATTAGCAATGCTCTCAAACAAGCGCATGGTGGTCAGACTGACTTTACAGTCCTACAGGCAGACGACAATCTAGCTCTAGCTAGTACGGCTTTGAGTCTCATCACTAATGTAGTTGCGGCGATAGCAGCGGTGTCATTGATCGTTGGTGGGATCGGTATTATGAATATTATGTTGGTATCAGTTAGTGAGCGTACTCATGAAATCGGGGTACGCAAAGCTGTTGGTGCAACTAACAAACAAATCTTGCGGCAGTTCTTAACCGAGGCGGTGGTGCTGAGTACAACGGGTGGCATTATTGGTATTCTCTTTGCCATTCTTGCCAACTATCTCTTGCGAGTGTTTACAAACTTACAGCCGGTTATAACCTTGCCAATTGTGTCTGTGGCGGTACTCGTAGCAATAATTGTAGGCAGTGTATTTGGTGTTGCCCCTGCCCTTCAGGCGGCTCGCAAGGACCCAATCGAAGCTCTACGTCGTATTTAATATGAACATCACTATTCTGGCTGTGGGCAAAAAACGAACTGAGTATTTTGAATCGGCATTAGCTGAGTACCAGAAGCGTTTGTCCCGCTGGGTCAAAGTTGAGTGGCGCATCATACCTGTAAGCTCTACCGATCTAGAAAGCCAACACCTTATTCGATGTATCGATGACGCTGGTAATCATAGTGTTTGCGTGCTTTTAGATGAACGTGGTCTAAACTGGTCAACGCCGGAACTAGCCAATAAGGTTGAAGCTTGGCAAAACCAAGCAATCAAGGAAGTTATATTTATAATCGGCGGCGCGCACGGCGTCAGCAAGCAACTGCAAGATACCGTTACACAGATATGGTCACTATCTACCCTAGTATTTCCTCATGAGTTAGTGCGTGTCTTGCTACTTGAACAACTTTACCGGGCCTACGACTTAAATGCCGGCGGCAAGTACCATCACGCTTAGATAATGCTACGAAATGTTGTTGAGGTCACGACTAAGTGATCAATTACGTCAATACCCAAGAGCTTACCAGCGCTTACTAATTGCTCGGTTATTGAACTATCCGCTAAGGTGGGAGTTAATCGGCCAGATGGATGGTTATGGGCAAGAATGATCGCGATGGCACCCCGTTCGATAGCAGGTTGAAATACTTCACGTGGATGGACGATGTTAGCAGTGAGACTGCCAACCGATATAACTTCATCATGAATCAATTGATAGCGACTGTTTAAATATAAGCCCCGTAATTGTTCTTTACGCAAGTGGCCCATATCTTTCACGTACTCATAGGCTTGACGACTGTTACGCACATACACTGGTCGACCGGCCTGCTTGGCAAAGTAGCGGCGTCCCAGCTCAAAACTCGCAACAACTTGGCAGGCTTTGACGAGTGGTATGTCGAGGGCTTCCATAAGTTTATGAGGGTCTTCTTCATTGATGATGGCCTTTTCGCCATATTCTTTGACTATGCGTCGGGCCATAGCCAAAACATCTTCCTTTTGTGTACCAACACCCAAAACGACCGACAAAAGTTCAGCAGCATTTAGGTTTTTGATACCACTAGACAGTAGTTTTTCACGCGGCTTTTGGTCGTCGGGAATATCACGAAACCTTAATACATAACGTTCGTCAGTTTCGCTCATAACATGGTCGTTGTCTTGCAAGGTGTAGCTTGTCACTATAGTGTTTGGCATAGATTTCACTATAGCAGACAAAGGCCAGCCATTCTACGAACAGCCCATCAAACGCCCTACTTTTAATAATTTGTTAATGTTTTTTGGTAAGCCGACGTTGATAGTGTCCTTTGAGAAATGCCAAGTATGCGATGATTGGAATGGTTAAGAGGGCTATTAATGGACCGAAGAACCTGCCTAGCAAACCAGCGATCACTAGTGCCAAAATGATCCAAAGTGCTACTAAATGCCCTTGAGAACGTACACGTAGGTACTCGGCAGCCAGATAGTAGTATGGGAAGACCGTAACAACCAGGAAGGTGCTGGATAGCAGGCCGAAGATGAGCACCACAGAGAGGCCTTGCCAGAACGGGCTGGCAATTGCTAGTGGAATCAGTGAAACAACAGCTGTCATGCTGGTTGCAAACAGTGGTCGGAAGCGTTCTTCAAGTGCCGCTACAGTTGCATCAATAGGTGCCATTCCCTGTCGTCGTGCTTGGTTGGCATAATCTGTGAGAAGAATCGTGTTCTTAATGCTCAAACCAACGAGTGCAAAGAAGCCAAGCATGGTGAAGAAACTAATGGCGTTATTGGTGAGCTTGAGTCCAAGCATCACACCAAAAATGCTAAATGGAATAGCCATGAAGATGAGTAAAGGTTGCAGAAGTGAATGGAATTCGACTGCCAAGAGAAGGAAGATGACAAAGAGCAAAACTGGGAATGCCAGTGCTAATGTCTTAAACGAATCTTGATTGTCAGACTCCTGACCGATATCAAAGCTTAAGGCATCTCTTGGCAAGCCATAGCTCGTAATTTTATCGGGAGAAAATTCTTTCTTCACGGCTGTTTGAGCGAGCGTTACAAGAGTCGTTGTATCATTGCCGTCAAAGTTTGCTGTCACCGTTACGATAACCTTACCATCACTACGTTGGATAATTGCGGCGTTAGATACGGTGGGATTTACGAAACGTGCGGTGGTTTTATTGGTACGTTTGAGTTCAGCTGTTTTCATCCAGGCTTGTAGATCATTGGCCATCTTGGTTGCAGCCTCGCGGTTATCGGCACTTATTTGCACAGTAAAACCAGATGACGGTGGGCCAAGATCAACCTGAGCAACTGACACCTGTGCTTCCTGGAAGTCTTGATCGAAGGTTGACTGTAATTGTTTAACAAGTTCTGGTGAGGTTACATCACGTTTGCCATATGGCGTTAACTCAATATTTAGCGTTGCTGACTGCGTACTGCCTGTATTGTAGTAGGAGGCTTCAACAAAGTTGTTGCCAAGTACCTGGCTCGTTACTTTCTCGGCTTGAGCAGTAATTGCTTCCGCGTCATCGATAGTAGTGCCTGGCTTAAAGTTAACACTTACGGTTAGCCCGTTGGTGTCTTTGGAAGGTGGAAAAATATTGAAAACGACATCTCGAGCGATGAACATACCGGCGCCAACAAATAAGAGACCAACAAAAATTGCTGTGACAATTACACCGCCAAGGCGCTTACGTGAGGTGCGAGCCCAAAGCATAGGTTTTGCAATAAACGCTGCTAATTTAGCTTCAAAACCAGCGCTAAGCTCTTTTACGCCACTCTTACCAAGTTGTTTCTTACCAAGTAGCAAGAAACGGCTAAAGAATGGAATAAAGATTAAAGCGACCAGCAAGCTGATAAGAAGTGAGGCAATCAACGTTAGTGGGATAGCTCGAATAAATGTACCGAGAATACCGCCGACAAAAAGTAGTGGTGCGAAACTAAGACAGGCGGTAAGTGTAGCAGCCAGCATAGCGCGACTAATCTTGGTGGCAGCTTCTTTGACAATTTCGCGGCGATCTTTGAGACGTTTACGGGCTGCATCGATAGCTTCCACCATAATGATGGTGTCATCGACGATGAGAGCCAAGCCCAAAATAAGGGCAAACAAGGTTATGACGTTTAGTGTATTCCCCGAAGCGTACATAAGACCCAGTGTTGCAAGTAATACGGTGATCATTGACACCACGGTGATTACGGAGGCACGGATAGCTATAACGATTGAGCCAACTACTAGGACAGCAATGAGCCCTTCAATGAGGACACGCTGCAATTCACCAATATTATCCTTAATAGATGGTGCAAAGCTTGCGCTGACTTTTGCCCCATAATTCTCGAACTGAGGTTGCTTAAGCATTTCATCTATGGCTTTCTCAACATGATCATTGAGCTTTATAACATCGGTGCCCTTCTCTGTTGAAATACCGATCAGAACAGAGTTATAGAACTTGCTCTCATTTCCCTCTCGCTGGCCGTAACCATCGAAATTTTTCTGAATGGTAACAGGCTTGCCTGTCGCTGGATCAATACTTACTTCGAATGGACTCTTTACGAATACATCTTTCACTCCAGGTATATGCTGGTCTTTGAGCCATGTTGCGGCTTCTTCGGCCTTGGCTGAGGTCTGGGCGGTTGATGAGGTGCCTGTCTTGTCGTAAAACGATATCGCTTCATCAATTTGCTGAATATCTCCACCGGTCGCCCCAAAGTATGGTGCGTTAAAGCGTATTTGCGCTTGCGGTGGTATTTTGCCTGAATCCTTGACTGATTTCTCAAGGCGCGCCGCTGCACTTTGGGCGTCGGTGCCGTCTTTATACTGGATAGTAACGCTAAAGAAGTTCGGGGCGCTAGTGCTACTAACTGACTTCACATCTTTATCAGCCAGAGCAATATCGGAGATTGGCTTTGCGGCCTGTTGGTCTACTTTAATAGGGTCATTGACAAAGTAGCCGCCTGTTACGATGTTGAGAGGAATATTTACGCTTGGAAAGCCTTCTCTTCGCAAAAAGGTGGTGTAACTTAAGAAGCCAAATAATACGATGGAAACCCATAATATAAATGTGAGTAAGGGTCTATCAAAAAACAGCAATGTTATACGCGGCAAAAACTTATCTTTGGGCTTGATGTCCTTACTAGTTTTGGCCTTCGTCTTTGCTTTAGGTGTCTGCTTCGCTGGTTTTTTAGCCATAATCCCTCGCTATCTTTATAGATATGGTAGCAGAGTGGTTCAGAAAACAAAGTTTTCTTTATGTATTAGGCTGTAGGTGATTCAGTTTGTTTGCCTTGCCAAAAGAGCTTCCAAAGTAGGGCTGGTGTTCGTTTCCAGCCTTCTTTTTTGGCTTCGTCTAAGGCAACCCTACCTGCAAGGCCTACGCCAATTAGGCCGATAATGATCTGGATTCCCCATACGACAGTGCGGAATTTGTCACTTGCTTGAGAGCTGGTGAGTTTACTGTTGTTGTGAGCAACATAGAGCAGTAGCTGGGCTATCGGTAGCCATGAAATAAGTACTAGTAGAATCCCGGCACGTAATCGTTTCATGGTTATAGCATACCAAACATAGCTGCCATTTTAGGCATAATTAGGCTCAAGCAAAACGCCATTTTTTGAAACTGCCATCTCAGTACACATATTACTATTGAAGCAACATGGGCGACGCATACCTGAGCTTAGTTTGGAGATAGCCACCTCGACATGACGTTTACGGGTTTCGACTTGTTTGGTTGAGCGAATCCAACGAACCCACTCCCATTGAGCCTTTGGGGTAACCTTACTCCAAGTATCTTGTGCTTTCGGGGCTTTCTTAAGCGCTTCCGCAAAATCTTTCGGAAGTTCGGGTAGTGGCCATTCTTTGGCTGGCTCAAAGTCAATACTAATAGTACTTCCTTCAACAATTCCGGCCGATTTCTGCAATTCCTTAGATACGTTAAACCAATGGCTCCAATTTCCGTCTGGCTCAAGTGGTGCGGTGAACGGTTGGCCATTAATAGTTCCGGTTGCCATGCCCATCCCACGAGATGGTAACTTCTTGCTCACATCCGCAGGAATACGAACGACGAGCCAAGAGTC
The DNA here is from genome assembly GCA_964383395.1 of uncultured Candidatus Saccharibacteria bacterium. Taxonomy (GTDB): domain Bacteria; phylum Patescibacteriota; class Saccharimonadia; order Saccharimonadales; family CAYLGV01; genus CAYLGV01. Next base: position 41,469 of record CAYLGV010000001.1, read on the forward strand.
GATGGCGTATGGTTTTGCTTCGAAAGTGAGTTTACTCATGTTTATATGATAACAAGTTTAGCTCGTTATTACGTAGGCTATACTAGATGTATGAATGTTCAAAATAAAGTTTTCGTTGTGACTGGTGCTGGTGGTGGCATTGGCGCCGAGTTGGTCTTAGAGCTGCTTTCAAGAGGTGCGCATGTAGCTGCAGTTGATATGCGCCAAGATAGTCTGATTGAGCTTGCAAAACGTGCTGACAACAATGTTGACCGGCTTACCACCCATGTCGTTGATATTACTGATAAAGCTGCGGTTGCTACTTTACCCACCGTGATCAATGACAAGCATGGATCAGTAGATGGACTTATAAATAATGCGGGGATTATACAGCCATTCGTAAGAGTTAATGATATAGATTATGAAACTGTTGAACGTGTAATGCATGTGAACTTTTACGGCACACTCTATATGACAAAGGCTTTTCTGCCTGAGCTACTAAAGCGTGACGAAGCATATATTGTTAACGTTTCAAGTATGGGCGGCTTTCTGCCAGTGCCCGGTCAGTCGGTCTATGGTGCTTCAAAGGCTGCAGTTAAACTACTAACAGAAGGGTTGTACGCTGAATTGCTCGATACGTCAGTGCATGTCAGCGTGGTCTTCCCTGGTGCTACTAAAACTGAGATTACAAAGAACTCCAACGTTTCACTGCCATCATCTACTGGAGCTGATGCAGCAAAATTAGCAGCTTCAATGCTGTCTCCAGATCGTGCTGCATCAATTATTCTTGATGGAATCGAAAAGAATAAACCACAAATATATACCGGCAAAGATTCTAAGCTGATGAACCGCTTGTATCGTTTGAGCCCGGTTCTTGCAACCAAATTTATTGCAAAACAAATGAAATCACTGCTGCCCTAAGCAGTTACTTATTCGATATGTTGGGTATAGCTAAGAGTTGTTTGAGCTGATCTTTGCACCACCAACTCCATGCATCATTAGAGTCGTTCAAGGCTTGGGTGGTGAATTCTTCCCAAGAAAGCCATTTGTATGCATCTACCTCTAGAGGATTTGGCTTTGGCTGGTCAGTGGTTTTGGCGAAATATAACGGACATGCCTCATGTTCGACCACGCCTTTAAAAGGAGGAGTTTTGTACTGATACTTAGGTAACACGACGTGTGCATCGGTGAGCGTCATACTTAGCTCGTACTCTACCCTTCTAATGATGGCGTCAGTAATAGATTCACCTGGTGCTGGGTGGCCGCAGCAACTGTTTGTCCAGGCTCCAGGCCAGACCTTTTTTGTATTTGCTCGTTGGGTTACTAATACTTTGCCGTCTGGCCGAAAAATATACACCGAAAATGCTAAATGAAGTGGTGTGTTCGCGTGATGGCTTTCAAGCTTTGGAGCAGTTCCAATAGGCTCCCAATCGTCGTTTACGAGCACAATATGCTCTGTCTCTGCTGGATCGATAGTTAGTTCACTCATGTTGAGAGACTACTAACAATTAAAATCAATGTAACCACAAAACCGGTGAATTGGTTGAGTAAAAGAAATTTGCGCCAACCTTTGTTTGCCTGTTCGGCGTGTTTGTCGGTGAGGTTAATGTATGGCCATACCATTGCTACATATCCAAGCATCGGAATACTGACCATTACGGCAGGCCAGCCACAGACCAGCAGCAATATGATAGTGGCAAGGTAGAGCACTAAACTCAGTCGTACTGTCTTAGCGGCTCCTAGATATGTACCTATTGAATGAATCTTTGCTGCCCGATCAGCTTGAATATCTTGCACAGCTCCAAACGCATGGCTTGCACAGCCCCATAAGAAAAAGGCTAACACATAGGGCCAATACACCGTTTGCCAACCTGTTATCAGCATGGCAAAAACAAGTGGGCTTACAAAATGGAAGCTGGAATTTATAGAGTCCAGGAATGGCCGTTCCTTGAGTCGAAATGGTGGCATACTGTAGGAGATGGCACCAAACACAATAAGCGCCAAGAACAGATTGCTTAGCAAGCTGCCGTGAACAAAAAGATACACCAGCGATACCGCGTTAAATAGAACGGTCGAAATGAGCATGAAGCGGTGTGTGTCTGGTGGTAGTAGACCACCTTCAATACTGTTCTTGCGCGGGTTACGCAAGTCAGACTCATAATCGTACACATCGTTTACTACATACACCAGAAAGTTATAGGGGATCAAAAAATAAAATGTCGCCAGATAAAAATAAACATTCAACGAGCCACCAGTAGCTAAGTAGCCTGCCGCAAACGGAAACGCGGTATTGATCCATGAAATCGGTCGAGACGAAACCAGTAATTTTGTCAGTTTATCGCTTGTTTTCACAGTATTCCCAGATTAACACAACCAACACGACGGAAGCGACGGCATACGCAAAATCTTCTATGGGTGCCCTGCCAATATACACGCCAAGAATGCGCGCAGTGTCGTAACCAACAATGCCAGCCGCAATAATAAGTGAGTCAAACAGGACGGTAAGTAACAGAATGGCTGAGAGGGTGAACCAGAACGGCTTTAAGATGTGATGTTTGTGCTTGGCTGGTATACGACGAAGCAATATAAGACTTGCCAAGATAGTTCCAAGCAGTACTAAACCGTTCAATACCAGATAATTCATGTTCTTTCCACCTGTCGCTTAATCATGAGATATACAAGTAGACTGGTGTAATTTAGGAGCGTCAAAAAGAATAGTTCTTCTAGCGGAAATTGTCCTATGCGTATGCCAAGCAGAAAGGTTGTTTGGCCGATAAAAAATATGTTAGACAGTATGCCAGCAATGTCCCACAATACGAAGAAACCGATAGTGATGAGCAAAATCAATGCAGTACGTTTCGCGTGCTTAAAGAATGCCAGCCTAAGCCGATAATCAATAAATGCCAAGCCGCCAAGCGAAACAAGCAAAGCGATCATGTACGCACCACTCATAATTTCACCTGTTTGATTGCCTGGGGTGCGCCCGCCGACCAATCTTTGACCATGTGTTTATACACTAATTGCGCACTAATAATACACATTGGTACACCAATCCCTGGTTGTGTGCCGCCGCCCACATAATAGAGATTCTTTACTTTCTTGCTTTTAACGCCAGGTCGTAAGATGGCAGTTTGTCTAAGGGTATGACTCATTCCAAGAGCAGTGTTTTGCCAGGCATTGAAAGCGTCTCCAAAATACTGAGGTGTGCGGATCTCTTTAACCACGATGCGAGAGCGTAGGTCATCAATCCCCGACATGGTTTCGAGCTGTTCAAGATAATGCTCAGCGTATGAGCTAATAGCTTTTGCATCTTTGTCTGCTCCAGCTGGTAATGGTACCAATACAAAGATATTCTCGTGCCCTTTTGGTGCGGTAGCTGCATCCGTAGCAGTTGTTTTACTTACGTATATCGATGCTTTCTCGGGCCACACCTTTGATTTATAGATGTCATCAAAGTTTTGTTTCCAAGCTGATACAAAAAATAAATTGTGGTGCTCAAGCTCAGGTAACTCACCCTTAACACCAAGGTACATAAGCAGCGCCGATGGTCCGGCCTGCCGCTTACTCCAATAGTCTGAAGAATAAGACCTATCCTGGGGCTTTAACAATGATTGCTCGGTGAAGTGCAGATCAGCGTTCGAGATAACTACATCTGCATGAATAGTTTTACCGTCAACAGTTATCCCAATTGCTTTCCCCTTTTCTGTGATTATATTTTCTACAGGGCTATTGTAGTGATATTTCACGTCCAGTTCTTTGCCCAATGAAACCAATGCCTCTGTGACAGCGTGCATACCGTGCTTAGCTGGGTAAAACACTCCTTCTTGAAAATCTAGATAGCTCATAAGTTGATAAAGCGCTGGAGTTGTAAATGGTGAGGCACCCAAGAAAACACTGGGATATTCAAGAATTTGTTGCAGTTCTTGTCGCTTGAAATGCCTAGCAACATAGCTGTGTAATGTTTGACTAAACATAGGTAGTAGCGATGGAGACGCTTTTATAACTTCACGATTAGCGAGGTCTACGTAGCGTTTAAATGGATTGTAGAGGAAATATGTAAGAGCAGCATCGTAGTGGCGTCGGCCACGCTTTATATATGAGCGAAGTTTCTCGGCCGCACCCGGTTCAAGTGTTTCAAATGTCTTTAGGTTTTTTTCTAAATCACCCGTGATTGTAACGGGCTCAATCGTTTCAAAAAATACTTTATAAGCTGGATCGAGACGAATGAGCTCAAAGTAGTCCCCTATTTGCTTATCAAATAATTTGAAGTAACTCGAAAAAACATCACTCATGAGATACCATGAAGGACCACTGTCAAAAGTATAACCGTCTGTTTTTAGTTGTCCCATACGACCACCAGGCTGGGCATTTTTTTCGTATATCGAAACATCCATACCAGCTTTCGCAAGCATATTTGCGAGAGCTAAACCTCCTGCTCCTGCGCCAATAATAATTGCTGTTTGCTTATGAGCCATATGGTAGTACTTTGGCTCTAATAAGTAATGAGGCTTTTTTGTAGGAGCTTACCCGCACGCGCTCAGAGGCAATACTGCTGGCTGGTTTCTTGGCTAGTTCATGAAGAAGTGCTTCATAGTATTGATACGCTAGTCGTGTTGCCCGTCGTGCTGACTTCGGTAATTTTTCAATATACGTTTGGGCATTGTTAAAATCTTGCTGGATGTCTGCAAGTATTTGGTCTTTCAATTTATCGTTAAACGTTTCAAAACTCCCGTATGGAAAATAGTATCGATTCCGCACCACGTAATCGTCATGAATATCCCGCAAGAAGTTTACTTTCTGAAAAGCAGCGCCCAAAGCTTTGGCCCCATCACTCAGAGCATGGTATTGCTCTTCGTCTCCCTGAACAAACACACGCAAGCACATTAACCCAACCACTTCGGCTGATCCATATATGTAATCATCGTATGTTTTCTGAGTGAACCTAACTGGCTTTAGGTCCATACGCATACTTACAAAAAATGGCTCGATAAGGTCTTTCTTGATCTGGTAAGCAACAGCAGTTTCAATAAAAGCATGAATGATAATATTGGCACTAAAACCACGTTTTAGCGCAGCATAGACTTCTAGTTCGAAGTCATCTAGTACCTTTTTGGCATCGGGGCCTTTATAGGTGTCAACAACTTCGTCAGTAACTCGTACTAATCCGTAAATGTTATAGATATGTTGACGGATGTCAGTTCCGAACAATGTAATAGCTGAACTAAAAGATGAAGAGAAGGTTTGGGTGACAACCTTACTGGCTTGTCGTGCGCTAATCGTGTAATCGTGAAGTGACTGATTGTTGGTTTGGTCCACTTGCTAGTTGTCCTTTCCTACTTCGTAAACTATAGCATAACCTCTGATGAAACGTGGATTTGAGTACGCAATTGTGCAGGTTATTGACAAATGCATTCCTGAGGATGACAATTAAGTTATATCAAGGGTGGATCAATAGGAGGCTTTATGGCTACACCAAACAATTCCCCGTCCGGCTGGGTCGGTTGGGCGTATTTTGCTAGTTTCATGATGATTCTGGCAGGCATTTTACAATCTATTGCGGGTCTTTCAGCAATATTTAGGAAGGGCTTTTTCGTGGTAACGGAAAATCAGCTCCTAGTTTTTAACTTCACAACTTGGGGTTGGGTTCACCTAATACTAGGTATTGTGATCTTTATGGCTGGTCTTGAGCTGCTGCGCGGTGCTATGTGGGCACGTGTTGTTGCAGTTATCTTGGCTGTTTTGAGCTTTGTTGCAAACATGGCTTTCTTCAATGCTTACCCATGGTGGTCATTGGTAGTCATGGTGATCGATGTGTTGGTTATCTACGCGCTTACTGTTAAAGGTGGTGAGTTAAAAGCTTAACTACTTCATTTACCTAAAAGCCCCGACATATGCGGGGCTTTTTTGTTTGATCAATATATTTAGAGCTCGCTGCTAGAGTGTCGGCCAGAATGACGGTTGTCATCACTAACTGGACGATTACGAAGCAGCCATTGAAGATTAAAAAACGGCCGAGCATGAGCTTGGTCAACTTTTGGGATATGCCCGAGGTCAAGCGCAGTTTGATGAACAAGATAGCCCAAGAATGATTCGGTTAGCTTGTCCTTTCGTGTATCTCTTTCGCGAAGTGTATGGAGTAGTCGATGTGTAAGGAACGGAACGGTTACTATTTCTATACCTTGCACTGTCTCTACAACTGGCGCCATAAGCTCTTTATGAATCTCTTCATCAAAGTCTGTTTCATGGCTAATAAGATGCCACGCATCATCCTTGTATCTGACAGATACATCTGTATCATCAAAGGCTTGTGAATCAACGAGTACGCCATCTTCTACTGCACATGCTAATTCGAGGGTATCTGAGGATGCTCCAAGCACATCAAGATCTGAAATCCCTAGAGCAAGGCCAGCTGCATCACGGTCACGAAATTCTCTGTAAGGATCGTCAATTGCTTGCTTGGCGAGCACCATGCGGCCGACCGATCCCATAATTCGTGTATGTGGGTCACGTTGCAATATCTCTATTTGATCTGTGTATACAGATAGGTCGACAAGAGTTTCACGGATAGCCATACCAGCAATATATATGCCAGTTTGATTGCATGCAAGCATGAGCACTTGCAAAAAATGTTAATTCGTGATAATATCATTGCATTGTATTTGATGAATCCGGGTTAGTACGTGTTACTCGATTTCAGCAATCGCAGTGGAACACATAACTAACAACAAGGATTCTATTTTTATGTCTTATAGTTCTAATACTTACTCCAGCCGTCGTGCTGGCAACAAATATCGTCGTGGTTCAGGCTCTTCTTACGGAGGCCAGCGCCAAAACAATGGTGGTGGTCGTCGTCGTCCACAAAAAGATTACATTGACCCAAGCCGCTTCGTTAAAGTTGCTCGCCCAGTTGAGGCCGAGTCTTACACTCCACAATTTACCTTCGAAGATTTTGAGGTACATGAAGTACTAAAAAGTAACTTGCGAGCCAAGAACTATCACTCACCTTCACCAATTCAGGATAAGACTATCCCGCATGCGCTTGAAGGACGTGATGTTATCGGCATCGCTGATACAGGCACTGGCAAGACGGCAGCTTTTGCTATACCACTTTTACACATGGCAATGACTAAAGGTGCCAAAGCACTTATTGTGGCACCAACTCGTGAGCTTGCTCAACAGATTGAAGTTGAGCTACGTTCAATCGCCAAAGGCAGCCGATTGCGTGGGGCCATTCTTATTGGTGGCACAGGCATGGGCTCACAGCTCCATGATCTTCGCCTGAACCCGCATATTGTTGTTGGTACACCTGGGCGCATCAAGGATCACCTTGAGCGTGGCAGTCTAAATCTTTCAGAGTTCAATATGGTAGTTCTCGATGAAGTTGACCGTATGCTCGACATGGGCTTTGTAAATGATGTTCAAACTATCTTGAGTGAACTACATCCAGATCGTCAGTCACTCTTCTTCTCCGCTACACTCGACACACGTGTTAACAATCTTATTACTACTTTTTCAAATGACCCAATCACCATATCGATTAAGTCAGGTGACACCAGCGAAAACGTGCACCAAAACGTGGTTTACGTAAATCATCAATCTGAAAAACTTGAGACACTTCACGAACTGTTGATGAACGGCGAAGTACAGAAAGCCATAATTTTTGATGACACACAGCGTAGCGTTGAAAGACTCTCAGAAGAGCTCACCAAGCGTGGCCTCAAGGCGGACGCAATTCATGGTGGGCGCAGCCAAGGCCAGCGTCAACGTGCGTTAAGCAAATTCAAGAAAAGTGAAGTCGATATTCTCGTTGCAACCGATGTTGCAGCTCGAGGCATCGACGTATCTGACATCACGCATGTGATCAATTACTCAACCCCACAGTCATACTCAGACTACGTGCACCGTATTGGCCGCGCTGGTCGTGCAGGCCGTGTTGGTTACGCGCTTACATTTGTAAATCGCTAGACAGTTGTCCTCTTGCGACATAGTTCAGCAAGTTTCCTGGTTGTATTGGCGTTTCGTATAGTTATCGACTGATACGCTTTAGTACCTACAACTTTGCTATAGCGAGTGCGGCTGTAAGTTGCCAAGGGTGCACTCCAGAATATAATCGGTCCAACAGCTGCCACTTTTTCATACTCTGGTTTTGCCTCACCCACTTCTTTCATGATTTCTTTTGGTGTTTTCGGTGCGATGATGAACATGGCATCATGTTTTGTCTCGGTGCTTGATCCCCACCACCTAGGAGCATGGTCTACAGAATCAAGGAGCTCCTGAGCAGATATGACTGAACAGATAACACGGAAGCCAAATTCTTTTTCAATCGCAGCTTCACATAATATAACCAGCTTAGCGTCATTTGTTTTGGGCGTATCGAATAGTACGTTGCCTGAGTTGATGTAGGTGAGGACATTCTTAAAACCTGCATCTTCAAAACAAGTTTTTAAGGCAGCCATAGAAACTTTGTTTTTACCACCGACGTTTATTCCACGGAGGAGTGCAATATATCTCATAGTAGTCTTTGCCCTACTTACCTTCTGTGGTACTGCCTAGACAGGCTTGAAATGACATGTATCGATTATATCAAGAAGCTTGCGTCGTGGTAGCCAGCCATTCCACTATCTCAACATAGTAGCTATCCGCGTGTTTTGGTGTTTCGAGGCTTAGGATCTCATCCTGGCCTAACCATACATGTCTATCGTGTTCCCAGCTGACAGTAACGTTTGGCCTAGATTCATTGAGATCAGCCTTGTACAGTATATGAACCGTGTTGGGTTCTGTCTCTTTCTCGAATACATTCGTTATTTGAGACGCATTAAGAGAAATACCTGTTTCTTCTTCAAGTTCTCGCAAGGCAGCTAGGCTTGGACTTTCACCTTTCTCAACTTCACCACCTGGGAAATCCCAATGATGGGCATAATACGGGTGGGTTTCGGAGCGTCTGAGTAATAAGATGTTACCATCGATATCAACAACCAATACTTTGGCCACGCGAAGTATATGGTCTGAGCTCATCTATCTATTCTAGCAAATACATAATGTATCAAGCCTCATGTTATACTAAAAGCATGAACAAGAAGCTCGTATATACGAAGTCCACAGACAAAAAGCTTGTCAAAAAGCTTGCTAAAGATCTGAAGCCTGCTCTTATTTCTCTTTCTCAAAAATAAATGGAAATTATACTTCCCGATCGTGAATCTATAGAGCTACTGCACGAAGCAGTTATGATGTTTTCAGGCGGTCGACCAGGTATTCACTCAGAGAACTTAATTCTTAGCGCCATCGGTCGTCCATTAACACACGCTGATTATAATGAAGATTTTACCCTAGATGAAATATGCGCAGTGCTAATAGATGCAATCGCGAGAAACCATGGCTATAATGACGGGAACAAACGTACAGCTCTAATGACGGCGTTTTATACGTACCGTATGAATGGCGTACATTTTAAAGCAACTGAAGCCATGAACGTTGACTTTGATGAGCTTGTCATGTGGGTCGTAAATGAAAAACCCACAGTAAAGGAGATTACAGCTCGACTAAAAGAATTGCGTGTCACCCATGAGGGTTACCAAGAGAGCTGGGGACCTATACTTGCTGCGTTTAGAAAAGCAATGAGCAAAACAAAACGTGATTAACTATTGAGACGACTTTATTCCAGGTCGAGCTGGACGTTTTGCCATATGAGCCCATCATTATCGGGTTCGGGCTCACCGACTGGAGTGAAGCCCTGATCTGCCAAGAGCTTGGCTGCGGCAGTGTTGTCTGCCAGATGACGTGAAAAGACTTGTAAGCAATCGTCCTCTCGTAAGTAGTCAATGACTGCTTTCATTGAAGAGCTACCAATACCCTTGCCACGCGCTTGTGGATCGCCAATCATGATATGTATACCTGGAGCTTCCACAGAGTTCACCTCTTCCAGATCTACCCAAACAGCTCCCACGACTTTATCGTCATATTGTATAGCCCAGTTCAGTTGCTTGGGGTTATTTACAAAGCCCTGAACACGTTTTTTCTCGCCTTCTAACGTTGGTGCTTTGTTTTTGTCTTCAGTTACGCCCATCAATCTTAGTGTATTGCGGCCAATGTCACCTTCGAGCCAGGCTACACTCAGTGGCGCGTCACGCTCAACATCTGGTTCGATGAGATGTACTTTTGGATTCGTGGTCTCAAGTTGAGTGGCTTTCATGATGGCAGTATAGCAAAGTATTTTGGGCTAATAATTCCAAAAGCAATCGATGCGACGATAAACAGTCTTATGGCTAGCTTCTGCATTATTCAACTACACCAAAAAACACTCTCTAGATCTGCAAGGCTTTTGGTCTGCGAATTGCGAAGTTGTCGTAGCGACTTACGTCAAAATCTGACCATGTTTGCGCTTCGATTGGCAAGGTCTTGTCTCGAATTTGTATTTCATGTCCCATAACACCTCCATATGATTCATCGTCACGATAGGAGTCCCATATTTCAATCAAACCGTCATCGGCTTCAACAACCATGGCTACATGCTTGGATTTTCCATTTTTACTCATTGCAATTAGATCACCTGGTTGTGTCTCGCATAAATGTGGTACGGCAACTGAAGCGGCATCGTTACACAAGCGAGCAACATTTACTTGAGAAGCCAGATCCTTGTTGAATGTCTTGGCTACCCATTCAAGTGGTACCTGGTGTGGTAAGTCTTCAAGCTCCCCTGCAGTTAGCTCATGTTCGACTCTCCAGCTTTCTTTTGTTGAGGCCTGAACTATCGCTGGCTTGGGCACGTACAGAGACTTAGCATAGCTTTCCTGTCCCTGCGACTCTAGAGCACGTGTGAATAGGTTAAATACGAACCCAGAACAATCAATACCAATCTGATTACGATACAGAAAATTTCTTGCGCTATTCACGCTTGTTACATTTACTTCTTCTGAAATTTCAGCACAATTTGCAAGAATTCTGATGACCTCGCCCTGCATATCTTCTGGTGTACCTTTAGCTCCTTTGAAACCATCACCGTAATCAGGTGTGATTATCCAGTACACAGGCATAACCTCAACGTCATTTACAGTAAGCTCAAACTGGTCGATTCCCGTCCTCAAAACTTCAGGAGTTAACATAAAGCAAAAATAACATTTATATAGCTATATGTCAATAATCCGCTCTCTGTAGAAGCAAGTAAAATGGTTATTTTTCAGGCCACGGATATGGCATAAGTTCCGAGATAGGTATTTGTTTAATGCCTTTATCTTCTTGAATAATTACGAGCGTATCAATACCTGACTTTAAGCTACTTTCGTAGATGAGTTGTTTGCAGATGTGGCAGTTTGGTCCAGTGATGGCGACGATATCTTTTTCGCCATGGATGGCTGCGTTAGCAAGCGCCGTGGCTTCGGAGTGCATGGTAAGCGTGAGTGTGTCAGATTTATAACTGATACCTTCGTAGATGTTTCCTGCCTTAGTAAGCACAGTTACCGCATAGCCTTCATTTGCAATCGGGTAGGTATTTACGAGTGCTTGCTCTGCTTTTGTAAGGAGTTGTTCGCATAATTCGGTAGATAGTGGTTCTGGCTTCATTGCATTCCAATTCTTTAGTGTTCGGCAGCTTTTTTGCCAGATAATTCGCGATTCTTTAGAAATTCAGCTGACTGTTCAAGGTTATTACTGGCAACATCGGATAGTTTTAAGTCATAGTATTCTGCAAGCACAGCTGCGTAGTACAAGACGTCACCTAGTCTTTTCTTCACGATTTCAAGGTCTTCTGGAGTGGCCTTGCCATCCTTGTCTCGGATAACTTTGTTAAGCTCATTGCTCAATATGCCAGCAGCACCATTAAGACCCATAGTTCGGTGTGCTAATGCAACAGCCGTTTTTTGGGTAATGGCGACACTTTTAAGCGCTTGTTGCTGAAACTCATCTATATCCATAGCCTTATCATATCAAATGAAGTAACTATTCTGTTGGTCCAGTGAGTGCTGCAACTACTTTGGCGAGTGATGGCTCATTGGCTGGATCGAATTCATCACAGTGATCACGGATTACAAGTGTCTCACTACCCATATTCTCGTACCAGTAAAGAGTATTTTCTGTAGGAATGGATGTTTCTGTACCATCTTCAAGAAATACATTACTTGTTCCACCTGTCTTTAGGTCAACTATAGCAAGGCGCCCAAAGCCACTCTCAACTGTCAGTTCTAAAGCATGACCACCTATGAGCACACAAGGCTCGGCGGTATCACGAATTTCTAGTAAAACCTCATCACCTACTGTTATGCCATCACGATTAAGAACATGTATTGAATAGTCGACCGAAGAGTCTTCGCCCTTTTCATGGATGCCTTCAACGATTGTTTCGCCTGGATACAAAAAGTTATCAATCATGGATTTCAAAAATTGGCACCTCTTCGCCAGTAATAGTTACGCTGCCATTTAGAATTTCATCTTGTGTACGAGAGTATCGAGTACCAGCTGGGTAGCCACCGGCCACGATCTGGGTGTAGATGACATCGTCTTCAAGATTTCCCGTGCTCTCGTAACCCTGCGCACGAACTATAACTTCATCAACCATATAACAGGTGCCTTCAACATGATCAATTTGGCGACCGACTAATGGATTGTTGGACAGATTTACCTCATAACCTGGGTTGGCAGTCACACGGAGGGCGTAATTAAATGGGTCGCTAAAACGGAACTCTTGAACACCGGCATGCTCATGGGGTGGAACGTGCGTATGCGCTTCAATGGTTGGTCCACCTGCGCTGAAAATATCATGCACGTGATCGTTAGACGGTACGATCAAAGTGACTTCGACAAGGTCCATGAGTTTAGGTAGACGTAAGCCTTTAGCAAACTCTGTTGGGTTTGCGTTTGGGTTTTCAATAAAGTGAATAATCTTTTCAGGATCTTCGGTCTGCCAGTACGCTATAGTTGGTGTTCGGAATGCCCCAACATCTGGTGATGCCAAGGTATCAAATTCTGAGCTTGAATCGTTCCGTACATCCCAACCGATAGAGTTATAGAAGCCATGAATACGCTCGGCGACTTCTGGGTCGCGAGGTACCATCAGCTCTGCCATCACTGTATTGTGATACGGACGGTAAGTCATAAGTAAATAATACCACAAATAATGTATTTTGTAAAATCATATAGTTTAGTTTGCTACACGCAGAACATCGAGATCAACTTCAAGATCGGCGAGCTTCTTTTCGATCGCCTTTTTGGCATCTTCGATAGCGTGATTGTAAATTTCTGGACCTAGATGACCGGCAACAATATCGATTATCTCTTGTGCTGCAATCATGCCAAACTCCGAATTGCCTTGTTCATCTACTCGGGCAATAATCTCATCTCTGCACTGACGACTCGCCTCTTCGTTTGTAATGTCCCATTTGCGTATCATGCCTTTATCATAGCAAACAGATGTAGATTATCTTCGATCAAGCCACTGTTTTTTCAAGAGTGAAACAGTAAGAGTGGAGAGTAAAAAACCAATGACTGGCACCAATGCGTTAATCCACGGGCTGATATGTACAACGAAGTGTAAATAGAACGCGACAACTAAGTATGTGAGCAGCATAATGCTTATTCGTCTGGTCCAACTTGTTTCCCATGCCTTATCGCCCTCAACACGTTTATTACGTGCCTCTAGCTCTGCAACACGCTTCTCTAGTTCGTTAACGTTCATACCGAAAGTATATCAAACTGTAGAAGTAGCAAATGCTTCATCGAGGGCCAGCAGTTCATCCCAGCTTTCAATCGCTCCGCCTTCAAGAATACGTGACAAGTTACCCAAGTATTTGATCACAGGAACTTTATGAGTAGCTAAGGCATTCTCAATATCTCGTTCTGGGTATCGGTAGTTCAGCAAGAACTCAATCTGTGAGTTTTGAAATGGCACTAAACCTTCTATGAGGTTATCTGTGTTGTCATTGGCGGCCTGCATTTCTCTGAATAACTGATGAGAAAGCCAAGGGCCTAAAGGTGTGAATAGTCTTCCGACATCTGCACTGGCAACTGCGTGGGCTATGAGCTCAGCTCGTTTGGTCGGGTAGGTCTGCTCCACTGCCTTTTGCACAATAGTGCCATCTTGGAAGCGAGGTGTTGTGCCAATCACGGCCAAGCGACCAGTTGCGATAGCGACTTGTGATATGCCTGGCAGTGCTCGAAGCTCTGATTCTAGCCAATCAGCACTTTCGGCTTCATCAACGCCCGGGGCACGGTCAAAGGTCTTAACGACATCGTGGGCTGCCATAGCAGATACGCCCAGCAGAAATTCTGCTCTGGTGAGCCCTAAGGTATCCCTTAACACCGAGAAGTCTTCGCAGGCCATACGGGTATGTACGCCATTATGATAATAGTATGGCGAGATGGCAGATTCTTCCATTGCACCGTAGTTGGTATCGATCTCGTGTAAGGCACGAGACACGATCAACCTGCCGTCACCAGCAAGCTCGTGATACCAAGGATGTTCTTCAAGTATTTGACGCATAAGTGTTCCTTTCTATTAGTTACACCTGCATTGTATCTACGTTATTCCAACTATAGAAATTGTTGTGCAAAAAATGCACAGAACGTATAATATTGTCATGACAAGCAAGCAGAATATTCGAAAAATTATTCACTCTGTTGGCGGAGATACTGAGGTGGCTGATCTGTATTACGCTTTGGTAATCTATGGCCCACAAACTATCTCCCAGCTTGCAAAAAATGCACATATCGAAAGAACTAAGGTCTATCGGCTCCTGGATGATATGCAATCCTTGAGGCTGATAGAGATTGAACTACATCCAAAGCGCAACATAATTAAAGCAACCCCGCTCTCTTCAATTTTGCCGATCATTACTCAGAAACAGCAAGAACTTACAGAAGCTGCTAAGGCTTTGCCTCATCTCGAGAGCTTACTCAACAAACAGACACTGACTTCACCACTCACTAGGGTGCAATTCTATAAGGGTCAAGAAGGTGCCAAACAGATGCTTTGGAATCAAACAAAAGCTCAAGGTGAAACTCTTTCAATTTTATACGAGAATATGCAGTCTCATACGGGCGAAGAGTTTTATGTTCGTTGGGCAGAACGATGCAACGAACGAGGCCTAACTTTCCGGAGTGTAGTTGGCGATGCGTTCATGAAAAGCCAACAGGAATGGGCCACGAAGAATACAAGCGGTACTCTAAAAAATTGGCATGGCAAGTATATTTCAAGAGATATTCACGAGATACACTTTTGGACATGTTTATACGATGACGTAGTGGCTTACTTTAGCTGGCATGACTACGAGATTTACGGGATTGAGATTTATAACCAAGATATAGCTAATTCAAGTCGTGATTTCTTTGAAATGCTATGGGAGAAGTCCGAAGAAATTCCTCGTCGCGCTTAAGCAGCTCGTGTATCTTGCAAGCTCCACTTATCTGCTTCGACTTGAAGTTTCGAGATTTCATCTGCAAGTTGTTGCCTTGGCTTTTTCGTGGCTCGAATAAGCTCCTTGGGGTTATCAAACAAGCCTTCTGTTTGCCCAAATTCCATAGGCTCTCCAAATACAAGACGTATTGGTCCGCGATTATCTTTGTCAGTGCCAGCAATTCCTGCTGGCACTATCGGAATACCGAAGCTAAGTGCCAAAGCAAGCACGCCACGCTTTACGTCTTTAGGCGTGATCAGTTCTCCTGGACGACGTTCACCTTCTGGGAAGATGCCAAATAAACCTTTTGCGACTATGCGTCTAGTTATTTCTGCCATGTCTTCAACCGAAAACATTTCACTTCGGTCGATAATAATACCATCCCCATACTCAATAAGTTGCTTAAGCACCGGTTTGGCTAATTTTTCTTTGCCAAGAAATGTGAGATGATCTCCAGTTGCTTCGAGTATAGCCTGTGCGGATGCGGGTGTATCTAGCTGGCCGCTATGCTTAGGAGCGAGAATGCCGCCATCATTAATATATGCAAAAACGTCTGCACCGCGATGTTCAATTCCACCATAATGATCAAGTAATGGCTCCATGACATGGCCCATTACAAAGTTGTAATAACGTGGATGAGTTGCAGGACGATGTTCGCCTAAGTGTTCATATGCCATGAGACAAAAGATAGCACTTCTGGTGCACTAAGTAAAAAGCTAACGTTTAAGCGGCGTGACGGAGGTCGTAGAACTCACCGATATCGCTAATGTCAATGCCAGCGAGACGTTGGTATGCAAAGCGCGCAAGGCGACCTTCTCTTTCGAGGCTACTGTAAATACGTGGTTCGTATTTTCGTGCTCGTCCGACCCACTTGTGCTCCACTACGCCAGTACTATTCATGCATGGAAGACCAATCGGGTCAGGTACAATAATTGCCATAAGCCCTGCCTTAACAGCTTCACCAGTGTTTTTTACACCCTGATCGTCAATCAATACCATGCGTTGAGGAGCAACTTCCAATATTTCAGAGAGCGTCGTTGTCTGCTCGCCACTTGGTTTCTTGCCAAGTACTAAACCACCTATCTCCATACCTTTATGTACATATGGGATTCCATCAAGCTTTTCGGAGACTACTGACACAAGACCTGGCCACTCTCGTTGTGTATCCGGTTCATTCGTATTGTTGGTTGCGAGCCCGTGAGCTACATTTTTATTAGCACGTATTGCTGTATGAGCCAGTTCTAAGTTGTGAATACCTTGCGCTCGCTCAAAATCAAAGAACATACCTTCATATGGATCGTTGTCCACAAAATTACCGAGGACGCCTTCTACGTCTAGCGCAACTGCCTCAGCTTCGAGTGCATATGCCGTTCTAAGCGCGACGTTAAGATCAGGAACTAAATATATATCGGTTTTATGTGCTTCAAATGTCATTAGTATATTTTGTCACCAATATATGAATTGTCAATATGTCTTAAGTTGCTCACCTCGAAGGATGGCAAAGCCTTTACGCACAGCTTGAAACTCAATGTCGTCAGCGTCTTTGTTCTCGGAATAGACGATTTCTAACTCGGATTCTGCATACCAGCCATATTCGGAGTGGTCTTCAGGGTTCAGTACAACGTTCTCTATTCCGTCTGAGAACGCCGCAAAGTAGATGACTTCAATTGAGTGGGAACCTTTCACTTCATTTGTGTATGTAAACACAAAGAATGGATCGCCCACCTCAAGGCTTTTACTGAACTCTTCATTGACTTCACGCACTAGGCCAACTACTGGATCTTCGCCAAAGTCGATATGACCGCCAGGCAGCTCATGTACGCTGGGCAAAAACTTCTTGGTATCAGCACGTTTGGCCAGGAAGACCTTTTCAACGCCATCAAAACTATGATGAATAAAGGCACAAGCTGTGATTACTTGTTGGCCGTGTGCTGCTACTTCTGAGTCGTGAGATATTTTAGTCATAGGACAATAATAGCAAACTGGCTAGCGTTATTTGACTTATCTATACGTTCTGTAAGATTAACGAATTAATACGAACCAAAAGCAACTATTGTGGTATTTGTTGAGGGGTCGCAGCTTCCGCTACATCACGGTTGAGGAACTTTTTTAGGGTTACGAGACCAAACTGTGACTTATATACTTCGTAAGCTTCAGGCAGATCATGTATGGGTGTTTCGCTATTTCTAGCCAAGAAATGATGTGTCATATTGCGGCCGATAACTTCTCGTAGCTGCTCTACTGCAGTGGCTCTTTGACCAGATGCTGTGTAACCAACGAGCTCAAAAGAGCTTCTGTCTGCAACAAAATTACCAATACGTTGCATACGACTTTGATTAACTTTCGCGGTTATTCCCATCACCGTTTCGGCACCAAGGCTTTCAATTATTGGCGCTGAACGGGCCCAGTTACCCATTGTTGAGGTTGAAGTATCCTCGAGTTCGATCTGGCTATTTGGGATTCCCATGCCCACTAAGAAGTCAGCCATAAGTCGTGCTTCTGTCGTTCCGTAGGCTTCGCCCGCGACTGGTCCGCGACCACTACAAATAACACTTTCTACTGATCCGTCGAGAAGTAATTGCCCTGCTCTTGCAGCATTGAGCCGCGTGGCATCCGACATCTGATTTAAGCCATCAATTACATCAAAACCAGAGCCGTGAACTAAACCAACTTCTGCAACAAGACCTTTCATTTAATTAACGGTAACATAAAAAGTAAAATCTGTAAACTTAACTAACTCATGACCATAATTGGCTCAGAAAGTTTCTGAATCGTCTGCCTATAAGCTTCCTTGTATGCAACCATACCTCGATAGAGCTTAAATGGGTTTACGGTTGGCAACGCTTCAAGCGAAAGTCTTTGTAGATTTTCTCTATTCACAGTAACTTGTTTACGCTTTAGATCGTGATGCAGAATACGCTCTTGTAATGGAGCGCCATAGTAGCCAGCATGATCCTTAATGCCACCGTCTAGTTTCGGCTGACCATTGATTATCACTGGTTGAAATAGTCCAGGGAACGCGCTTGAAGCTCTAGTAGCTAACACTAAATCACCGCTATTTATAACTTCAGTTTCTCGTTTCCGAACATCAAAGACCGAGATGCTAATTGGCAGCCGGCATCCTGCGAAATCTGTAACTGGCATTCTGCTGCGAAGCGTATCATCAAGCACCTCGCCACGTAGCAGACCAACGCCTGGTGCCGGATCCCAGAAGTCCTCTCGCTTCACCTGGCTCAAGCCTTGACTTAATTCGGCAGGTTCCAGGCCGGAAGCCCACAACGCAGCTGTTACTGCCCCACCGCTTGACGCCCGAAGCGCAGCTGGTGCAACATCACTCTCGCAAAGTGCTTCTAAAACACCGGCGTGGGCGTAGAAACCAAAGAAGCCCGATGACAGGGCAAGTGTGTATGGCCCTTCTGCGAGCCATTCTCCCAGGGAAACTCTTTCCGGAGATGACATGATACAAATAATGCCACATTGTGCATTCCTTGTAAATGTAGCCATTTCGTTAAGGACTAATTGATAAGCTGTTGTTACTTCTCAGATGTGCCTAGCTGCTCGGGTGGCTTAGGTCGACCCAGTCGCCACATGCCAAAGCGAGCGAGCGCTCCAGCTCCAACGATTAGCCATAGAGTTGCATCGCCAGTGTTCTGGGCTTTCAAATGACCTAGCTGTTTATCTATTTCTTCAACCTGATCTGGCCCTACGGTCTGCCTTTCAGCCTGCAATGCCTCGATCTGAGGTTGATTTACTACTCGAGCAGTTTCTGCACTCGCGTGACCGTTAAAAGCCAAGACAGCCGAAGCAAAAGCTAACCCTAGTGTTCGAGCATACCTACCCCGCATCAATTTCTGTTCTCTTGTGTAGTTACGTAGGGCTGACCTTGACTCTTTGGTCTCATCTGGCCCAAGTTTTGGTTCGGCTGTAGACAATTGCTTCAGTGCAAACTTTGTTGAGTCACAAGGAGTCATCCTGGTGAATACTCGATAGACCACACCAGCAACAATATGGGGGTGAATCGATTCGCCAGTGTAGTTATCAGGATCTGCAAGTGGGCCACGTTGCTCGTTGGCTCTATGTACTTTCTTGCCAGTTTTTAGCAAATCTAGATATGCTTTGGGATCGCTGACTTTTGATGGATGCCCCGTAATTAGTCCTGCCTCCAGGCTGTCCATCGTAATGTGAACAAGAGAACGAGTAATCACGCCACTCACAACCACTACTCTTTCTTGTGGCGGCAGTTCTGCAACGGGCATAACAACTCCGCTTGGGAAACATCCCTCGCGAGTAACGCTTGGATGGATTAGGTCAGTTGGTATGTCATGAAATGCAAACTCAGCACTTGCTTCGAGCAAGCTCTTACTTCCTGGAGACAGTCTAGCTAGCATTGCACTCGCCACATATTACATATATATTCCATAACATGATTCTACAATCATGCAAATATTATGCAAGCATGAGCATGATTAACCCAATGATGCTAAGAAATTCTTGAGTTCACTCACGACCAAGTCGTGATCAAACAGATTTTCATCATTCAAAATTATACTTGGTTGATAGTGTTTGCGGAACCTGGCTTGATGAATTTTGTGATCTTCCATGATCTTGTAAAAACGCTCTTCCTTAACGGTAGGTGTATCACCACGAGCTTTAATTAACTCGATTGCCTTCTCTTCTGTTAGGTTGTAAGCCACGATAAAAAGCTGGTAGCCAGCTTTCTCAAAGAACGGCAAAATTCTATCGAAGTACCAGTCGATAACACCGTCTCGAACGAGTAAGCCATTCTTGGTGTATTCGCCTAGGCGTGGGTATAAGTTCATGGTGTAATTCCAGGTTAGCTTATTGAGGGCATCACGATTGCCATCAAGCTCGGGTTTATAACTGATAATCGTTCTTTTCACGCCATCATTCTCCAGCCTCAAGCCATGTAGTTCTTGCTCGATTTTCTTGGAAAGCGTTGTTTTCCCCATTGCATTACCTCCCGAGAAAACTACCAAAACTTTAGGATTCGTTTCGTTAAGGTTAGGTAACAGCTTTAGAAAATGTTCATCCAAATACACCTCTAAATCTTTATCAACGTTGCCGATTTCATCTTGTCGATAGTGTGGTGATGCTAAAGCCATAGGGCGATTATAGCAAACATGAGTTGGCTAGTTTTTGTAGAATTTCCACTCGCCTTCGCTGACAACTTCGATAGTGCTGTCGATAACTTTTATTGCTGACATGTCATCGATAGCATACAGAGGAACCGCTACATCCTTGGCAATTTCTTCGAGGAAGTCTCCTCTAATTTTCGGAAAACTTTTACTATTTAGGTGTGGCCTTACAACGAAGTCAACTAACTTTGCGGTACGGCCAGCAGATCGTCCTTCGGGACCCATCTCATCGTATTCTTCATCGTAGAATTTGTCGGTATTCTTAATGGCTCCCGAAGCACTTCTAAGGCTCTGTGTCGCAATCATACTGCCAGCGCTAATACCTGCGTAAACTCGAGTTTCGAGCAGTTTTGGCAGCGCGTCGAATAGCCCAGTTTTTTCCATCATGTAGCTCAAATAGAATGCGTTGCCACCACCAACAAAAATAACGTCGGCATATTCAAGACGTTCAACGATTTGATTGTTCGTTAAATCGGCTAGGCTGACAATATCGATAAACCCACAGAACTCTTTGATGCGATATAAGTCGTTAACGAGCCAGTCTCGTGAGTCGTGCTTAAAGTCGTCAACTGGAAAGCCGGCGTTCGGGATGAACGCAACTTTGATCTGGTCACGTGGTTTCGCGACCAACTCTTCCAGGGCATTTGCAATGGAAGTGTTCGATAAGCCGTTAGATGTAAGGAGTAGTTTCATGATTACATCATAGCAAATGATGAAGCCAAGAGGTCTAAACTATAGATGGTTTGTCGATTTCATCAAGGTTAACTTTCCTGACAAAGCCTGGCTCGGCATGTATTTCTGCGGGTACATCTGCAGATAATTCATCCAAGAAATCACGCCCAAGATGCTCACCGGTACCTACCGATGCAAGTTTAATAACTGGTGTGCCAATACCCCTCCACGGATGTCGGTGCCCTGCTACTAGATCTATGCCCTGTGTAATCCCATCAAACTCATTACCAAGTTCAGTCGTGCCTGTAGCCTTAATAACTGCAACATGCTCAATGCCTAGCGCTCCAGTGATTCGATGAATGTCGAGACCCTCAGTTTTCAATGTCATTGGCTTTCGGAAACTTTCGGGTGCTTCACGACGAGCACGTTTTGCTGCTGCTCTCAGTGATACACTGCCAAGTTTTTCTGAACGTCTGATCATGTGAAACATTTCACCACTACCTAAAATTGTTAGGCCCATTACTTCTGGATCAAAAAAATCGAGTGATGAGCCTCGAAGTTCCCATGCACGAAAAGCTAGGCGTTCAAGCCACCCACTACTATCAACAGGCCTTTTGGCGTGAATAGATTCTCGTGCGGCATCGAGTGTTGTTGCTGGGTTGATTGAGTGAAGTGTAGCTGTCATTAACTGTATAGTTTCTCAGATTTTTCGTGAGATGCAAGCTTGAGCGTTATCAATTTTATATGTATTTCAAGAAGGTTTTACGATCTTATGTTACTGTTTTGACAATAGCACGAGCAACTTCTTGAACAGGTTCACTGGCATCAATCATTACGGCACCGTGAGCGCGATACCTTTGTAATGTAGCTTCAAATTCTTGCTTAAGTAGTTGTAAAACTGCGGGGTCCTTACCGTAAGCTTCGGGTCGGGTGAGTATTCGGTGTGTCATGGTGGGAATATCTATTTCCAGGCAGATAATTTTATCAAAATATTTATCTGCAATCTCAAGGTCGTTCCCTAGCGCATTGCCGCAGACAAAGACAAGTTTGTCTTTTGACGCGTCGGCTAGTTTCTTGGTTAACTCGTCAGAAAAGTTAAAACTGTGATGGTTTTCCCACTCGACTAAATTTGTATTTTCCCCAGAGGGGTACGAAACTCGTTGATTATTCTCGTCATACCAACCGCAGAGTTCGTTGTCGGCATCATGAGCTTCGTAGCCTTGCTTCCTTAATTCTAGTATGGTGGTTGTTTTGCCGCTGCCTGCGGGACCAGTTATATAGATGAGTGACATGATTTAACCTTACTAAATTTGAATAGCTGCTTTTGCATCAGTAATTAATGACTCAATAGCCTCTCTTTGAGTAGCCCACGAACAGACAAAGCGGACCTTGGTTTTACTATCATCAACGGCATTCCAAGGATAGAACCCATAATCATTGCGCAATTGTTCGTAAACATTATTGTCTAAAATAGCAAAGACTTGATTTGCATCAGCAGCAAGATCAAACTCAATACCAGCTTCTTTCAAGCCAGCGTAAAGTACTTGAGCCATTTCGTTAGCGTGCTTGGCAAGGTTTAGCCATAAGTTATCTTCATCAAAGAAACGTGCAAACTGTTGACCCATGAAACGTCCCTTTGCCATCATGCCGCCGCGCTGCTTGATGAAGTGACGGAAGTCCTTCTTGAATAAGTCGTTCTGGACCACCAGCGCTTCGCCGTACATGCCTCCATTCTTAGTGCCACCAATATAGAACATATCTAGCCCAAGATTGCCGACATCCTTCATAGTCATATTTGCAGCTCGGCTTGCAACTGCCATAGACAAGCGAGCGCCGTCTAGGAACGTGTAAAGACCTCTTGATTTTGCGTGATCAATGACCTGTTTAAGTTCGTCTTTGGTGTATACCGTACCTAGCTCAGTGACCTGAGTGAGGTACACAACTTTAGGAATAACGGTGTGCTCGTCTTCGTAACGAGCCATGGCTTCATCTATTAGGGAGGGCGTTATTTTGCCATCTGGCGTGTCAACCCAGATAATCTTATGCCCGTGCGCTTCTAAGGCGCCTGTTTCATGTGTGTTGATGTGACCACTAGCTGGCGCGATAACACCTTCTATGGCACGAAGCATAGACTTTAAACCAATTACATTACAAGCGGTACCAGTCGGAAGAAAGTGTACGTCTGCATCAGGGATGGCAAATGCCTTTTGGATCCGTTCTGCTGCCAGCTCTGAATATTCATCCCTACCGTAGGTTAACTGAGCATCGTCATTGTGATCAGTTATGTATTTGAGTAACTCTGGGTGGACACCTTCTGAGTAGTCATCGTAAAAGCTGTATTTCATAGCCTTATCATAACAAACACCGATACCAAGACAGCCCTTTCATCCATAGACTGAATTGATACTAGCAATATTCAAGAACTAATCGCTCCGAGAATGAATGGCATGGAAGGAACGTATTTGTCGGGATTTTTCTCGACATCGTCTCTTAGCTCATCTAGATGAATCCATTTGACCACCTGTACTTCTTCGGGTTGGGGTACAAATTGTTCAGCAGACCAATCGCATAGCCCAAAGTACCATTGCACGAATGACTTGCGAGGTGTCTCGAACTTCATTTTCGGTCCCGGGCTGAGTGTTATGCCCTTTAGCCCAATCTCTTCCTCGGCTTCTTTGTAGGCATTTGACTCATATGTCTCACCTTCTTCAAGTGTGCCGGCTGCCGCTGGGCCCCACTTGCCAGGATCTTTATCTTTTGTGAGTAATCGCTGGGCAATTAGAACCTCACCTTTCGAGTTTGTTAACCATAACGCTGAAACCCTATAGATGTCTTTCTTGAAATCGATATCTGGGCGTAGCTTGTAGGCGACTATCTCGTCATCGTCGTTTACAACTTGGTAAAGGTTGCTCATGACTACATCATATCAAAGCCATAGGCTATACTAGATATATGAAAGCAAAAGCATACGCCGTACCAGCAATAGATAAGCCTTTAGAGTATTACGAATTTGACCGTCGTGAGCCCACTGAGACTGACGTGGAGCTAGAAGTCCATTACTGTGGTATCTGTCACAGTGATATACATACTGCCCGTGGAGACTGGGGCCAGGTTGAATACCCCTGTATTCCAGGTCACGAGATAGTCGGAATTGTTACTCGCGTAGGAAGTGCAGTTACTGCATTCAAACCTGGTGATAGGGTTGGCGTAGGCTGTATGGTTAATAGTTGTGGTACTTGTGAGGCGTGTAAGCGTGGCTATGAGAATAGCTGTTATAAAGAGACTATTTGGACATATAGTTCAAAAGACCCAGTTGACGGTACTGATACCAAAGGTGGCTATTCAACCATTATGGTGGCCCCAGAACACTTTGTGTTATCGCTTCCAGAATCATTAAACATGGCAGCTGCAGCGCCATTACTTTGTGCTGGCATCACTACTTATTCACCGCTCAAGAATTGGAAGGTAGGTAAAGGCTCTAAGGTTGGGATTATTGGGCTTGGTGGCCTAGGACATATGGGCGTTAAGTACGCTAAATCATTCGGCGCTGAAGTATGGGTAATCACGTCTTCACCAGGAAAAGTTGACGCTGCGAAATCCTACGGCGTTGATGGGGTGATTGTTTCTTCATCAGAAGCAGATATGGCCTCGGCAGCGCACAAGTTCGATTTCTTGCTAGATACTATTCCAAAGGCACATGACCTTTCCCCGTATATGCAGTTATTAAATGTGCATGGAACCATTTGTTTGGTTGGGCCAATAGAGCCAATGCCAGGTTATCATTCGGGTGACGTAATCGGTGGTCAAAAATCTATTGCAGGGTCTGGAATCGGCGGTATTAAAGAAACTCAGGAAATGCTTGAGTACAGTGCTGAGCATGGCATTCTACCCGAAATAGAGATTATTGATATAAAGGACGTAAATAAGGCTTGGGATGCTTTGCTGAACAAGCAGATGGCCAAGCGCTACGCTATTGATATGAAGAAGTCGTTTTCTTAAGCAGTTTTCGATAACGCTTGTTCGATCTTTTCTAGAATGTTTCCGCCGAAATTATAAAGTCGTTGCTTGTATGCCTCATCAAATGACGCTTCAATTTCTTCATAACTAACACTAGCTGCTTCTGGGGTGTTAGCTATAGCGCTGAAACGAGTAGCTGCCCCTTCGGATAAGAAACGTGGGTCAATAAAGAAGTCAGCGTATGCACGCTCCGCATGCTCTAAGTACACTTCACTTTTTGTTAACCATGATTCGATGATATTACACCTCAACCTTGCAACTTGTTCGCCCTCGAAGATTGTAGGTGCTAGGCTCAGCGGCCAGCCGCGTGGCGAAAAAGTTGTCCCATATCCAAAGTCAATCAGGCTTACGTTTGGGGCCATATCAATAGCCTCGTTTAGGGCTATTGTCGCGTAATAAGAACTTATTTCTTTGTCATAATGAATAACTGCTAGATCAAGATCTGAATCAAGTCTTGCATAGCCTTTAATACGGCTACCAAAAGGAACTAACGCAACACCTGACATATCAGGCAGGCTGGCAGCAGTCTCACGAACGGTGTCCAATAATCCCTCGGTTTGCTGCTGAACACCCTGTTCCAGACCTAGTGTAGCCCAAAATTCCGACTGTATATTCTCGCATGCTTCCCGTAGGGGTATTCTGCTTGGGCCGGCTGTCATAAAAAGGCATATCCGCTAGAAAAGAAACGTATCTCTTGAGTCAGCAGGTGCATCCCAATCTCTCTACACGGCTGCGCGGATTTCATCAGATGATAAGTATATGATTCGGGAGAAGTAGTCTCTGTTTTAACAGACCTCATTTATAAACAATACCATATAAATACAAATATGTAAATTATATCTTCTGATAAATAACCTTAGATAATTGTGTTTTATCGGAAGTGGGATGCAGCTTTGCTCGTAACAATTCATTTTTGCTAAACCAATCCCATTTTGTGCCTCTATCTGCTTGCTTGAGTGAATCTCCCGAAAGGGTGGCTTTTATGAAGAAATTCATGCGAGGAATGGCATTTACAACGTTTCCGATGTTGTAGTGTACAACATTATAATTTGATGAGATTGCTTCTGTGGATAAGCCTAGTTCTTCGTGCAACTCTCTAATCAGTGCAGATTCAATTGTTTCACCATGATTAACGCCGCCGCCAGGTAGAGCCCACCAATCATCCGTCTCTTCTTTAATTAAGAGTACTTTATTAGCATGAATAATAATCACACGTACTGCAACACGGTACAAGCAATCATCTATCTTATTTAATCGGGGGTCTATGAGCATATTTTAATAATACCATTGTCTACAAATCACCTCTGTGTTTTAAGAGGTATTCGTTAACATTTCTTTGCCCTTATTGACATATTATTTCGCTAGTGTTAAGATCAGGGCTTGTGTCTATCCATGTGAGGTGGAAGAGCGCAAAAAAAGCAGATGCGAACAAATGAAGTCTCCATCTGCACTATAACTAGAAAATTCTCAGGAGGGTTTTAATGAAACGTACCGTTATTTTAACGGGGCTATTTATGTGTGCGTGTAGTGTATTTGCTATGGCACAACCTGCTCGAGCGCATGCTCAAGCTTTATCAATACCATTAAGTGATGACAGTCCTTCTGTAGTCATGGCAACCACCCCGTTCCTTGACACGTTAAAAGCAGATACCGTAGAGTCTACGACCAAAACGGAACATGCATTGTCAGAACCACCAAAGCCAGTTGAGCACATAGTACAACCAGGAGAATCCCTGTCTACCATTGCTGCCACGTATCAAACGACCTGGAAGCGTTTGTATGACAAAAACACTGCTCTAGCAAGCCCTGACGTTATTAACGTCAATGAACATGTAGTGATCCCAGCTGCTGAGGAGGTGTTGGCCGAGCGACCAGTACCGGTTGCGGCACCAATTGAGGTTGCGCCTTCAAGTCGGGTTGTAACAGTGGCGACTAAGCCAAAAACCGCTACATATGCGGTTGGTTCGTCTGCAGGTAACACTTACACACGTGGATACTGTACATGGTACGCCAAAAACCGACGCCCTGACCTACCTAATAACTTAGGAAATGCAATTAGTTGGGTTTCCCGAGCTGCTGCCCAAGGCATTGCGACCGGATCAACCCCGCGAGCTGGGGCTATTGGTCAAAGCGGTAATCACGTAGTGTATGTCGAGTCTGTGAATGGCGACGGCACCGTAACGGTGAGTGAGATGAACTGGCAAGGTGTCGGCGTAATCAGTTCACGAACTACGTCTGCCAGTGCGTTTAGCTACATATATTAATAGCAAGTTCACTTTAGAGAAATGATCTCAAAATATATGGTTACTACACTAACGTTGCAGCAAAGATTTGCCAAGCCAGTAAGGACTTAGCTACGAAACTCAGAACAATATAGGCCTTCTCACCACGAAGATAATTAGACCATTTACCCTTAGCTTTGTATTGCTTGTATTGGACCAGTGCGAAACAATTAAAGAATACGAAGAGTGAAATAACTATTCCGTATACGAAGCCAGGGGCAGACGTGCCTGCAGGGCCTTTTGGCGATAGTAGTTGTATAACGATAATTATCCAAGGGATAATGCCAGCGATACAACCAAAAATGAATGGTAACCACTGGCCATCTCCTGGTTTGGCATACTTCTCCTGGAGCCAACCGAATAAAATCATCGAGACATTGACTCCGAATATCGCGAGTAATGCCGCATAATCGCTAATACCGTTTAGCTGTGCAATCAAGAAAATCATGATTGATGAGCTTAGTGAGTACTCGACCCACCTAAATATATTCTGATTATGCTTAAGGCCTTCCGCATACTTTGGAAAAACCTTCTTAGATGAGATAAGAAAATGGAAGAACGCTGAGAGGCCCAAAAAAAGAGCAATTGTGTAACTTACATTATTGCTAAATAACAGTATTGGATTTGTAAATGTCGAGCCTGGAGGGCCAGTCATATATGTTGCAGTGACCGGCAAAGAAAAACTATTCGATAGCAATAAAATAGCAATTAAGGATGCGAGGTGTAAAAGCCCTGCCGAAATATTCCATGATCGTAAGCTATTAATTTGTATACCACTTGGTTTAGCCATAATCAAATGATAGCATAACCGTTTAACTTTTACGGCAGTTGGCCATTAATCCTAACGCCAGGATTAGTATATATATTCCCTGTTGATGGAGTTTCGAGCTAGGAGTGTTGATTAATCCCAAGAACTTGGAGCTGTAGACTTATAGCTTGATCGATTGGGTTCTCAGCTGATGGCAAGCTGTCTTCAAGTTGATCGCCTAGGCCAGTAAACCTTTCGTTAATTCGAGAATTAACAATGTCGAGGGTGCTATCAACAAATCCTGGATCAGATCGCCTTGCGGCAGAGAGGCCAGAATAGCGAGCGGAAGCTGCAATGCTCAAAGCTGCTGCAAGTAGGACTTTGTCTTCGTCTGTGAGTACTACTAAGCTCTCTCCATCGGCAAGAATCGGCGTATCACCATCTGTACGTTCGCCGTAACAATCATATCGGCGTATACCATCAAGTTCTGGATGAAGAAATTTCATTGACTAACAATAACATAATACAAATCCAATGTCAATTACACTGTAGTTAATCTGTTTCCTCACAGCTTTTACATCGACTTATTAAAAAGACCCCTTTTGAAAAGAGGTCTTTTTCTTCCTAGTACA
Source organism: uncultured Candidatus Saccharibacteria bacterium (assembly GCA_964383395.1). Lineage (GTDB taxonomy): Bacteria > Patescibacteriota > Saccharimonadia > Saccharimonadales > CAYLGV01 > CAYLGV01. The sequence continues at coordinate 70,335 of CAYLGV010000001.1, forward strand.
CCTCAGCATTGCGTCTACTGGGGTAGTCTTATCTAGAGCACGCCGCGGCGTCGTTGTCGGCGCCTAGCACCTGCAACTGATACTGGCGAGAGTGGTCGTCCTATCATATCGTTTCCCCCTTTTTGATTAATCTTTTAGCTGTTCAATGTCTTCGAGTGCGGCTGCTACGTTGTCAGGGTGAATGCGCCCTTCATCAATTAGCTCAGCTCCACTATCTATCAATGCTTCCTTCAGCCCCTTAGCCCAGAGCTGCTCTATGACTAGCACCCCTGCAGATGAGTCGTTCTTCATTGAGTCACCGAGCTTTTGTACATCATCTTCTGTGAGAAGTGGTAGATCACCTACATGACCAATTGCTTGGGCGACTTCTTTGAGTTCATCATGCTGATCTTCGATCTCAGCCATTGCAATGTTTCCGTCGGCGTCCTTGATGATAAATACTAAATCGACGACGCGAATAACACCACTGTCAACTGCCTTAGACAGTTCAGAAAGTATGCTTCCGTTGAAGTTGTTACCATCGAAACCAACTACTATATAATCTATCGGTCCGAGCATGCTTCCCTCCTTAATTAGTACCTATTATTATACGCTCCTAATTCAAGCCAAGCTATATGGTATTTTGCTTATGGTATTAGCTCGAAAGGATATTTATTGCTTGAGCACCAACGGTGCTTATGATAATCAGAGCCAGGCCCGATTGAATTGTCATGAGTACTTTCACGCGGTGCGACAGCGGCGAAACATCGGTTGGACTAAACGCTGTACTTGTGTTGAACGCAAGATGTAGATATTCAATATAGTTTGGTTTCCAATTCTTCCAATGTGGAATGTTATTGGCCTGTTGAGCGAAGAGGAAGTCCTGGCGGGAGGTATCCTTAACCCCTTGTTCTTCTGTCCAGCCAGAGTCAAGCAGCCAATACCACAGTGAGAATGTAAGAACTGTCATTATCCAGATAACTGCGGCGTCTGCCATGAGAACAAGAGCTTGATTTGAGCTGAACGAGGTTATATTCATCAATAGTGATGCAAGACCTAATATTAAGACAGTTGTTGTGAGGGCTGTATAGAAAAGAATAAGTCTGAGTAATAGCTTTTTGGATCCCCAAAACCATACACTGATTCCAACAATAACGAAGATGACAGAAATCATGAATTGAATATTTGAATAATCGATACTGTCAGCATTTGGAAATAACTTCGAAACGAACGCATTAGTGTCGATGTGTTTGGATAAGAAAACTGGCAGGAGCAACACCATACTCATTGCGAGTAATGGCTGTAGGCTATTCTTCTGACGTGTACGCAAACGAGAAATCATTAGCTCTTAGTGTACCATCTGTCTTTACGAAAGTTTATGCTGTTGGCCAGGGTTGATCACACCAGCTTCTTGCCATAGGTCTGTTACTGGATCGAACAATTTAATTCTTAGCGGTGGCATATGTCGTATTATACAAAAATAGTTGTTTTAAAGACCATACTTCGCATTGACATGACTTTTGTTAATGCCGTTTATAAGTTTTGTATATCCCATATTTTTCAATATCTGCATCGAAGTATTAGATCGACTACCGGATAAACAATACAGAACGAGTTCAGTATCTTTTGGAACCCCATCGAGTTCTTTGGCACCTGCCATTAGTTTTGATGGGGGTATATTAATTGCACCTTTTACATGCCCCATTGCAAACTCTTGCGGCTCGCGAACGTCTATAAATATTCTTGCCATAACTCACCTTTCATACTTACTAAAGCACATTCTAATGTAAATCATTTACATTAGCAAGAATTGAGCATATACTAACGATGTCATGGATAATATTACTACTCACCGTCAGACCAAATACTGTCAGGCTATTGTAGCTATGCTTGTGCGTATGCGACATGCCACGAATGCTGAGCTGCTTACGGAGTTACGCAAGTCATACCCTGGCCTAAGTGCAACAACTGTTCACCGGGCTACGGCCAGACTCGCGAGGCGCGGCACTATTGCCATAGCCCCATCATTACCTGATGGATCAATGCGCTATGACACTAGTGTAGAGCCTCATGATCACTTTATCTGTACGAATTGCGGAATGCTAAAGGACGCAGACATAAAAGCAAAGGTGGCGCCAATTTTAGAATCATCAATTGGAGACTGTCATATTTCGGGCAGATTGACGATTAGCGGTATTTGTAAAGAATGCAAGGAGATAGAAGTATGAAAATAACTGTCTATAGTACGACCACGTGCCCATATTGTGTGATGCTTAAGACGTGGCTAGAATCAAAATCGATTGATTTCACAAATTACACAATTGACAAGAACCCAATCGCAGCACAGTACATGGTAAGCCTCAGTGGCCAAAGAGGCGTTCCGTATACTACGATCGAATATGAAGATGGGAAAGTGGAGCAGATTCTCGGGTTTGATAAACCAAAACTTGAAGCAGCACTTTCAGTAACGTAATTTGGAGGTTAACGCCATGGAAAGAATTGACAGAAAAGTATATGTAGCAGTTATCATAATTATTCTGGTGTTGCTCCTAGGATTTCTTGGACTGTACAACCCCCCTGAAAGAAGTCTTGAGAAAGCAAAGGGTGATACTGCAACATCTAGTCAGGAAGCTGTGCCTAAGACACAAGTTACGACAGCAGACTCGACCAAAGATCAATTGCTATATCTGATTGAAGAAGAAAAGTTGGCACATGACGTATATACGGTTATGTATCAAAAGTATGGAGCCAATGTTTTTGGTAATATACTCCAGAGTGAATCAACGCATCAGAGTAAAGTACTGTCGCTACTAGTTGCTCGAAATATCCCCGACCCACGCCTTAACCAGGTTGGTGTATTCAAAAACCAAGACCTCCAAGCATTTTACGATCAGTTGATCAGTCAAGGTGATATAAGTGCTACTGAGGCGTACAAAGCTGGTGTTGCAATTGAAGAAAAAGATATCGCAGATATTAGTACACAACTTGCTTCTGCTTCCGACCAAGATGTAATCGCTACATTGGAGACGTTAAGATCTGGATCTGAGAATCACTTACGGGCTTTTAACAAACAGCTCCAATAAAACTTTGACAGAGTAATTGTTAATCATAACCTGTGAGTTATTCTCGCCTTAGAGCGTCGATTGGGTTGATCTTTTGGGCGCGCCTGGCTGGTAGATACACCACCATGAGCCCCACTAGTAACATGAATAGAAGCATGCCAAAGATCAATAATGGTGGGTTTGCAAAAAGTTCAAAACTGCTTTGTACCCCACGCCTCGAAGCGAAGATATTCATAATTATGTTAACTATTCTTCCGATTAAGTAAGCACCGGTGATACCTACAATTGATCCGAATAACGACAAGAACATTGCTTCAAGAATAAACAGACGCTTCATGTCTATAGACCTTGCACCCAAGGCAACCATAAGACCAATTTCTTTGGTACGTTCAAGAAGTGAGATAGTTAATGTATTGAACATGCCTAGCACCGCAACTATCATGCCGATGCCACCAAAGCCTACCAGAATGAAGTTTAGAAAACGAAATACCTTGTTGATCTCATCGAGAGTGTCGACAGGTGAAGATGTCTCAAAACCAATACTTTCAATTTGTGAACGTATAGTTTTGATCTGTGATACATCCTTTGCTCCAACCTTCAACTGACTGAGCTCTGGAACACCTGCATCCTTAAAGATTCTTGACTGCAAAAATACTTCTGCGCCGCTGCCAGAATCAATAACACCGACTACGGTGAAGGTTTGCTTGTAGGTCCCGATCTTAGGGTCGACTTTTGCAAGTGGCACAATGATGTCTACAGACTTCCCGATAATTTCCTTGGGATTATTAGCTAGGCCTATAGCTTCGATTGCAGACTTATTCAAAACGACTGATTTTTCTGGTGATTTTTCGTCGAGTAACTTACCTTCGATTAAGTTTAGGTATGTAAGTTTTTGGTAACCTGAATCAATACCATATATGATGCCATCTGATTCGCTATTACTAACTTTGTAACTACCTGGGAAGTAGTAGGCCTTTCCAATCTCTCCTACGTTTGGTACATCTGTGATTCTTTGCACGGCAATGTCGTTAAGCTTGTTGATACTTGAGCGAGAGCCAACAACATCGATAGTTTTTATTGATTGGTTACCTATGACTTCATTAGTCACAACACGTTGAAGCCCAATACCGAATGACAAAAGAAAATAGATGGCGCCAATACCAATCGCAATGCCGAAAACAGTCAGACTGGTACGGAGCTTCTTGTGGGTCAGATTACTGAGTGCAATAGACGCAATAATGTTGGTTTTGACCGTTGCCCGGTTGGTGTTATTAAGAAACGTTCTCATTTTTTAACCGGCTCCATCAGACTTGTAATGCGCCTTTGTGCGTCATTCAGCATGCCCTTAACGGTTTTCGAGATATCGGCCTGCAAAATCTGGGTGACTTGACCGTCCTGAATTTCAAGTAAGTGTCTGGCCATAGCGATGTACTCCATATTGTGAGTGACCAAGATAACGGTCTTGCCTTCGTTTTTACTCAATTCTTGTAGCAGTTCTATAATTTTGTCACCATTCTTACTGTCTAAGTTCCCCGTTGGTTCATCGGCAATAATTACGGGTGGGTCACTTATAATCGCACGTGCCATCGCGATTCTTTGCTGTTCACCACCAGACAGTAAATGTGGATATTTGTGTGCGTAATCAGCCATATCGACACGTTTAAGTGATGCATGTGCCTTGGAGTGGGCAGCCTCTTTTGTATGTCCTAAGAAGTATAAGGGCATGGAGACATTCTCTAGGACAGATAAACTTTTTACCCAATAATTGGTTTGATAGACGATGCCTAATTCGTGAGCGCGAAAGTAAGCGAGCTCATTCTGAGTTTGGTTGTAGATGTTCGTCTTGTTGTATGAGATTTTACCCTGACTAGGTTTTTGTAAACCAGATATGATGTTGAGAAGGCTTGATTTACCACTGCCAGATGCACCATAGATAATGGTTATTGCTCCACTAGGTATATTGAACGTGCACGGCCTCACGGCGATGACTTTCTGATCTCCAGTTGTGAACTCAAGTGTGACATTTTCGGCAATAAACAGGTTCGGCATGTTCTTATAGTCCAAATATTGATTTAAGTGTATTGAAGACCACCGTCAGGGCACTATCGGATGCCCTACCAATGATTGCGGTTTGAATTTCGCCTTTGCCTTCGTTGCCTGAGCCATCTTTCGACAGAGGTTGTACGCTAAATACCCTAGATGTTGGTAAGTCTGAGATAATCACAATATGCTCAGTCGTTAATCTTGTATCTTCGGCAGTTTTACTATTGAAGGTAACAGCACCTGAGCCTTCGGCATAGGCGATTTGGCTTGTTGAAGGTTCATCACTTCTCCATGACACCACAATTTGACCTCTAGCTTCAGAGCCTGAGCCACGAATCGTTGACTCCACCACTACATCTGAGATAGAAGGTGGCCGAGTATCGAGAGCTGTCCTGAATGATTGGCGATCTGAGTTCGCTAAGTTACCATCGCTGTCACGACTTGATGCAACAAGCGTATATTCACTGTTGTCTCGGAGATTCTTAATAATCATCTCGTGGGAGGTTACCAAATTTGAATCTTGGATCTCAATTGGCGCACCATTTACGATTGAGTACGACACTAGGGTATTGCTTGGTACATTAGTATCCCAAGTAACACGTTGAGTGCTAGTCGGTTCACCACTAACTGGTTGGAAACGAAGATTTGTGATTTTTGGTCGTGGTGGCGTTGAGAACGAGGCAATATTGCCACGATACTCAGAGCCTTCTTGATCAGTGGTACTAACCATGTAGAAGTACTTTGTCCCATCTGACAAGCCATCAAGAACGACTTGGTAGCGTGATTCATTAGCTGATGTATTTACTTCTTTCAGACCACCAAAAGCTTCACTATTGCCATAGTATATTGAGGCTTTAGTGGCTCCCTTGGTAGTAAACTCAATGGTTGCACTCGATAGTGATACGCTGCTTACTGTTACTTCTTTAATTGCTGGCGCTGGAGCGGTCGTAAAGCTTTGTTCTTGGCTCTGACCAGTATTCCCATCTTCGTCAGTCCACTTGGTTCGGAAATAATAGGTTGTACCAGGCGATAAGTTATCTAAGGCTATTTGGTGGTCTGCTACTTGCGTTGAATTACCTACTTCTGAAGAACTGTATTGACCACTCTGAGTGCCAATGGCGATCTTGGAGTCGCTAGCACGATCAGTTGACCAACTGACCTTGACGCGTTTTGTAGTAATGTCGCTCACTCTTGGCCCACCGACCAGCGTAGCTGGGCTAGTGAACTTACCTGTTGGCAGGGCTTGTACCACTGCACCATTAGCGCCACAATTGTTGGTATTATCACAAGCTGTAACCCGATAATAGTAACGTTGCTGCAATAAGCCTGCATCAATATAGGTTGTACTTGAGCTTGTACCAACTTTAAGGAATGTCACATTATCTGTTGATCGAAAGACTCCATAGCTACTTATTCCTGTGCCACTGTAACTTGGTGGGTCCCATGTTAAAGCCAGTCGCCAGTTGCTGGTATTCTTGATCGAAACGTCGACGATATCGGTGTTTAGTGGTACGCCAGGTGAAGGTGTGTTCGAACTAAAGTTTACTGATGCATAGTTTGCATAGTTGATGTTGCTCGATTCGTCACGGGCGACGACATACAAAGTGTTTGTTCCTGGCTGTGTAGCATATGGTCCTACTGTCAATTCTGTAGAGCCACTACCTGTATAGGCACATGAGCCACTGGAAGGAATCGTATTTACCGTGTAACAATACGTAATATTTGCTGCGCTGCCTACAAATGTGTTTGGTGCATCCCAGTCAAAACCAAACGAGTTGGTATTACTTGAGGTAGGCGTGGCGATTAAATTCGTTGGTTCGCTAGGTGCTCCTGATGTATTGATTTTGAGTGTTGCAGTAACGTAACTGGTTGTATAGTTTCCCGCTTGATCCCAAGTTCTGAAATACACGGTATTAATGCCCTCGACTAAGTCACTGAAGTCGGGTGGATCCTGCGTGTTATAGACACCATCGTTTGCCAATAAATCAGAGGAGTCTCCGGTACCTGTATGGGCATCACCGTACCATGTGCCATTCCCTATACGGTATTGAAGGCCTGCTATCCCCGAATTGGCATCACTTGGAGCTGAACCACCTGTGGTTTGCCAAGATAAGCTGACATCTTTTGTATTTATAAAACCCGATGGAGCAGTAATGAACCCAGGATTTGTTGGTGCAGTATTATCAAACTTAAAAGTAAATTGTGACGATGAGGCAGTAATATTGCCCGCTTTGTCGATGGTTCGAAGACTTAAATACAGATTGTTATTGCTGCTACTGAGAGCAGTCGCTAGTAGGCCAGGTGTCGCGAGATCAAGCGAGTTGCCAGAGACGATAAATTGACAATTATTCCCGGTTGCTACCGGACTTGTGCCAAGCATACCTTTGGTGGTGGTTGGGTCTGCTGTTTGGTCAGTCCCTAAGTAGGCACAGTATCCCAATACTCCCGCTTCATTATCGTTCCCTGCTGTCCATGTGAAGTACGGTGATGCCCCATTTGTCCACGCTCCTGATGCTAGATTGCTGCCTCCATTTGATTTAAAGGCAACTAGATTCGTAGGGTTAGTGGTAGGATCAGTTGTGTCGGAAGTTGCATCGGCACTAACGCCATCAAGGGTTACCTGTTGAGAGCCGTTTCCAGTTAATACAGCTTGCCAGAGCATCCCTCCAAAAGTGATTGGGAATTGATCAAAGTGAGCAGTAATTACTGCTGGTGTGTTGGCTTGGGCAGTATTGGCCGAGGGGCTCCATGCCAGTCCATCCCAATACATCCAGTTTGCGCCAGAATCACTAGATAGCCGGTAAGTCACCGTACCACCATTTGGGATATCGGTATGACTAAATGTGTCCCAATGCCAAACACCACTTTTTCTAGAGCTTGTCGTTGGCTGCATGGTTTGCGCTGTGCTGCTATACGGGGTTGTAGTGAATGTACTACGCGCTATATTACTCAAGCGGACTTCGTCGAGCATACCCTTAAACCGAGCCCTGGGTTTACCAAACTCCCTACCACCATAGCCTGAGCCAATGAATAGGTTATTATTGCTCGTGCCAACGGTAAGTGTCTTGGAAGTTGAGCTATTCAACACCCCGTCAATGTAGAGTTTCATGGTGCTTCCATCGTAGGTGGCTGCAACGTGGTGCCAATTCGTATCAAAACTACTAGTTGTCGAAGTCAAGTAGCCATTATCGCCATATGCCCATACTGTTGCATCAGCGTTCGCCGTATTTCCAGTACCAGCATAAAGTTTGCCCTTATAAGGGCTAAATGCTCCAACTTCCTCGATGGTATTGCCCCAGCCACCATTGATGGAATTTCCTGCTATTTTTGACCATGAGCCATTTTCATATACCCAGACTTCACCATCACCTGTTGAGTTACCAAGCCCAGCATACAATTTACCGTTGTATACACTAAGCGTGCGCGCACGTTCATAGGTTCCATCTATCCAACTGTTATTAAGTCCATCGCCACCGATCTGTGACCAGGTCGAACCGTTCCAGGACCATACTTCAGCATCGCCTGCCGTAATTCCTAGCCCAGCTATCAATGTATCGCCATATGTTGTGAGGGCATCGACCTGTTCATAGTTAGTTGTCCAACCCGAGTTCAAGCTGTCACCACCGATCTTGGTCCAGGTCGAACCGTTCCAGGACCATACTTCTGCATCATTGGCAGATGACCCTAGCCCAGCAACGAGTTTGCCATTATAGGATGCTAAGCTGGTGACTCTTTCATAGTTAGTTGTCCAACCCGAGTTCAAGCTGTCACCACCGATCTTGGTCCAGGTCGAACCGTTCCAGGACCATACTTCTGCATCATTGGCACTATTTCCTGTCCCTACGTAGAGGCTGCCATTAAATGAAGCCATGGAGTTAATCTCTTCAAAGTTAGTTGTCCAACCCGAATTCAAGCTGTCACCACCGATTTGAGTCCAGGTCGAGCCGTTAAGTTCCCATACTTCACCGTCGTTAGCGCTAGAACCGAGACCGACATACAGCTTGCCATTTACGCTACTCATGCTCGTTACGGTTTCATAGGTATCGAATGCCCAGCTACTGTTTACGCCTTGACCGCCGACAAGTTGCCAACTCGTTCCATCAAATCGCCAAACCATTGCATTCCCAGCGCTACTAACGCCTGTTCCGGCATATAAGTAATCACCCGATACTTGTAATACTTCCACACTACGTAGACCTCGGAAGCCCCAACTGAAGTTCACATAATCACCACCAATTCTGGACCAGGCAGTGCCATTCCATTCCCATTCCTGCCCTGATAAGGTGGCGCTGGCACTGTTGAGGCCGGCAAAGAGCTTACCATTTCCATACGCCATCGAGTTCACAATTGTATGTGTGTTCGAAAATCCAGAATTTATACCGTCGCCACCTATCTTAGTCCAGGTCGAACCGTTCCATCTCCACACCTCGTTATCTCCGGCAGTATTTCCCAACCCCGCATAGATATTGGTACCATCATTAACTAGGCTATATACACCTTCATAGCCTGCATCCCAGCCACTATTTAAACTATCTCCTCCAATTTGTGACCAGGTCGAACCATTCCATTCCCATACTTCGGCATCGTTTGCGGTAGTACCAAGCCCAGCATACAATTTCCCCCCGCTATAGGTCATGCTTAAGACGTATTCATAGGTTGTATCAGCCCAACCACTATTAATTGCGTCACCACCAATCTTAGTCCAGGTCGAACCGTTCCATCTCCACACTTCAGCATCACCAGCCGTACTTCCCAGTCCCGCATAGACATTTGTGCCATCATTGCTTAGCGAGCCAACTATCTCATAGTTAGTCGTCCAACCACTATTAACGCTATCGCCACCAACTTTCGTCCAACTGACTCCGTTCCATTCCCACACCTCGGCATCATTAGCAGACGATCCAAGCCCCGCGTATAGCTTGCCGTTCACGTAGGTCATGCTGTAGACGTACTCGTAGGTGCTGACCGCCCAACTACTATTAATTGCATCGCCACCAATCTTGGTCCACGTGCTTCCGTCCCATTTCCATACTTCACCGTCGCCAGCGGTAGAACCAAGCCCAACGTACAGATTCGTGCCATCATTGGCCATCACCGAAACGGTCTCGAACGTATTGGCTGGCCAACAGTTATTCAAGCCGTCACCACCAATCTGGTTCCACCGAGTCCCATCCCACTTCCACACTTCAGCATCACCCGTTCCGTTGCCTAGACCGACGTACGTATTAGAGCCGATGATAGCGGATGATTCGACAGTCAAATTACCATCTCTGTCCCAGCTGCCATTGATATCATCACCTGCGACCTGTGACCAGTTTGTGGAACTTGAATTGCTCAGCTCATAGGTTAATTTGCCTGTTTCATTATCAAAATACAGCTGGTAGTCGCCTTTATCAACCACAGCGTTACGCTTCTCGTCGCTACTGCTATTGAATGCATTACTAAACTTTGTCCATGCCTCTATAGTCTGTTGATTGCCAAGTTGATTGTTTGGACTACTAGGCGCTGAGATCGAGCTGTTTACACCATCGAGTGAAACTGCATTGTTGAGATTGCCTGTGGCGAATGAGCCGCCTGAAATTGTTGCGTCATTGGCAAATGAAGAACTGTCGGTTGCATTCGTTCCACCCGACTCATCAAAGTGATAAAGTGCTTTGGTATTTGCATCGCTCGCGTAATTCTGAGCCTTGAGACGGGCGGTGCCCGAGACCATTTCAATCCCTGAGTCATACGTGTAGCTAGCTGGATTACTTAGATCCCAGTCATCGTTTAAATCTGGGGCGGCATGAATGATTGATTGCGCCAAAGAACCCATAATCAATAACAACATAAAAATAGCTAAAGAATTTCGAGCTTGGGGTCGATATTTCCAGCCATCCCATAGGCGGAGGAGTTTATATTTTGCGATGAGCTTTGCTCGAGGTGGTTGCCATAGCCGATGATCAATTTGAATCCACAAACGGGTAAAGTTGATAATGACATATATCAACACAGGCTTTAAGTAGACGCTCATAATAATATGAGTTTCCTGTGCAAGCACCAGAAACAGTGCTTGAAGTTTCTTTGCACCCATTTGTGTTGCTTTTAACACCCTATGAAGATGTCGTTTTCTATACCCCATAACCTTAAGTACTATTATAGCAATCTAACAGTTTAAATTCGTTGTAAAATCAACTATATGTATTTGGTGTGCGCGAACTTGTCAGAATAACTGGATGGTATCATATACCTAATGGTTAATCACAAAACAAAAAGCTTTAGTCCAAAGAATATACTTGATTTTGTACTTAAGGAAGAGCGCAGAAGTAGTGTGGTTATTCTGGTTACTGCCCTGATAGCTTTGCTTATTGCAAATAGTTCCTGGTCAAACACATATTTTGCTTTTTTTAACAATTACTTGACTCTTGGTGACGTCACCCTAAACATTAGGCATTGGATCAACGAAGGCTTGATGGCATTATTCTTCCTTGTGGTTGGGCTCGAGGTAAAGCGTGAGTTTATCGATGGTGAGCTGAAAACGTGGCGCAAGGCATCATTCCCTGTTTTTGCTGCCATTGGCGGCATGATAGTTCCGGCATTATTGTTCTCATACTTGAACCCATACGCACCACAAGGTAGTGGTTGGGCCATCCCGATGGCAACAGATATCGCCGTGGCTGTTGGTGTTATTGGGTTGCTGGGCAAGCGAATCCCGAAAAGTCTCCGTGTTTTCTTGTTAACACTAGCCATCGTTGACGATATAGGGGCAATACTAGTAATCGGGCTATTTTACAATCAACCAACAAACACCTTTGCGGTGATTGTCTCTTTGACCTTGATACTTGCATTGGCATTGATACGCAAACAAAAACATTGGCCGGTTGGATTCTTGTTGGTTGGCTTCGCACTCTGGTATTGTTTGTTGCTTGCGGGTGTCTCTGCAACCATTGTTGGGGTAGTTATAGCGTTCTTGATGCCTCTAAAGCGAGCTAAAAGTAAGGCTGCTAAACTTCAAACCTCAGAGTTAGTAGAGGATTTTCTCATTCCGTTTACTTCTTTTGTTGTCGTGCCACTGTTCATATTTGCAAATGCTGGAATAAATATATCTGGCATTACACTTAAAGGAAACGGTAGCTTGTCGGTTTTTATTGGTGTGCTCCTTGGTTTAACAATTGGTAAGCCTGTAGGGATTTTATTAGCTTGCTGGTTGGGGAATCTAACGAGAATAACGCAAAAACCGAAAACTATATCTTGGAGTCAGCTGCTCGGTGTCGGCTTTTTAGCAGGCATAGGTTTTACGATATCTCTCCTAATTGCCGGGCTGGCATATGAAGATTCTATGGTTTTTCAAAATGCGGCAACATTGGGAATATTTACTGCCACAGTAGTTTCTGGGTTAATTGGCTTGGGCGTACTTTCGATGTCCAAAACTAAAACCGAGTAGTCGAATTAGCTTGATATAGAGTTTTGTTAGTCGGCATCGTAGGGGCGTTGCTTTTTAAGAATGGTAGGTCTGTTCCAGGGCGGCTATTTGCATCATGCCAGACATATCTAGTAGATCCTCGGCTTCAGAATATGGTGGCAAATTTTCAGCGGTCGTGTGTAAAAAGCTTAGTACTCTTTGCGTGAAAGCTGGGTTGCCGTAAGCCTTTGAAAGATCCAGTAGGTTCTGTATGCAGATTGAGTCAAACACATGATTACGTTGAATTAATCCTTGGTCGAAACTATCTAGTGTAATATTGGCTTGATCAACTGCCTCTTCTATTGAGTATTTCTCGGGTAGTACCTGGCTCATAGAAAGTGTTGCACCAATTGCTACACCTTGCACGTAACTGTATTTGTTGTTGTCGACCGTATCATCTTCACGGGTGTGGTCGTTGTATATCCCAAGGTCTTTGTCTTTGTGTTTTTGCATCCAAGTATATATTTCCTCGATCTGAGGCAAGTAGTCCCTGTTACCTGTTAGTTCGTACAGTTTTGCACCCAATTGAACGGCTGGAGCATTCGAAACCATAGCGCGAATCTTCACCTCAACACCACGCCACTGAACTTGCCAGTAAATACCTCCACGCGCTGTATCCCACTGTTGCATCGCCATATCAAAAATCTGTTTGGCTCGTTCAAGTTGCATAGGATTTCCAGACTTTTCATACTCTCTGATATGTATTAAGCCCATCCATAGATTGTCATCGACAAACCGTTCTTTTTCACCAAAGTTGCTTTCATTAATACTGCTGTTGTAGCCTGGTTGTGAACTTTCCTCACTGGTGCCCCAGTAGTGGTTACTAGCACTGAGACTATGCAAAAAGTCTTGTCTTGCCTTTCCGTCGGATCCAGGAATCTCGGAGATAAGATTTAGAGCTGAAAGTGCCTGCGAATGCCCCCAGACCTGGGCATAGTTGCCTTGAATATTGTCGGTAAAAAGTCCGTTGTCAACTTCGTAACGCTGCAAGTAATCAAATGATCGAGGGTTGGGTTCTCCACTTACAGTATGCTCAATATTTGCTTTTGCAAGTTGTACGTAGTCTTCGGTACGCTGCGGATTTAAGCCTACGCCCACGAACAGGAGCCCTGTTATTGCTAGCGCGGCTAGTTTGTGTGGTAAACTGTCGTGTTCATGAGTTTGGTCGGCACTAATTTCTGGGGTTTCTGGTACCTGGACGATTGGTGGAGCCTGCTCCAAATCATCTAGCTCTAACTCTGTAATCGCCATGCCCCTATCTTACGGCTGTGACATAGATCACACAAGTGTATATGTGTATGAAGGTATATAACGTTGAAAAAATCACCTCTCCGCATATATGTACGAGTAGTCGTCAAGGTAAGTGATTGCTCTGGGCTGGTATGGTCTCATCATGAAGACATTGCCAAATCGTGCATCCTCAGAGTTGGCGCCATACCTACCTTTGTACTGATTGTGTCGAGCCTCAAACTCTCCCTGATAATAAATTGGCATAAGTCTTTCCCGCATTTTTGGCTCGACGGTCGCAAGATCATATTTTTTCGTAAATATGATGCCTTCACTATCAATTGTGCCTTCAACTTCTGCATCACCCAGACCGTCATAAACCAGACCCGCAAAATCTTGATTACTTCGTTCGGTAACATGTAGTTCAAATAATGAGCCAGCAGCTACGCCAGAAATATAAAATCTGCCCAGGTAATCGGGCTCTTGTTCTTTTCGTCCCAGTATTCTCCCAATACTAAAGGCATTGTAGCGACGACGATCTAGCTCCCTTGTGATATTTGCATCATCAGCGCTTTCTTGAACAATATCTGGTTGTGGTCGCCACAATTTAGTCTCAAACGGCCCGTCCCAGGGATTCATGAATTCAGGATGAGGTATGTCTGCATAAAGATAATCAGTAACTTTTAGGCCCAATCTGGCTTGAAGCACTTTGTCGGCTGCTAAACGGTCGGCGTGTTTTTGGCCTATTACAGCTATGTCAGCGTCAGAGTCCACTAGGTTATTGAACAGAATATCTTCACGTAACGTGCTGTTTATGAACTCGTTCAAGGTAATAATAGTTCCACGCCGTTGCATCTGCTGAGTGCTTAGGAAGCCTTCTTGCCTGTATTCTGCTGAAGATAGTCTACCTAGCGTGTCTACGAGGCGAGGCTGTACCTGATGTACGAGCCTTTCGTCGTCGATCTCTACTACGCTAATTCCATCTTGCAGTAACCTAGTTGCGAGTGTCCTAAAAAAGTGAGTACCATTTAGATTTTGAAGTCGTATCCAGTCGTCGATACGCTCTTGGGTGTCAAGGTCTGTTGGCGGTGAATAAGCTTCGCATGCACCTGGAAAAAGCTCTAAAGCGACCTTGTCACTTTGGTTAAGGCCAGTTACTTCAACAAAATCATAGGGCGGTTCTGTCTCGCAGTGTTGTACTCCCGCGAATGAGGGTATGGATGCGCCATGTGTGGCACCAACCAGAACAAGTTCTTTCATTAGGGTATGGTATCAAAAAAGCACTCTATAGAAAGTGCTTATGCTTGGCTCTCTAATGGACGTTTATACATCTAGAGTGCTATAAACCTGGTAATCGAAGCCTGATTTCTTGTAGGCTCGTAAGATCATCGATTGCAACTACGATCGGGGCAGCTCTATGTAACTGTGGTAGATCATTCATCCCTTCGTCTTTTTCGTAGTATGAGTCAGGGTTGTTAACATCTACAAAGTCTTCGTAAGGCACTCCGCCAAAACCTTGGTTTCCGACAAGTAGTTCTTTATCGCTCGTTGCCGAGTAAAGTTGGTCATTCACTGCAATTACGACTTTCTCCTCCTCTAAGGCGTGTGTAGTTTGTTGGTGAGGTAGTTCTAAAGTAATATGCACACTTTTCCATATCTTGTCTGGTACTCGCGGTGTACCTTTCTCGTCAGTTTCTTCTAAAGGAAAGTGAGAAGGAATCCAATAGGTGCCATATTCTTTGTTGCCATCAGACATTTCTCTTAAAATAAACAATGCTTTTCCAGAATAGTCTCGCGTAAGGTTGTGTATACCGTGACAGTGGACCGAAACTAAAACTGGTCCGTGTTTTTCACTAAGTACTAGTTTTGGGGGTACAACCAAATATGGCTTGCCTTCATCGTTGTACTGTACTTCTGCTCCACTGAAGATAGCAATGTTATCAGGGTCGGCTACTTCGACACTTTCTGATAGCGAATCAATCTCGCTCCTTATTGTGCTTATTTTCTTGCGTATACTGTCGTCTCGTGACTGCTTAGCTTTAGCGATTGCTTCGATGATTCCAAACGAATTAAGTTGAAGAGGGCTAACGCAGTATTCTCCAATTGTTTGTACGACAGAAATGGACATATTACCATTTCGGGTTTCTTGTAGAGATTGCTGGGATTCGTGATAATGGAACAGAGTTCCTTCTTGAATAAGCTCCCATTTGTCGCCCAGATTATTCTTTGAAAGCACACATGCACCGCCGCCGCTGGTCCAGATGCCTTCTGTAGGTATCACAAGTGGTCGTTTTAAGTTAGACTCAAGTATGTCAATGTAATCATCAGTAAAACTTATGTCTAGGTCGGAGTCGATGGCATTTGTTGCTGCCGCTTTGAACCAACCGTCTTCGTCATCATCGTACTCTTCACTACGTTCGGCCAAGTATTTACTATGAAGCATGACGCATTGCGCGAATTCTTCAGATTTTCTCAATACGACACCAACTGCAAAACTCATTTCTGTAGTTTGCATCAGCACAGGATCCGTTTCAGCCATGTAGTGATGATAACAAATATGCACATTTGAAAAAGTGATTATGTTTTGCACTATCTTGTGGAATGCTAAGCAACCCTATCCATAGAGATTTGGTTTTTCACCATTCAGAGCAAGTAGTAGCCCTTGAAGGAACACTTCCTCGCCGGTGCCGTATCTGAGCGCTGGGACACGAGCATAGCCCATTGTAGCCGATCCATCTGCTGAATCATGAGTAAGTTCAACTTTGGCATCTGCCATTTCGCCGTAATTTGCTCTTCGGCAGATTAAATCAATAACATTTCTGCCAAATGCAACCCGCGCTTCCTCAGTAAGGAACCTTACTGGTGGCTCGATTCGGAATGTAGTATCGGCATTTGGGTCAAAGACAGTCAGAAGTTCTACGGTGTATTTCATTTCGCTCATGAAACAAAAGGTACCACATTCGTGGTACCTTGCATATTGTTTGTGCTTGCACTCAGTGATTGGAATATACCCTCGAAATAAGATATAAAATCCTATATCGCTGGCGGTATAGTCGAAGTAACTATAACGTCCCGTGAATTCTGTCTAGTTGGCTTAACTATAAGAGTTGCTAACATGACACCAATTAAACCAAATATAACTAATCGGTTGGCGCTGAAAATCCCATGATGTAGATAGTAATTGTTGTACAAAAGAATAATGGGGATTGCCACCAAGTTACCGACAAAGCTGACAACAGACAAAGTGGTTGCTCTGACATTAGAGCTTGTTGCGTGTTGAATTTCGGTCTCTGCTACGTTGGCAATTGCTTCATTCAATCCGTAGAATAACCAAAATAGTCCAATACCAATTTTTTGTTGCACAAAGGCAAAGATAAATGCCAAAACACAGAAGATTATAATCAGTAATCGAGGGTAGTTTTGGAACCGGTGAGCCAGTGCTCGACCGCTAGCTGCAAATATAGCGTCGATTGACCAGAATATACCCAATGCGACAGTACTTATACCAAAAGCTAACATGTATATTTGTCCAAACTCACCAATTGTATAAAGTGCAACTCCAGCCGCGATAAGCTGTATCGAGAAAACCATCACCCTTTTGTGACGCGTAGTCTCGTGTATAACTTCTCCCAAATGTTTATACCAAAGCGATCCTTGCCTTTTAGCGATAGGCGGTTCGGCTAAGCCAATAATTAGTAAGAAAGCAAGTGCGGCTGGGATTATTGAAATAAAATATGTACTGCGAAGGCTCGTTGCATTGGCAATGAAACCACTGGCAAAATTTGCAATGCCGGCTCCAAGTAAAAACGCTGCGTAGTTTCTCCCCTGTTCCTTAGCGTAACGCTTTGTTTCGCTAGTTTGTGCCAGCCAATCATACAAGACGGCCTGCGCCGAACCATTAATGAGACAAATATAGGCACCAAAGATAACAGAACCGACTAAGTAAACTGACAGGGTGTTGCTGCTACCGAGTACGATCAGGGCGATTATTTGAAACATACTTGCTAAAAGCAAACAGAGTTTTCGGCTTATTCGGTCAGCAAGGATGCCTGTTGGAATATCAAAGACAACCAAGGCAGCTGTATAGGTGACCGTCAAATAGGCGCGAGCGGAAGGGTTCTTTAAAACGTTGTTTAAGAACAGTTGTTCTATACCATAAAAAAACATCATGCCAAAAAGTAGCCATGCAATTCGAAGACGCAAACCAGTTGAAATTTTCTGCATCCTCAGTATTATACGTTAGCTCATTAACCTGTGCGACCTGGTGGACGCATTTCGCAACTTTAGCTATACGGATGTGTTAAGCCAAACACTCAAGCAACTTTAGGAGCGAGTTGCCTGATGCTTGTCTACAATCAGCAATACTATCAGTATCAAAAAGAATATAGGTGTAAGCACCATGCCCGCAACTGAGATTGCCTGTGAGATCGCGGCTAAAGGACTGTCTACGCTCGACCTCAAGAAGCCGAAAAGAAATGCCTCGTCCGTATCTCCAAAACCTACCATACAGACATATAACATGAGCATAGCAATCGTGAGTAGCAGACTCATGAGTCTAATCTCTCTAACGTACGGACTATTTTTTTGTTTTAACGCTATATGCTGGACAATTGTGAAAGCTGGTAGCAATACAAGTGAAGCTGGCAGTAGAAAAAACGAAAACCAACCTTTCATTAAAGATTCATAGGCACATATGATAACAGCAAGAATCGCCAGAAGTTTTATAGAATCTGAGCGCGGTACAACACTACTGTCTGTCATCTTAGAAGTTTAACATAAGCAACTTGGCTCGGCTTGCCGGTCACGGGCTTGTAAATTAAGTTTATTTGTTTATGTCCTGATATCCCAGAGAGTTGCGTAGCTTTGGTCCAACCAGTGCGCTAGCCATCAGGAAAGCCCCGATTATTATACTTAGTACCAATGTATCGGCAGTCAGTCCATTATCTTTATTAGCCGCCCAGTAACACAGAAAGCCAACCGGAAGATAAATAATAGTTGCAGTAATACAGCCAGGATTAAGACGTCTAGCGCGTATCGATGGAAGAATATGAAATAGGATTGCATCAATAATATTTAGCGAAGCGAAAGACAAACCAAATGCTACAAACTGCCACCCAACCATCGCCGTCGATATGCCCACAATAAAAAGAGCCGCATTAGTTACGTAGAAGTCCTGCCAGTAGAAACTGACACCTAACTTTTTGCCCATTACCGATGTTGCCCAGCCCTGCCATCCAAGAGCATGTTCTTCCATAACATGTAAAGCACTAGCCGCTACCAAAACCCACAATATCCATGCGTGCATGATTTCTCCTGCATATAGCATCACTAACTTGATTAATCTATGTGCATAATTATATGCTCACAAAATAATAAATCTAGTAGCGTGAATGCTTATTGGACTTCTTGTCACATATGTACCACTGGCTCACAACGATAGAGAACGTTATAACTGCAATAAGGCAGGATTATGCTCTACAATTGTAGAAAGATGAATAAAATTATTAAAACAATTCTTTATCTCGGCACTATATTCTGGGCCACTCTTTCAATAGTCGTATTCACAAGCCCATTCTATGAGTTTGTCGGAGGAGTAACACGGTTTGCAATTACCGTTTGCATAACTTTTGGTGTAGTTTTTGCAGCCACAGCAACATTACATTTACTGGTACTAAAGAAAAATCCAACTCAAACCTACACTCTGATATTAGGGTTAGTTAGTCTGTTGCTGGCCGTTAGCCTTTTGGGTGCAGCCTCATACAGGGTATTTGTAGAAAATATGCCTGTATTTGGCTAACTAAGCATTAGCCAGCAGAATTCTTACTAGAATTTATAGAGTATTTATTAAGCTTTTGAATATGCCAATAAGCGGCTACGAGACCTAGCAACAATGTTGCAACAGCAGATATCCAGCCAAACTCACCAAGAAGTGCATCATTACCAGTAAAGGAGGCAATCTTTTCGTCGCCTTTTGTATATGCAAAGCTCGTTGCAACCAAAGCATTCCAAGAACCGTGCAATACTACACTTGGCCATAAAGACTTAGATCTATCTGTAATAACACCAATAAATAGTGTTACACCTGTTATTGCTACCGTGAAAGCAGCTAATCCAGAAACCGATCCATACCATCCAAGCAAAATTAGTGGCACGTGGTATAGCCACCAAACAAATAAAGTAAATATAGATGCTCGTATAAACGAATATTTATTACGTAGGGCTGGCCACATAAAACCACGCCACCCAATTTCTTCACCAATGGCTGAAATCATTGCAGCGGGGATACTTATTACAGAAAATCCTAATGCCTTAATTAAATTACTGGTATCGAGATCTATTAACCCAAATACTTTAGCAATAAGATATGCAACTAACGCTACAAGTGTTGGAATAAATGCTGCAAATATCCATTTGTTTGGCTTGCCAAACCGTATACTACCCTTACCGAAAAATTTTGCCAATAGAGCACCAAAGGTTGGTGCAAACATAAGTACGAAAAATATTGCCTTATTTGGATCACCACCATCTTTTGGCCAAAATGCTAATAAAGCAATTATATATACTGCAATTATTCCACCAAAAAACAAAGCAAGTTGCTTTTTTAGATTCACGTTATTCAAATTTTTCTCGTTTTCAGTCATCCCATACTCCTAATTTAATAAATCTTATCATTTATTACGTTCTCGTTAAAAAAGAAAAAACACTATCTTTCGATAGTGCTTATGCTTGGCTCACCACGATAGAGAACGTTATAACCGCGATCAAGCCGGACTCGGCCAACTTGTTAAGTTCAAAGGTAAACAAGTTTACTACTTTGTATGCAAATGTTATGGATTTGCAACTACGAATAAGCCGTGATTTTTAGCAATTTGTTTCGCGGCAGTTACGGCTTCCTGTGCCTCTTTTATAAAGGCCTCTTTCTCATAATAGTCAGCTCCTCCAACAAAACCTAAGTGTCGCCCTGTATCGTCATAATCTGAAACTTCGATGTCGTATGGAAAGTTGGCACGCCTAGGGGCATGAGTCTTATGAACATTTACTTGCATTTGTGCACTTTCAACTGGTCGGCAAACCCAGAGTCGTTCTCTAGGGTAGGCATCGGGGCTGGTGTTTGTATTGCGGAACACTCTCACCCATTTCCCTGCGTCTAGTACAACGGTTAATTCGCGCCCCATTGGTATTCCTTCGACTGGGCAAATATTCATAGTCCCCGTCGCATACGCAACTGAGTATCCACTGAAGGGTGTGGAGCTTGGGGGTATACGCCATCAAATAACTCAAGGGCATTTCTCATTAGACTGGTAAGCGATGGTTGAAGCTGTATAAGCCGTTCCCGCATGGCCGGAAAGCTCGTATCGACTTCTGCTGGCAATGCATATCTTTCTAAAGATGTATCGGCCATAATGCCTCCTTAGATTTAATTAAATACAATCGCTTCGCACTAAGCAAGCATTAGCATTTTGAGACCAAGTACCTTTTTTAGGGGCTTTTTTAAGTACTACAAAGATTTGGTTAATAAGTTTACGACTGATAGCCTGGTTTCAATTCTATTTTGGCATATAAAATGTCAAAACCAAATTAACAGTTCTGACTTTGTCTTTCTTGGCTTGGCTCCAGTTGGTGGACGTACTCTGGTATACTGCTAGCTCAATGCATAAGTTCAATTAGAGAGCCTGCTGACCTAAAACTTTTGCTGAATATAACGGCCAAACTTTTGTAGTCTAGTATTTTGATTCCCCACTACAATTTCTTCACTACGCTTAATCGATGTGGCAATCTCTTCACTACATCTTTCATTTTCGGTTGCAGACAAGTTTGGTGTAATGATATCTTCCGGTTCGTCGGTCGAATCGTTTCCATAGCCATTAATATGAGATGATTGCATCCCGAATTCATTTAATGCTCGTTCATCACTAGAGTCAGGAGAAGGCTTACTAATATTAGGATCTATCATAAATTACATAATACATTAAATATTAGTAAATGTCAATGGATGGTAATTTTCTAATTTGTGATGCTTAGCTCCGTAGGCCGGACAGTGCACGTTTGCGCTTCATGCTCGGAGTGCACTTCTGCGCGTGAAGCTTGACGACCGAACCGGCCCTGCGGGCTGACGTTTCAAGCCGGTTTCAAAATCAATGAAAAAGCCCCTCAAATGAGGGACTATTTCATTGGCTCACAACGATACAGGAAGCTATATCAATAATAAAGAAAGATCTAGCATTTAATTAATCATATTTTTAACGAAAATAAGCAAGAGCCGGTACTAGCAGCAACCACGACCACATCGCAAGAGATGGGTTAATGAACGCAATGCCAATAGACGTAAGAAAGACCAGTGCCATAATCATTGGCCCACGGAATTCATGTGTGTAATTAGACTTTGCATATGTCGTGTCTACTAGCCCATTCTTCACCGCATAAGCCCAGTTCATAGTAGACATACCGCCAATTATGACTAGTACTGATGCATATAGAACTACCGAAGTCAGTGTGGGGGAACCGCTGATAAGTGAGGTAGGAAAAGGCATAAAGGCAATCAGCATCAGTAACAGTAGATTTAGTACTACGAAAATCTGGTCATAGCTAATCAGAGTACGATATTTTCTGACGTGACTAGACCAAAACACGCCAATGATAAGAAAGCTTAGTGCAAATGCTAGTATTTGCGGGAACATACTGCCAAGTGCATGAGCCAGTCTAGTGTTAGAATTTAAATCAATTCCCTTTGGTAGTTTTATTTCAAGAGCCAATAGCGTTATTGCAATTGCAAACACAGCGTCACTGAAATAAACAATACGGTCTACCCCTCTGGCGGTATACTTGTGATTATTGCCTTGTCCGTTCATATTCCGCTATGCTTCTACCTTATAAACCAGCTCGGGATTGTATTTGATGGGTTGCTTAAATTTCTTATTTCCTGCAATGAGCACTGCAATCAGTACCTGCAATGCAACAAATAACCAAAAGAGCCCCCGGCTACCCGACATCACTCCCAAATAACCTATTGCGACATCTGTACTGGCATGAAAAATAGCCGCCAAAAAGATACTGCCACGCGTATTGTTGAAAAGCCAGGTCATCGTGATTGTTGTTGCAACCGTAGATATGAAAAACCCTACAAACGGTATTGTTGATTGAAATGAATCACTGATTAAGAAAAGTGGGATATGCCATAGTGCCCATGCAGTACCGAGAATAAGGCTGGCGATGAGTGGCGTATATTTAGATTGTAGCCGCGGTAGCGCAAATCCTCGCCAGGCCGTTTCTTCTGTAACCAGGAAAAGCCACAGTTCTATCAAAAACGCAAACGGTATACTAGCAGCAGCTATATCTTTGCCGATTACCAATTCACCACCGAATATTTTGTATATGCCTATAGCTATAGCAGCAAGTAGTGGAGTGAATAATAATGCAAGAATGTACCACTTTGCTTTAATCTTTATGCGTATTACCCGGTTTAGCAAGTCCTTTACTGCACTTTTACCACCGCTAATAAAAGCTGCAAAGTATACAGCAATCGTAATACCTAACCAGAAAGCCAATGACTGTGGTATATGCCACGAAATAACATCGTGCTGCTGAGCAATAGTTGTGGCCCATACGAACCACGGAAGTAAAAAAACCAAAACGAAAAATGTTACTAGTGAGTACTTTCTAAGTATAGTCATACTATTTCCCTACCTCCTTCCTAAAATGGCGCCAATTCCAAGAGCAATTAATACTAGTGGCCAGAAGTAGTGTAGTACATCAATATGTAATAAGTTTTGTACAAGAAAAATAACGCCAAGGCTGATAAGAATCGTACCCCAGACTATTCGAGGTTCACGTTTTTTAGTAATTTTTTCATTCTCTTTATCTGTCATCCCGATACCCCTAAGAATGTTAATTGAAATTACTCTTTGTAATATTTTAGCAAACAGATATTACAAATTAAATATACGGCGTTACGGAGTCACATTTATTCTATTTACAAGTATTTGTTGGCTTACCCAGATTGAATACACACACTTATCGACTGCATACCGATATAGTACCCAAAGACCTTGGAGGCAGTTTCAATTCTACTTTGGGTATAAAAAAGTCAGAACCATATCTACAGTTCTGACTTCGTCTTTCTTGGCTTGGCTCCCCATACAGGTCACGGAACTATTACAGGGGTCGGAGGACACAAAACGGGACAAATGAGACACGAAACGCATATATTTGAAGTGTCTCGTTTTTAGTCGGATTTAGTGGGGTTTTACGAACAAATCCCGCACTTTGATTGCCTAAACTAGGCGTATTTTGCGCCCACGGCTGTCTTTACGAACCTTTGCCATTTTCTTGTCTTCACCAAACTTAAAATCATAGTTTC
>CAYLGV010000002.1:0-41887 GCA_964383395.1 uncultured Candidatus Saccharibacteria bacterium
GCTCGGTTTGATTTGGGGACTTTTAAAGTTTGGCTTGAAAGGTCAGGAGCTTTGGTTTTGATGGATGGTTTAGGGTAGGTATTTAGTATCGAGAGGTTATCTGTGAGGGCAAGTATCCTATCTTTTAGCAATACATGTCCCAGACTGTTTGGATGAAAACTCTCTTTGGCTATCGGGCCATGAATATAGGGGTAGTTGAGAATATCATTGCCAATCGTCAAGCCATTGACAGCAATATGGTTACTATTTGTTTCGCATAAACGGTTACCGCGTAATGCGTCTTCGGTATCAAGATAGGTAACACCAGCATGATCGGAAGCAGCTTTAATTACGTTATCTAAATGACTAACAAGTGTACTGGCAAGCAATAACTCATCGTAGTTTAGATGAACGTTCAGCGCACAATCACCAAACGGGTCTGCGATCTGAGGATAGCCCACCACATATATACGATCTGATTCTGGTGAGTTGTGTTTTATCTCGGTGTACAGAGCCGATAATTCGTTAAATTGATCACTAATTTCATTGAGAAGCTCTAGACGATCCTCGTAATGGCTATAGCATGTATCTACTCCAAGACAGCGCTGAATAATATCCGAAAAGCCTACATTATTGCCACCGATAGATACGGTGATAACCTTTGGCTTATATTGTTTTACAAAGAGCTTTTGAGCCCGGTATCCAGGCAAAAAGCCGTTGACTATTGAGTCATCAAAACTGACGTCTTCCTTACCCTTTGCCTGTGAATGATTCAAACGGTAATCAGCTTTACTGTTCACCAAATCATCAATAACCGCCCCAGAACATGCTACTGACTCCATCTGATCTAATTGTTTTTGTTTGGCAATGAGATAAGGGTAGGAACGAAGTGATACATGGCAGCCATTGGCGTTGGTATCGGTCATGGATTTGTATTGATACGCGCCCTCGCCAGAAGCAAAGGAGTCCCCCAGGGCTAAATATTCAAAACGTGCAGCATCCTGACCGTTTGCCACCACAAGTGCGTTTTGTAAACCGCCGGCGGTATTTATAAACAATTCAAGTGTATAGTCTCCACGAAAGCGCACGCTTGCCACACTGCTATAGTCTTTTACTTTGCTTGTTAAGAACGGCAGTAGGTCAATAGACGTACAATTCACTGGCCCTGTAATGGCATTTGGGATGCTTCCACACGTCGATAGATCATATAACTTGAAAAGTGACCTGGTTTTAGAGACAACAACTGCGTAACGTCCATCGGCGTTAATGGCTGTTCGATATGCAGGTCCACTATTTTCTAAGACTGGAGCATCTGCAAAAGGCAATACTTGATGAGAGGAAGTGTTGATGCGGAGCATAGCAACTGACGGTGCTTCGACAACTGCCCAATCTCCTTCACTTGAGAAGCTTAGAGACGAGAACTCGATCCCAAGATTATTCCCAGCATGATCGGTAAGCATGGCTGATGGTGCAGCGGGCAACATATGTGAAACGGTGTCGTTGAAGGCTGAAGTTGATACAAGATTACGAAGATTATCATAGAAACCAACATAGGCACCGTGTGCCGAAGCTGCAACAGATGCAATAGCACTGTTGGTTCGTGGTATGCCCACAACACCTTGGTCACCTACCGGCGCTCGCAAGTAGCCAAAGGCATCACTTCCTTGTCGTTGTAGGTAGCCACTGGCGGATATGGCGCCAAAGCCTGTATCGACAATACAGCTATCATGACTTTGTTTACTTTGTGGCGGTACGACTCTTTCGGGGCGTGTAATTATCTCTGCAGGCTGACAGTCTCGGTTGCCAATCATGTCTGGGATCAGTGCGGCGGAGTTATCAACCATGCCAAGTTTCTTGTATGTAGGACCAGGGGTTAGCCAAGGTGAGGTAGCAGCTTCAGCGCCCACTTTGGGGAAGAGTGAAGAACAGACCACGACTAATAGGAGCAAGCAAGTAAATGTACGACGATGTATTGTGGAACGGCTGACTGCGTGCATACCTCACCTTTTTTAACCAAGGGCAACGATATCAGGTGAGAATTTAAATCAGCAAGCATAAGCGCTCGTTTTAATCGTGCGGTAATAAAAGATTAATCCTGAGCTAATAATTAAGCGGTTTGAGTAAGAAAAGTATTACTATGTAAATAAAGTATTACTTCTGGTATAATGTAATACATGTTGCAATCAAACTCAGTCACTTCTAAAGGTCAAGCTACTATTCCCAAGCATGTTCGTGACGAACTAGGCATTAAGACTGGAGACCGAGTTCGCTATGAAAAGAATCAGAACGGTAGGTATGAAATTGTGAAAGAGCCAACTCTTGACGAAGTGCTTGAGATGAACGCTCAATATACCGAAAACGTACCTAATTACACCGATGATGAACTAAAGAAGCTTATTCATGAAGGTATGCAAAAACAAGCAGTCGAACGATATAGGCGGTCACTTTCTTAATGGTTTCACTCGATACAAACGCAGTCCTGTCACTTATGATTAAAGAGCGTGTTGACCAAAGGACAAAAGTAACCGAACTTCTATCGGGGAACATTTGTTATATATCTGATATGGTTTTTCCTGAGATCGAATATGCATTGACCAAGGTTTACGGATTCCCAAGGCAGAACGTTGCAGCCAGTATTAACATGGTTATGGCGTATCAGAATACGAGGTGCAATGTAGGCCTACTAATTGAAGCACTTGGGATGTATGTCAATAATCCTGCACTTTCATTTGTTGACTGTTGTCTTGCAGTCGAAGCTTCTCTAAGCAAGAAGAAGCCACTCTACACCTTTGATAAGAAGCTTGCCAACCAGAGTGGCGGACTTGCCAAACTCCTAACGTAACCTATCTTACGAACCAAGAGCCTGCTTAAACACCTCAAGCATCTCTTTGCTCATATTGCGCCATGAATAGTGAGTGATACGTTCGTTGCCAAATTCTACGAGCGAGCGCCGGATTTCATCGTCGGTAATTACAGTTATGATCTTGCCTGCCATGTCTTGGATATTCTTGGGGTCAAAGTAGACGGCCGAGCCACCGTACACCTCAGGTAAACAAGTTGCGTTGCTGCTAACCAACGGGCAGCTGTGCGCCATAGCTTCAAGGCCAGGCAAGCCAAAGCCTTCGCTCAAGCTTGGGAGTACATAGGCGCGGGCATGTTCGTACAGCCACTTCAGGCCTTCGTCTGATACAAAACCGGTTACGTGAATCTTATCGCGGGCAGGGCTGGCATCAATCTGTTTTTGTAGTTGCTCAAAGTAGTACTCCCTTTTGCCGCCCAAAACGAGTTGGAGGTCTGGTTGGTGCTGATGCACAATCTCAAATGCCTCAATAAGACGTTCTAGGTTCTTGTGAGGGAATGGACTGCCAACATGGAAGATAAACGGCTCAGTCACGCCCTCTGGCTGTACACCGTTCACTTGCAGCGGCGGTTCACTGGCTTCGTAAGCGACACTTACCTTGCCTTTGGTAAATGGGTGGAATCTGTTCAGTGCATCACGTACATACCCAGTGGGGGTGATAATATGCCTTGCATTCTTGTGCGCAGACCACATAAGTAGGCGATAACCTTTCATGCGTGCCCAGTGCACCAATCCAGGTAAATGCCCGGCTCGTACATAGTCATACATGGTTAGATCGTGTGTAAGTGTGACTTGATTGCCCTTAAAGAACAATGGCTGAAAGCCAGTCATGCCAAAGAATACTAAGTCGGGCTTTTGCTTTTTAAGCTGATGAGTTAGACGGATTTGCTGCAATGGATTAAACGAGAAGTTTGGGAATGGGCACACTTCAGTTTTAAAGTTACTTGCCGTGGGCTGCCAATTGTCACCTGGTTTTAATAGTATTGTGTAGGTGTTAATGGTGTCTAGCTCTTGGAGGTATTCGAGCAGGCGGGCGATCGGTCGGCCGGAGCTTGCTCGGCGAATTCGCGCGTCAATTACAATGTGTTTTGTCATAGTCAGGTACAATTATATACAATGACGCTCCAAGAACGGATCATGGAATTGCCTCGGCAGGGTTTTTACCTGTTGCTTATCTATATGCCCTTCCATGTTTTTATTGTGCAGTGGCTCAGTTTGTATACTGGTGGCTTGGCTGTTTGGAAGGGGTTAAAAGACGCCATAGCCCTGTTTTTAGTGGCTTTGACTGTTATTCTTGTGTGGCTCAAACGAAAGCAAACACGCGAATTTAACTGGTTTGTATGGTTGGCACTGGCATATGCGGCTGTGCATTTTTTGGTTTGGGCGCTGAACCCGGGGATCTACAAAGATTCAGCCTTACTCGGAAGTGTGTATAACAATCGCTTGTTATGGTTCTTGGTGCTGGGAATGGGTGTGCGGCTGCTATGGCCAAAGATTAACGAGAATGGGGTGCTGCGAGTAGTGATCTTTGTGAGCACTCTGGTCTGTGCATTGGGAATTTTGCAATACTTCTTGCCGAAGGACTTGCTGGAACACTTTGGCTATTCGGTGGCACGCGGTGTAAAACCGATGTTCTTTATTGATGACAAACCAGATCTACCCCGTATTATGAGTACTTTGCGTGATCCAAACTCACTTGGGGCATTTCTGATACTGCCGATTACTATCTTGTTCTACAAGTTCTTCACGGTAGTTCGTCAGAAACGTCAGCTTATTGCTGGTTTGCTGTTCTTGCACGGTTTAACGCTGTTCTTGACGTTCTCACGTAGTTCGTGGCTCGGAGCGGTGGTAGCGGTAATAGTACTCGCCGCATTAGCGCTGCGTGCAAAGTTTGTGCCATGGCTGTTGAAATACTGGCCATTATTACTAGGGGTATTCCTGCTGGTAACGAGCGTGGCACTTATGTATAAGGATCAATATGCCGTACAGAACATACTGGTTCATAGCGACGAGAGCACGGCTGCCAAAGCTCAGTATGACTCAAATGGCTACCATGTGCTTTATGCCCGCAAAGGGCTTGAGGGTATTGCAAATCACCCTGAGGGGAATGGGCCTGGTACGGCTGGCCTGGTTTCTATACAACACCCTGATAAAGGGTTCCTAACAGAGAACTACTACATACAGGTCGGGTATGAAGTTGGCATGCTAGGACTGCTAATATTCTTGGCAGTGAATGTCTTGATATACCGTGAACTTATGCGTCGAAAGTCATTGCTGCCAGCGGCGTTACTAGCCAGTTTTTGGGGCTATGTGGTGTGTAATATGTTGCTTCACACTTGGAGTAATGAAGCGGTGGCTAGTCAGTGGTGGTTGTTGGCAGGTTTTGCGGCTGGAGCACCACTAGTTGCGAACAAAAAAACTACGAAGCTTACGCAGACGCGCCGAGTTCGGCGGCAAGTCGTGAACCAAGACTGAGCTAACATAGTTAACTGAAACCTTACGGTTGCGCTGAATATTATTGCGTTGCCAAATCTTTTTTGGAAAAAGCCAGAGCATCGCCAGAAAGCCTTTTGTGGCAGGCCAGCCACGGCCTTCACGCAGGGAAGCCAGATAAATTGATACGTAAGCTATCGTAAAGCGCACGAATATACCAGGTACTAGGCGAAGTGGTACGTTTTTCCAGAATAACCAAGGATAGTTTTTGAAAGTTTGGTAGGTGGTAAAGCCCTTGATCTTACTACTGGTAGTACCGTGCTGGTGATAGGCTTCTGAGGTAGGAACATAGAGGACTTTCCAACCC
This sequence comes from uncultured Candidatus Saccharibacteria bacterium, assembly GCA_964383395.1. Lineage (GTDB taxonomy): Bacteria > Patescibacteriota > Saccharimonadia > Saccharimonadales > CAYLGV01 > CAYLGV01. The sequence continues at coordinate 5,640 of CAYLGV010000002.1, forward strand.
GCTAGTTGAGCACGGAAGCTAATATCAATATCTTCGTAGTAAGCAAAAAAATCCTTGTCAAAGAGACCAATTTGTTCCAACATTTCGGTGCGATATAAGCTGGCACCGCCCGAGCCACCAAAGACGTAAGTATCTTCGTCGTATTTGTCGGAGTTTGGTTCGTCACGGCCGCGCGGGAAAGGTAATCCCCAGGTAGTGTAAATATCACCTGTACTGTCGATAGTTTCTTTGTCGGCGCTTAAGAGCTTGCTGGTTGTTATACCAACATCAGGATGCGTCTCCATGGCTTTGACTAGATGTTTGAGCCAATCTACGTGAGCCACAGCATCATTATTAAGGAGTGCCACCGCATTGGCACCATGCTTCATGGCATAGGTAATACCACTATTAACACCACCAGCGAATCCTAGGTTTGTTTGGTTCACAACCAGTTCAACCTGGGGGTACTTTTCGCGCACGAACTCAAGCGAACCATCTGTTGATCCATTTTCTACGACGACAATCGTTGTCGGTTGGGTCTGAATAAGCAGGGAGTCCAGGCATGCGCCTAAACTGTCCATGCCGTTCCAGTTCGGAATTACAACAAATATCTTTTTCATAAGAGTCACACCTATCTTATAATACATAGCTAGCGATTTATGATGAAAAAGTTATTTTCGAAAAAGAATAGGGTTTTATTAAGTGAATTGGTGCGCACAGATTTTAAACTGCGCTACCAGGGCTCTGTGCTTGGATATACATGGTCATTATTGCGACCATTACTCCTATTTGTGATTTTATATATCGTCTTTGTTAAGTTCTTGAAGTTTGGCGACGACATTCCACACTTTCCAGTTTACCTATTGCTTGGAATAGTTATGTGGAACTTCTTTGCTGAAATGACCAGTCAGAGCCTTGGCTCTATTGTTGGCCGTGGAGACCTCATAAGGAAAATTCGCATACCTCGTTGGATGATCGTGTTGTCTAGCAGCTTTTCTGCACTCATTAATCTAGCACTTACACTAGTGGTTATTGCGATCTTCATGGTAATAAATCACGTTGATCCTATGCGATCGATCTTGCTATTTCCTTTGATCTTACTTCAGCTATATCTATTGGCGCTCGGATTATCACTATTCTTAGCCGCTCTTTTCGTAAAGTATCGCGACATGAGCTATATATGGGAGGTTGTTTTGCAAGCAGGCTTTTATGCGACACCAATTATCTACCCGCTTTCAAAGATTCCAAACGAGCAATACCAGAAACTTATCCTCTTAAACCCTGTATCAACAGCAATTCAAGATGCAAGATGGGCTTTGATATCTCACCAAACTGTAACGATAAACAGCCTATTTGGTGAAAGTTATGCTCGATTAATTCCATATACAATCACTATTGTTATTTTGATCACTGGGATCCTGTACTTCAAGCGTAAGGCACCAAACTTCGCGGAGGATCTTTAGATGGCAGCAATTGTTGTTGATAAAGTCAGTAAAACTTTCAAGTTACCGCATGAGAAGCAGAACAGCATCAAAGGCTTGTTTGTAAATGCATTCAAACACAAGAGAACATTTGAAAAACAAACCGTCCTAAAAAATGTTTCGTTTCAAGTGGAAGAGGGCGATTTTTTTGCTATCGTTGGGCGCAATGGTAGTGGAAAGAGCACACTACTCAAACTACTAGCCGGCATTTATGAACCTGACAATGGTGGCATCCACGTAAACGGTAAGCTCACACCATTTATTGAGCTAGGCGTTGGCTTTAATCAAAACCTTACAGGACGTGAAAATGTTTTTCTAAATGGTGCACTCTTAGGCTTCAGTCGCAAAGACATGCTAGCCATGTATCAAGATATTGTCGACTTTGCAGAACTCGAAAGATTCATGGATCAAAAACTGAAGAATTACTCTTCTGGCATGCAGGTTCGTTTGGCATTTTCAATCGCGATTCGTGCACAAAGCGATATTTTGTTGCTAGATGAAGTGTTGGCAGTTGGTGATGCCGCTTTCCAGCAAAAGTGTTTCAACTATTTCGAGGAGCTGAAACGCAATAAAAAAACTGTGGTGTTTGTGTCTCATGACATGGGTGCAGTTAGGCGGTTCTGTAACAAGGCTGTATATATCGAGAATGGAAACCTTATCAAGGCGGGTACTGCACTCGAGATTGCTGATCACTATACGGCTGAGAATATTGAGTCAGCGCAAAAGGCCACCAAGGCTGACGGCTCAGTGACTAAGAACCCCAATACCATAACCTCTAAAATTGCTAGGCAAACAGATGAGTATGTGGAAGTGGAAGTAAGTTACGAGTCTAACTTGAAAGATGAATTGTACATTGGATTAGCGGTTATGCGTGATGGTATTGCAGTGGCAGAGATTTCTACTCCTCCTAGCAGGCCATTGAAGAAGAAAGGCACTTTAATTTACCAGCTTGACATCAAAGTGTTTAATCCAGGGATTTACCAAGTGGATACTGCCCTATTCAAAGCTGATAACCGAGAGTTATTGAATTTTACGCATGTTAAACCGCGTTTTACAATTAAGGGCAATGACCCAACCAAGGGCGGTGCGTTGGCGTTGCTAGATACTTGGCAGTATAAATAGAGTTATGCAAAGAGTTAATGTCACGAAGACCTTCTTGCCGCCATACAAAGAATATGAAGAATACGTAAAAGAAATTTGGGCCTGTGACCAACTTACAAACCAAGGCCCATTGCTCCAAACTTTTGAAGCTGAAGTCAGTAAGTTGCTTGATGTCAGTAACCTCCACTTTGTAAGTAATGGCACTGTGGCGCTACAGCTTGCCATACGGGCTTTGGGCATTACTGAAGGTCAGATAATCACTACCCCATTTACTTATGTTGCAACAGTTTCCTCAATTCTTTGGGAGCGCTGCGAGCCAGTTTTTGTAGACATTGATCCACAGACACTATGCATTGACGCTGATAAAATCGAAGCTGCTATTACCTCAGAAACCAAAGCTATTATGCCAGTCCATGTCTTTGGTATTCCTTGCGACGTAGAGAAAATTGAGACAATTGCCAAAAAGTATAATCTAAAAGTTATCTACGACGGTGCCCACGCATTTGGTGTAGATTACAAAGGTAAGTCTCTTTTGAGCCGTGGTGATGTATCAACTTGTAGCTTCCATGCCACAAAGCTTTTCCATACCGTTGAAGGTGGCTGCGTGATCGCCAGAGATGCATCGGTGAGCGCAGAAGTTGAACTCATGAAGCACTTTGGCCACGTCGGTGACGACCACTACACACTTGGTATCAATGCCAAAGCCTCGGAGCTCCACGCTGCCATGGGCCTCTGTAACCTAAAATACCTAGAAGCCAATATTGAAGAACGAAAGCGGCTCACCAAGCTATACGAATCATTGCTTGGTGATAAGTTTGAACGTCCCGTCATACCAGTAGAAGTAACGTACAACTATAGTTATCTTCCTGTAATTTTCAAGAGTGAAGCTGAGCTAGTTGAAAAAACCAAAACACTTAATGAGCAAGGCATCTATCCGCGACGCTATTTTTACCCGTCGCTAAATACCCTAAGTTATGTGAAGAATAAGCAAGCTTGTCCGATTTCCGAGGATATTGCCAGCCGTGTGCTTTGTTTACCGCTTTACATAGGACTTGATGACGAAATAATAACAAGGATATGTGAGATAATTACATGATGAAAACTAAAGTTGTGAACAAGCTAAAACAGACCAAGCGCCAAGCTGAATTGAATGCCCAAGTGCGCCGTTTAATGAAAAAGAATCCTAAAGGTGTCATGCTCAATGTTGGTTGTGGCACTGACTATAAAGACGGATGGATAAATATTGATAACAACATGGACCAGAATATTGAAGATGATAGGCTCGATCTTAACTGGGACTTGCGTAATCCGTTACCCATGAAGGATAACAGCGTTGATTTCATTTTTAATGAACACCTTGTTGAACACCTGACGGTACCAGAAGCCGAGATTATGCTTAAAGATTTTAAACGTGTCTTAAAGCCGGGTGGTGTCATGCGTATTGCTATGCCAGACCTTGAAACAGCCATCGAGCATTATTTAAACCTACCACTTGACAAAGACCCAGTAATTAAACGCTTTAATCTGGACTACATCAAGACCCGTGCCGAGCGTATTAACATGGCATTTAGGGCGTGGGGACACATGTGGTTGTATGACGCAGAAGAGTTACGACGTCGCTTAACTGACGTTGGCTTTACTAAGATAGTGCAGTGTAAGTTCGGTAAAAGTAAACATCCTGAGCTCTGTAAACTTGAAACCAGGGATGAGTCAATTCTCATCATGGAGGTGACAAAGTGAAAGTTGCAATTATGCAACCTTACTTTTTACCGTATATTGGTTATTGGCAACTTATAAGTTCAGTTGATGTGTTTGTTGTTTACGATAATATTCAATATACCAAAAAGGGCTGGTTCAACCGCAACCGTATGCTTGAAATAGACCATGATCGTTTGTTTAGCATTCCACTTAAGAAAGCATCAGATTATTTAGATGTCCGTGAGCGGGAACTAAGTGATGACAGTAAAAATGAAATTGGCAAGATACTGCGAGCCATCCAGGCTAATTACCGCAAAGCCCCTTATTACAATGATGCCTATCCGGTCATTGAAGCCTGTTTTTTATCAACTGAGAGTAACTTGTTTAATTACATACATCATTCAATAAAAGCTGTTTGTGAATATCTGGATATTACTACTGAGATTGTCATATCATCATCGGTTCATATTGATCACCAGTTAAAAGCCGAAGATAAGGTGATGGCCATCTGTAAAGCACTAGGCGCTAATACATACATTAATGCCAGTGGCGGCAAGGAGCTGTATGACAAAGCTACTTTTACGGCTAATGGCTTACAGCTGCAATTTATCAATAGCGAGCCAATCGAGTACGATCAACTAGGCAGACCATTTGTGCCTTGGCTCTCAATTTTGGATATAATTATGTTTAATTCAAAAGACGAAGCAAAGTTGTTGCTTCAAAATTTCACACTGGAGTAATGATGGCAAAAAAGAACCAACTCGACGACCACGTAAGAGCCTATGAGGGAAATCTTCTCTATGACTTTGATAACGAAATTATTCTTAAGTGGTACGCTAAGCGCATTGCAGAAAGTATTAAACCAGAAGCTAGTCTACTGGAACTTGGACTTGGCTATGGTTACACTTCAAATATTTTCTCGGAAATTGCCAAAGATCATGATGTGATCGAAGGTTCGCAACTAGTCATAGAAAACTTTAAAAAGAACTTCCCAGATTGCCCCGTTAACGTTATTGAATCGTTCTTTGAAACTTACGAAACTGATAAAAAGTACGATCTGATCGTGATGGGCTTTATTCTAGAACATGTTGATAATCCAGTGCAGGTACTCAAGCACTATAAAAAGTTCCTAAATTCTGGGGGAGGTATTTTTGCCACTGTTCCAAATGCTGAGGTGATGAATCGTAAACTTGGTAACATCATGGGTGTTTTACCTAACATGCAAGTATTATCTGAGCATGACCATGTTCTTGGCCACAAGCGTTATTACACGATGGATTCATTTAAGGATGATGCTAAAAAAGCCGGCTACGAGGTATCGCGCATTGAAGGAATTTACCTAAAACCACTAACTACCAAACAACTGATTTCCCTGAACCTCGATCAGTCAGTTATTGATGCACTGTGCGTACTAGGTGTTGAATACCCCGAACTATGCTGTGCTATGATGGCCGAGCTAAAATTGCCAAACGGGCAAACGGACTAATATGGTAGAGAAAACAAAAGTATTAATTTTCCCTGCAGGTTCAGAAATAGCACATGATATCTTTAACTCACTACGATACAATTTGCATGTAGAATTATTTGCTGCTTCCGGTAAGCCTGATGATGCCCGTTTTTTATATGATGAGAAGCATTACGTAGAAGACGAATTACTATATGTAAACCATCCCGACTTCATTGCTAGCTTCAACAAGCTACTGATAAACAACAAGATTGATATGATCATGCCTACTCATGACACAATTACCTTATACTTGGTACAGCATGCAGCCGAGTTATCTGCCAAGGTCTTGTCGTCTGATTACGAAACGGCTTTGGTGGCTCGGCAAAAGAGCCGGACCTATGACCTGTTTAAAGACGATGGTATTTGTCCAGAAATTTATGAAGCTCCATTCGAGAACCTATCATACCCTGTGTTTATAAAACCCGACCAAGGTCAAGGGGCTAAAAATACGGCACTTTGTGAGAACAGGGATCAACTAGACTATTACTTAGCCAACTATGATGATTTGCTTGTTTGTGAATATTTGCCAGGCGATGAGTTGAGCGTAGATTGTTTTACTGATCGACACGGCAAGCTCCTGTTTGCGGGACCCCGCACTCGCAACCGTGTGCAAATGGGCATCACCTTTCATTCGGCCAGTGTTGAAATAACCGATGAGATTCAGCATATTGCTGATCTCATCAACACTAAGCTAAAAATTCGCGGCGCATGGTTCTTCCAAATTAAAAAGGATAAAAATGGCACTTATAAGTTGCTAGAATTTGCTGTTAGACAGGCGAGCACGATGGGCTTGTATCGCCAAGTTGGCGTTAACTTTGCATTGTTATCTATTTTTGACATGCAGAACTTGGATGTAAAGATTCTCAAGAATGACTATCCAATAGAACTTGAGCGTAGCTTATACAACCGCTACAAGAGCAGTTTTAGTTACGACACGGTTTATATAGACTTTGATGACTGTGTAGTAGTTAATGATACTGTGAATGAAGCTGCTATTCGCTACCTGTACTACTGCAAACGAAAAAATAAGAAGGTAATTCTGCTTACCAAACACCGCTTTGATATTAACGCAACACTCGAGAAGTACTGTATTCATACAGGCTTGTTTAACGAAATCGTTACAATTAGTGACAGTGAAGACAAAGCCCAGTCTATTACTGAGCCTAATGCTGTTTTTATAGATAACTATTTCTTTGATCGCGATCGTGTTATGCAAGAAAAAAATATCCCCGTATTTGACGTTGATGCTATTGAAGCTTTGATTGAAGAGTCTTAACAAAATGTATACATGGAAAAAGCTCGGTCACGTATTTGATCCGACTAAAGCTGATGTCGGCAACTGGATGAAAGAATTTGCACAAACCCCATCAGTGCTTATTTATGATGACTACGTACGCATTTATTTTTGCTGCCGCCCCTTACCTGTTGATGGTATGTACGTCAGCAATCTTGCATATGTTGATGTTGATAAAACTGACCTCACAAAAGTAGTCAAGGTTTCACCAAATCCACTAATAGAATTAGGTGCACTCGGAACATTTGATGAGTTCGGGGTATACCCAGCTTCAATCATTAAACACAATAATGACATCCGCGCCTACTATGGCGGCAATACACGCTGTCAGTCGGTACCTTTTAACGCCGCTATTGGCGTGGCAGTAAGTGAAGACAACGGCGAGACTTTTAAACGCATAGGTCCCGGTCCGGTGCTTTCCTATAGTCTTGACGAACCATTTACGCTGGGTAGCCCCAAGGTTCGTATGTTTAATAACATCTGGTATCTGTGGTATACAGCCGGTAAAAAGTGGGTAGAGCATAGTGGCAGCAAAGTGCCAGTTTATAAAATTCGCATGGCCATTTCCAAAGACGGTATCTCTTGGCAAAAGCATGGCAAAGATTTGCTGGAAAGTGTGTTAGAAGAAAATGAGTGCCAAGCCAGCGCTGATGTCACCTATGCCAATGGCAAGTATCACATGTTCTTCTCATATCGTTTTCATACTGACTTTAAAGAAAAAGGCCGTGGCTACCGGATAGGTTATGCAGTTTCGGATGATCTAATAAACTGGACTCGGCAAGATGAAAAAGCTGGCATTACCCCATCAGAAGAAGGGTGGGACTCAGAGTCGGTTAGCTATGCGCATGTCTTTGAGTATGACCAAAAAACCTATATGCTCTACCAAGGTAATTACATGGGCAAGTTTGGTTTTGGCTTGGCTGAATTGCAAGGGGAGCTAATACAATGATGAAATGGAATAAACTCGGCCATATTTTTGACCCTACCAAATATGATTTGCCAAATAATTGCCATGAATTTGCGCAGGCACCGCAAGCCTTGGTATTTGATGACTTTGTACGCATATATTTTTCTACTCGAGAAAAAGACGCTACCGGACAGTTTCTAAGCCACATTAGTTATGTTGAAATGAGCAAAGACTTTAAGCAAGTAAAAAACGTTGCATCTAAAGCCGTCTTGCCATTGGGTGAGCTGGGGACTTTTGACGAGCATGGTATATTCCCACTTAATATTCTTCACAAAGATGATGAGATCTATGGATACATCAGTGGGATTAGCCGCCGAGTTGCGGTTTCGGTAGACGCCTCAATCGGTTTGGCCAAAAGCAAGGACAATGGTTTGACGTTTGAGCGTAATGGACCGGGCCCAATCCTAAGCTCGTCATTATATGAACCGTTCTTGGTTTGTGATCCTTTTGTTAAATACATAGGGGATATTTATCACATGTGGTACGTCTACGGGTTGGAGTGGATTCGTGAAGCCGAGCAAGATAAGGCACCATCACGTGTATATAAAATTGGTCATGCAACATCTGCAGATGGTATTAATTGGGAGCGCGAAGGCAAACAAATTATTAGTGACAAGCTGAACGATGATGAGTGCCAGGCATTACCAACTGTCTTTGAATACGATGGCAAGTTCCATATGTATTTCTGCTATCGCCAATCGACAGACTTTAGGACGAATAGCAGTAATGGCTACCGACTTGGCTACGCTTATTCTGATGATCTGGTAAATTGGACCAGAGCCGATGACCAAACGGGGATAGATGTGTCAGAAGAAGGTTGGGATTCCGAAATGATGTGTTATCCGCACGCTTTTACCTGCGATAACAAGATATACTTACTATATAATGGGAATAACTTTGGAAAGAATGGTTTCGGCATTGCTGAGTTAATAGGAGGAAATGATGACCAAACGGGATTTTAACAAGGAATTTAACGATAACGTAGGCCGCAAATATTCCTACAATTTTGACTACGACGTCATGAATCCGTTTATGATTAAGTCCTTCCATCCATTTTTTGTACCAGGCAAATTATTAGAACTTGGCAGCTTTAAAGGTGAGTTTACTAAGCGCTATCTACCATATTTTGACGACGTAACTTGTGTTGAAGCTTCTGATGTTGCCGTTCAAGAGGCTAAGAAGCTGCATGGTGACAAAGTAAAGTTTGTTAACTCTATGTTTGAAGACGCTGACTTACCTGAAAAATATGAGAACATCGTTATGACACATGTTTTGGAACATGTTGATGACCCAGTAAAAGTTCTAAAACGCGTTAATGATGAATGGCTCGCCGATGGTGGTAAGTTTTTCTTGGCTTGCCCAAATGCAAATGCACCCTCACGACAGATTGCGGTTAAGATGGGCTTAATCACACACAATGCTGCAGTTACACCAGCTGAAGAAGCCCATGGCCACCATGTCACCTATAGCTTGGACACTTTAGAGCGCGATGCTAAAGCAGCGGGCCTAAAGGTCGTGCACCGCTCAGGTGTATTCTTTAAGGCCTTGGCTAATTTCCAGTGGGATAAACTGCTTAACACTGACATTGTTTCAGACGAATATCTCGAAGGCTGTTATCAACTAGGCCAACAGTACCCTGATCTTTGCTCAACTATCTATTTGGTCTGCGAAAAAGGTTAAAACCACGTGAGCGAGCAACTTCTTACTGTTTGCCTGATTACGTACAACCACGCCAACTATATAGAGGAGGCACTCGATAGTATTTTGATGCAAGAAGTAGATGTACCGTGGGGGTTGGTCATTGCTGATGACTTTTCTACAGACGGGACTAGGAAGATACTAGAGCAGTACCAGAAGAAGCACCCAAAGTTAATCAAGCTCATTTTGCAAGACAAAAACTATGGTCCGCAAAAAAACTGGCTAGATTTAATGGCGGAGCCAAAATCAGAGTATGTACTGTATGCCGAAGGCGATGATTATTTTACTGATCCAAATAAGTTTCAAAAACAGATTGATTTTTTGGAGGCACACAAAGACTTTGCAATCTGTTTCCACCCAGTACGTGTGGTCTATGAAGGTATACAAAGACCTGATGAGATTTACCCATCATCCGCCCATCGCTTTGATAAAGAAGTGCTGGGTCTTGAAGACATCTTGACGCGTAACTTTATTCAAACCAATTCAGTTATGTACCGCTGGGGCTTCAATGACCAGGATATTAGGGATAATTTTCCTAAACAGATTTTTCCTGGTGACTGGTATTTACATATCCTCCATGCGCTCAACGGCAAGATAGGTTTTATTCCAGATGTGATGGCGGTTTACCGTCGTCATACTGACGGTGCGATGTGGGGATTACACACCGATAATGACAAATTTATGCTTAAGTACGGCGTAGATTGGCTTGGTATGCACGTTGCAGTTATGGAAGCCTGCCGAGATCGTAAAGAAGTAAAGAGGCTTGCCGAAGGTTCGGTTATCACCATGCTCAATACGATCGTTGCATTAGACCAAAAATACGGTGAGCATAAACTTTTAGAAGCTATTACACGCTTTCCCGAAGCCTTTGAATTATACACATATGATCTTAAAGATCAGGCAACACAATTAATTGAACATAGTGAAAAACAAGCAACAATCATCCAACATTATGTAGACATGAGTAATGCATTAAAAGACGAAAACTTGATGATAAAGAACCGATCACTGGTAAAATTAGACAGCGCCATGAGACGACACATAAAAAGGAGCAACAAGTAAATGAGTAAGCGATGTATTATTTTGTCCCAAGGCCCTGTGCCTACCCCCGAACATAAAAAAGTTGAAGGGGGTGGTCTTCGTTGTTGGGGTTTGGCAAAAGGCATGCTTGCTAATGATCCATCACTCGAAATAACCGTTGCGTACCACGAGAGTTATACGCAGGATGTATTTACTGATAACTTCGAAGGCATCAGTATCAAGACATGGGATCTCGGTAATATTGCAGAGCTTGTTGTTGGCTACGATACCGTAATTGTTAGTTATTGTATGTCTGAGTTATCTGTCAAAACAGCAGACGCCATGCGACCAGATCAGCAACTTATCCTAGACTGCTATGTGCCAATATATGTTGAGGCATCTGCGCGGGACACGGACAACCTAGATCGTGAGTACTACGCTTTCCATGGTGAAGTAGGGCGCCTAGCTCATGTGTTAAAACGTGGTGATATCTTCTTGGTGGCCAATGAGCCCCAACGTAAGTTTTATCGTGGGGTATTGGCTGCTGTTGGTCGTATCAACCCAGCAACCTACGGCCAAAACCTGATTCAGGTCGTGCCCTATGGTATATATCGTGAAGAACCAAAAGCAACCGAACAGCCGATAACTAAACTTATGTCTAAAGGTAGCAAAGAAAAGAAAATCCTCTGGTTTGGTGGCATCTATCCTTGGTTTGATTTGCGTGGTTTAGTTGATGCAGTCGGCATATTGAATGAAAAGGTACCTGCCAAACTAATTATTGTTGGTGCCAAAAATCCCTTCAATAACCACCCAGACTTTACCAGGCCATACGACCAGCTTATTGAACATATTGAAACCACTTCGTCTCAAGACCGTGTGATTGTGCAAGACTGGGTTGAGTTCGACAAGCGAGCTGATTGGTATTTAGACAGTGATGCGGTGGTTGTGATCAACAAAGAAGGTGAAGAAAACGAACTGTCATGGCGCACACGTTTAGTCGATTTCTTATGGGCTGATCTACCACTTCTTACGAATGGGGGCGATCCACTCGGTGAGATCTTAATCCAAAAACAAGCTGCCCAGAAACTTACTGGCCTAACACCCAAAGAAATAGCACACGATCTACAAACAATGCTTAAAGATGATAAGCACTTACTTAAGCTTAAAGAAAATCTTAGTGAATTACGCTCAGATTATTACTGGGACACACTCACTGCTGATCTTGTGAATGCCGTGAACACACACAAGCGTGCCAAAGATCTTCAGCACTTTGGTGACCAGACTATACTTCCACCAGCTCCTGGTGGCCGCAGAAGCAAACTCAAGAAGGCAGTTGTGAAGGGCAAGATGTTGCCGGCCTATGCACGCAAGCATGGTTTGAGGAGCACATACCATGTTGTGCGAACGATCGCAGACAACCAGTTTAAACGTGTTAGTGTCGGTCGCCGAACACAACCAGGTATAGTTATGGTTTCTCACCAACTTGACCTGTCTGGTGCCCCGTATGTCTTTATAGACCTTGCACAGGCTATCAAGGAAGGGTCTGGCAACGTACCGCTCGAATTCCATACATTCAACCCAATCCACAAAGACAATATTGTTCGCCTTAATAAGCTGAACATTCGACCAAAAATACACCTGAGCAAAGAGATAGGCTTGGATCTTGTACAGGGCGACACCGTTGTCCTAAATACAGTCGCACATAGTGGTCTCATGAAAGAGTCAGTCTATGCTGGGCTTGAGAACGGCACCGTTAAAAGACTAGTATGGTTTATTCATGAGGACGAGCCAGAATTACTCTTCGATAAGGGCGAAGCTCGACGCATCAGTACCTTGCTGCAAAAAGATAAAATCATCATGTTTATTGCTGCCGAAAAAGCCATGAAAAACTATCAAAAGTATTTCGAGCAGACTAAGAACATACGCCTACAGCCCTACAAATACGTTATTCCAAAAAAATTCCAAAAGATGCGAAGTGAAGACGACTTTAAGACAATTAAGTTTATCTTAACAGGTAACGTTGCCGATGGCCGTAAAGGGCAGTTACCAATTCTCTATGCCTTTCGTGCATTCATTGACCAATATCATGCCAAGAACCCTAAAGCCTATCGAGACTTTGAACTTACCTATGTCGGATTGTCTCGTGACTTTATATCAAAGCAAATTCTAGATCACGCCGACAAGCTACTCGGCAAGCGCTTCAAGCACTACGGGCAGGTAGCTCATGATCGTTCTTCCGAGCTAATGATGCAGTCTAACGTCACTATCTGTTATTCACTGCGTGAATGCTTGCCTCTGTTTGTATTTGAAGGTATGGCGGCGGGACATCCAGTCTTGCGTAATGACTCCTCGGGCATGGTTGAGCAACTTTACCCTGGAAAGAATGGTTTTTACCTGGATAGCGCTGACTACAATCAGATTGTTGATACCTTAGAAGAAATTTTGAACAAAACGAAGACGACCAATAAGCACCTTGCAGAAATGTCTAAGTATTCAAACAAGATTTCCCTCAATCAGGCTAACAACACGTATCAGCCGATGATTGATGTAATTCTCAAGTAAAATTGACAGTTAAGTCACCAATACTTAAGATACTTAAGATATGAATAGCGATATACGCTGCCTAGTTATAGGTGCAAATGGTTTTATTGGTAGCCATCTGGTTGATGAGTTGGCAGAAGCAGGTTATCTTGTGCGTGCTTTTGATCGCTTCTCTGAACCTATCCAATATAAACAACACCAGAATATTCAAACAGTTAAAGGTGATTTTTTCAGTGAAGATGATATTAGTGAATCACTGAAGGATGCTGACTTTGTTTTTCACTCGCTCTCAATGACAACACCGTTCAGTTCAGACAACGATCCATTCACAGATATAGATAGAAATCTACGTCCAGCGGTACAGCTTTTCAACCTGTGCTTAAAGGCGGGTGTTAAGAAGGTAATCTATATGTCATCCGGAGGAGCTATATATGGGCATATCTCTGAAGAACGTGCTGCAACAGAGGATGATGCAACAACCCCCGTTTCTCCTTACGGCATAATTAAACTCGCAATTGAGAATTATCTGGCGTATTTCAATCGTAAATTTGGGCTTGATTACACTGTTTATCGTCTCACAAATCCATATGGACCCAGGCAACAATTCCGTAACAATCAAGGAGTTATACCAGCTTTTTTGCAGCAAATCAAAGAGAAGCAAGAAGTGACTGTATTAGGTGATGGTGAAGCATCCCGTGACTATGTGTATATCCGTGACGTTACACGTATGATAACGGAAAGCTTTTACAAAAGTACTAAGTACCGCACCTATAATATTGGAAGTGGCAAGCAAACCACTGTTAATCAAATCATTGATGCTATTAGAAACGCCACCCATCTGGATTTTTCAGTAACTAACGTTGAGCCGCCAAAGACATTTTTAAAAAGCGCAAACATAAGCACTGACCGTTTTCAAAACGAATTCGGTGATCATGCAACGACAAGCCTCGAAGAAGGTCTAAAAGCAACCACTACTGAGTATTAAAGCTCGGTCCTTCGTACAAGTAACCAGCCTTATGATACAACCAGTCTTTGTCAGCTTGGGTTGGGTTGGCAACTAAGAAGTGAAGATAGGTATTTGGGTTATAAAAGCTGTGTGCTTGGTTTGGTGGGTTTGATATTCCACCTGGCAATACATAAAATACGATACCTGCCTCTTGTTGATAGCCTGTACGGCCTGCAGCTAGTTGCTCAGGAGTTTCGTAATGTGTCGTCCATAGATGCATTTGTGTGCGTGGATTATATAAACGATAAACAGGTGTTGCGAGTGGTGAAGTAGCAGGTGTAGTGTTAAACACTGGTCCTTCGTTTATGTAGCCAATTTGCGCAAGGAATGATACATCGCAGTCACGTGCAGAGTAGAAGTGATCAAATGTTCGAGGGTTATAGAAACGGCGGACGTAGGATAGGGTAGGTTCGTTGGCTGTACAAGCACCGGCAATTGTGCTCCCAAACCATCGGCTAAAGTACCAAAAGAAGTTCCTATTACCATACGCGCTACAACCGTCCCCACCGCCGGCATTAGAATCTGAAAGACCACTCAAAGCTGCTGGGTTAGGCTGGTATGGCGTGTAGTTATAAAGGCCAGCAGTAGCTTGGTTACGAATGAAGATGTTTGTTCCACCACAACCAGCGTTAGGGTTGTACTGAATATAGTTATTGCGACCTTTCTGGTAACTAAAGAGGTTGGCATCACGGGCATATCGCTTAAACTGTCGTGCTGCGTTATAGACTTGGTTGAAAAAGCCATAGTAGTTCGCATCGCAAGGAGCTGTGTCAGGACATCCGTAGCCTGTTGCGCTACGGTACTGAATACTCCATGGCCAATCATCGGTGATAAGTGACTGTTCTTTTTGTAACAAAACAATAAGTACTTGGGGGTTTATACCACAGCTACGCGACACCACGTAGATAATTTCTGCTGCAGATTTTGTACCAGAACCAATCCCTGTACATAATCCGCTTTCTGCATCCTTTTGGGGGATACCTACCTGCACGTAATCTTTAAGGCAGGTGAATGGTGCGGGATAGCCCCTGGATGCGCCATATGCTGCTCTTGTGGTACCTGCATAAGGCTGTGTACCATTTGTGTCACAAACGGGAACTTTGCTATTCAGGAAGTTCTGGATGTCGGGAATACTCATTAAGCTTGAGTTGAAGAAAACTTCATCGTCAATGATTCGGCCTGGGTCAAAGTCACTGGCTGCGAGCGCGCTAGCTTTTGGCTGCGGAGCTGCAGCAACAATGCTTAAGCAAAGAACTAGGCTGATGGTGACTGCAAATAGGGTGTTTAACTTTCTTAACATTACTGAGCCCTAACACTTAAGTTACTGGTTGTCGTGCCTTCAGAGGTTGGTGAAGTATAGGTTACCTTCAAGCTCCAGTCACCTGCGCTTAGTTCTGATGATGAGAAAGTGATAGGCGCACAGTTGGTATTTGAGACGTTATCGACGGCAGCTCCTGACTTAGTAACAGGATTTGCGCCTGAGCGAGAAGCGGTTACTGTACATGTTCCACCGGCTTCAATAACACCAGAGACAATAGCATTTACGACGTAGCCATCTGAACCAGCTGGCCCAGCGTAAGAGACAGTTACGGTAACTGCTTTTTTACCACTTGGAGTTTGGCTAGGGGTAGGGTTGGTATTGCTACTATTGTTCTTTGGGTCCGATGTGTTCGTTGAGTTTGAATTTTGTTGGTTAGCAAGCTCTTCCTTGTGCTCCTCAGTGGCTTGCTTCTCTTGAGGAGTAGGTCCACTTACTGTATTGGTAGGAGTGTCATTTTGTCGAGCCTTATAGAATGCAAAGCCAGTTCCAAAAACTACCAAGACGGCAAGGATAGCCACAAATATAGCCTTTTTGTTTCTTGGTGATCGATGATTTTTTGAATAGGTTTTTGTCTTCATGGTAACGTTGATAGTCTACCACAAAAAGCTTAAGTTTACAATAGCTTCCAGCTCGTTTACTTGCGAACCCAGACCGTTTGTTGACCGAAACCAGTTAGTGGTTCATATTTCTCATTCAGAACACTATATACCTCTGGGAAGCGCTGAGGATTTGGCACAAAATCAAAATTACTTGTCCAGTTATTATTTGTGACAACATACTTGACATTGTCCATGCTGTTTAGCTGGCCAGCAATCTCTTGGCGTTGAGCGCCTGTGTAGGCATACCAGATGATAAAGTAACGAATGGGTGATGGTTTGTCTGCTAAGTAGTACCAAATACCTTCCGAGGTAAGGGTTACGAATGTATCTGATCCGTGCATATTCTGTTTTAAGAACGCTGCTGTTTCGAGATAGTCAGGACGGACGATCTCACTGTCTTTCAGGTGTATTGGAAATGCATCGTGAGCGATGTCGATCTTTTTAACTTGTATGCTAAATGCCAAAAGCACAATACCCAACAATAGTATGGTCAAGTAATTGATCGCCGTACCAAGTTTAAGTTTGCTACTGAAAAGATAGTTTACAAGCAGGACGGATAGAAGTAGGTAAGTCCATTGAACAGTATAGGCAAAGTGTGACACGTCAGACCTGCCAATTGCACTACGTAAGAAAACAGCAGCTGTTACAAAAAGAAGTATTACAATATAGTGTTTTTGGATGAGATCGGCGGTATTGTCTCTTAGAGCCGCAATGCGTGCACTCCAGTTTTTGGTGCTGAGTTTCTTCTCTGACCATATCTTAACTAGGTAACTGCCACCTATGAAAACACCAACCGACATTATTAGCAGTAAGATACTCACAGACATGTTGGGCTGCTTAAAGATGATGCCGTCAAGATACTCTTTATACCTAGACATAGTGAGGGTGTAGACGATGAAGTCACGGAATGCCCATTTGAGGGCAAGCCCGAGTACTGGTATACCAACAATAAGGCCAAAAATATACGGAGCAACAGTGTACTTTAAGAAGCTTCGGAACGGAGAAAGAATGAGCAACATCAATAGCCAACCAAGGGAGAGGAAGGTTATGTAGAAAGCTCTATCAATTGAAACTGCGTAGGTGGTCATGACAATGAAGCCAATTGCAAAACTACAGAGTGCAAAAAGTGCAAATCGCTTCCTTCGCCAATATCTAATGCCAGTAATCGCTGATATAAGGAACAGAATCGTGGGTATGTCTCTGAACGGAAATTGAACAGGTATGAAAATCTTATTGAGAAGACCGAGACCGGGTAGGGATAACAAAGCCAGACCGATAAGAGAAAGACCAAGAGCTGATTTGAGTAGGTTACCTTTAAATATTACCAACAGTAGCAGGAAGTAGAGCATATAGGTGATGATGATGAGAATCGTTGTAAAGGCTCGAGATGCGCCAATACTTTGGCCGAAGAACTTGAAGGCTAACACCGTTCGCAATGTATCTTGAAAGACTCCATGGATTGGCACGAAGTCTCGATATGGCTTGAGATTAGGTTGTTGATAAGCGAGCGCTGGTGCTAGTGTCTCGCCTTCATGGAAGGTATCAACCAGAGCGTATTTATAGGGTTCGCCGTAGGTACCTACCGGATTATTAGCGGGGTTAGTACTGTTCTGGTAGATTCCCATCCCAACGCAAAGTAAAAGACAGGCCAGAGTTAGAATAATCTTGCCACTAAATATAAGTCGTTTGTTCTTGGTAAGCTTTTGGAGTGACTTTGCGTTAACAAGAAGCCAGAAACCAAAGCAGGCTAACGGGGGTAATAATACTGCAAATAGAAATCGCAAAATGTTGCTTGTCGGATTGTACTGAATTGTCGGCAAGTAACTAATAATCCCAGCATGATCGCGGTATGGAAGTTGGATTGCTCCCCAACAAAGCCATACACCATAGAAGGTTAACAAGAAGATATATGTGTATGCACTACGCAAGACAGCAGTAAGATTTTTCATAAATGTTTCTAAGCCCATTCCAACTCGTTGATTTAATAGACGCGTACGGAGTCACTACTATAATAAACATGTTCAAGGCTGTCGCAAAATTATTACACTTACAGCAGTAGTAACACTTAAAAAAACCCCCAAATTCTGATACTATACAATCAACTTCTAATAGCAGAAAAGGTGTAAGGTAGATTTGGGTGTATAGGGTATTGCCGCAAAATAAACACATTGCATGGAGCTGGCAGCTAGTAAAAGAGTCTTTCGAGCTCAGCCCAAGCCGCAAGACATCCATCCAGCTTATTCGTAGCCTGATTGTTTCGATTGTTGCTCTTGTGGTGGACTTTGGCGGACTAATCTTTCTTAAAGAAGTCTTTAATATTAATTATCTAGTTGCAGCGACAATAAGCTTTCTGGCTGGTGTTACGGTCAACTACATACTAAGTGTTAAATGGGTGTTTGCTGATCGCAAGCTCTCTTCTCGCAAGGCTGAGTTTATTATTTTCGTTGGCATTTGTACGATTGGGCTTGGATTGAACTTGGCTATTATTGCCGGTATGGTTCAAATCGGGCATCTTGACTATCGTGTGGCAAAAGCTGTATCAACGGTTGTTGTATTCTTTTGGAATTTCATTGCACGGAAGAAGATATTGTATTAAGTTCAGTTCAAGTATTGAACAGGTTAAACTGGAGGCGTAGTGAGTAACAAGAAGAAAAAAGTTGCAGTAATTGGAGCGGGACCAGCAGGCATCACTGCTGCATATGAATTAACAAAAAAAGGTGTTGAAGTAGATCTTTACGAGGCTTCTCCGTTTGTTGGAGGCATGGCGCGTTCTTTTAAACTCTGGGGTCAGATCGTGGATATTGGTCCACACCGATTCTTCAGTAATGACACCCGTGTTAACAAGCTTTGGCTAGAAGTTATCGGCAAAGACTACGAAATGGTAGATCGTTTGACTCGAATCTTTTTCCGTAACAAGTTCTACTACTATCCTATTAAAGCAGGCAATGCTTTGGGAAACCTTGGTATTATCGAAGCTATCCGCTGTTTAGCAAGTTATGGTTGGCAACGCGTGAAACCAGGTGGCCGTGACCTGGGTGATACTTTCGAATCATGGGTGGTAGCACGTTTTGGCAAGCGCCTCTATGGCCACTTTTTCAAGACATACACTGAAAAACTCTGGGGTATTCCTGGTAACAAACTTGACTCTGAGTTTGCCTCACAACGTATCAAGAAGCTATCAATGAGTGAAGCTCTCAAGAGTGCAATTTTTGGTGGTGGCGGGGAGAAGCACAAAACTTTAGTTGACCAATTTGCGTATCCAAACAAGGGGACTGGTGAAGTCTACGAACGGATGAAGAAGTACATCGAGAAGAATGGTGGCAAAGTACATCTGAAAACACCAGTCGACTCACTTATTACAAGTGGTAAAACAGTAAAAGGTGTGAAATTAGTCAGTGGTGAGTCAGTAAACTACGATCAGGTAGTTTCATCAATGCCACTAACACTTCTAGTTGGCCGACTGAAAGGTGTGCCTGAGAAAATTGTTAAAGCCAACAAATCCCTGAAATTCCGTAACACACTAATTGTTTACTTGAAGGTAAATGCTAAGAATATTTTCCCTGACAACTGGATATATGTGCATAGTACTGATCTCCGAACTGGGCGTATTACAAACTTTCAAAACTGGGTTCCATCAATCAATCAGGGCAAAAAAGAAGCCATTATTGCAATGGAATATTGGAGTTTTGACGAAGATGATTTTTGGCACTGGGATGAAGAAGAGTATGTTGCTCTAGCTAAGGAAGAACTTGCTAAGACAGGCCTTGTGAAAAGTAATCAAATTACTGACGGTATGATCGTTCGTGTGCCACGTTGTTACCCTGTTTATGGTCGCGGTTATAAGAAGCAACTGACACAAGTTGAAGACTTCCTACGTGGTTATAAGAATCTACAGATTATTGGACGCTATGGTGCGTTCAAGTACAACAATCAAGACCATAGTATTCTGATGGGAATGCTAGCTGCAGAGAATATTGCCGATGGTGCCAAGCATGATCTCTGGGATATTAATAGTGACGACGAATACCAAGAATCATCAGTAATTACAAAAACCGGCCTGAAAGAAAAGTAGCATTGCAAACGTAAGTAGGGGGCAGTGATATGAAAATTGGGGTAGTTGGAACGGGTTACGTTGGACTTGTGTCAGGAACTTGTTTTGCAGAAATAGGTAATGACGTTGTCTGTGTTGACATTGACGAAGCAAAAGTTAAACGCTTGCAGAATGGTGAAATACCCATTCATGAGCCTGGTCTCGAAGACTTACTTGAGCGCAATATACGTGAAGGTAGGATGAGCTTTACGACTAAACTGGAAGATGCACTAGATGCTCAAATCCTCTTCCTGGCACTACCTACTCCTCCTGGAGAGGACGGATCAGCTGATCTATCTTATATTCTCGGGGTTGCGGATGATATTGGCAAGCAACTCAAACAGTATATTGTCGTCGTTGATAAGAGTACGGTGCCTGTCGGCACCGCAAAGAGAGTTCACGAAGCAATCGCGGCACATTCTACGGTTGAATATGATGTAGTTTCTAACCCTGAGTTCTTGCGCGAAGGACAAGCCGTTGGCGATTTTATGAATCCAGACCGCGTTGTAGTAGGCACTTCTTCTGATCGTGCCAAGCAACTTATGCAAGAGTTGTATCGGCCGCTAGTTCGTAAGGAACCAAACAGACTTATTATTACCGATGAACCTTCAGCCGAAATGATCAAGTATGCGGCAAACGGTTTTCTAGCTACAAAGATTAGTTTCATTAACGAGCTGACCGCATTATGTGAAGCTGCTGGGGCAGATATCGATATGGTACGTAGCGGTATAGGTTCTGACAGACGCATAGGTCCTGACTTTCTTTATCCAGGCCCTGGTTATGGCGGTAGCTGTTTTCCAAAGGACACCTTGGCGCTGAAGAAAACAGGCGAGGAACACGGGGTAGAATTACGCATTGTTCAAGCGACTATTGATGCTAACGAACGTCAGAAAAAGGTTCTTCCAGAAAAGGTGATCAAGTATTACAAAGGTGATGTTAAAGGCAAGACGTTTGCTCTCTGGGGGCTAGCATTTAAAGACAATACTGATGATATTCGTGAGTCACCAGCACTTGAAATTATTCGTCAATTGACAGCGGAAGGTGCGAAGATTGTTGCCTTTGATCCTCAGGCGATCGACAATGTAAGACGAGTTATGATAGATAACAAGAATCTTTCTTTTGCGGAGAATGAGTACGATGTCTTAGAACAAGCAGATGCACTTATTATTGCTACCAACTGGAAAGAGTTCTTTGCCCCAGATTATAAGCGTGTAAAAGATCTATTAAAGGCAGCTGTTATATTTGATGGTCGAAATCTCTACGACCTAAATGAGATGAAAGATCAAGGCTTCCACTATGAAAGTATTGGTCGACAGCCGGTTGATATCTAAGGTAAATCGTTGTTAGCCAGTAGACCCGTCAGGTATTTTCCATAGCCCGATTTGACCAAACCACTCGCGAGTTGTTGTAGCTGTTCTGCCGAGATAAAGCCTTCACGGTAAGCAATCTCTTCGGGGCAGCCAATTTTAATGCCCGTACGACGCTCAATAACTTTTATGTACTCAGACGCGTCATTCATTGATTCAAAAGTACCAGTATCAAGCCATGCGGTGCCTCGATCAAGTAACGACACTTTTAGTTTGCCTTTTTGAAGATACGCATCGAGAACGGAAGTAATTTCAACTTCCCCGCGTTCGCTTGGCTGAACGTTCCTCGCAATTTCTACTACTTCATTGTCACAAAAGTACAAACCAGAGTTTGCGTAATTAGACTTAGGTTTTGTAGGCTTTTCTTCGATTGACAGTACGTTCATACTTTCATCGAACTCATATACACCATAGCGTTCGGGGTCTGTAACTTGAGCAGCAAAGCCAACAGCACCCTCAACGTTTAATAGTCCTTTGAGACTCTCCTCCATACTTGGGCCATAGAAGAGGTTATCGCCTAAGATCATGGCCACTTTGTCGCCCCCAATAAATTCAGCACCAATTGTGAACGCTTCTGCTAGACCTTTTGGTTCGGGTTGCACTGCGTAGCTAAGGCTTATACCCCAGTCCGATCCATCCCCTAGTAGCCGCTGGAATTGTGACTGATCCTGCGGTGTTGTAATAAGGAGAATTTCACGAATACCAGCACCCATCAGGGTACTAATAGGATAGTAAATCATCGGTTTGTCATAAATTGGCATGAGCTGTTTGCTAATGCCTTTAGTAATTGGATAAAGACGGGTGCCAGAACCGCCAGCTAGTACAATGCCCTTCATATTATGAAAGCTCCTTCTCTATATATGATTTCAAATCTTCTTCCCAATCTCGTGAAGTAAAACCCGTTGCTTGTATTTTAGCAAGATTAAGCGTGCTTTGAAGTGGTCGTAGTGCAACCCCCACCTTGCCAGCAAAATAATCGGTGGTAGATGTATCAGTTACGGTAAGCTCGTTGTGGCCAGAAAGCTTGAAGATGCGACGAGTAATTTCCGCCCAACTAGTTGGCGTACCCTCATTGGTAACATTATAGGTACCAAATGGAGCGCCTTCATTAAGAAGGTGTACAATTCCTCGAACGAGCTCGCTCGTGAAAGTGAGGCGTCCGATCTGATCTGCAACCACTGTAGGTGAAACGCCTTTTTCAGCCAGTCTGAGCATTGTGCGGACAAAGTTATTTCCTTCACCAATCACCCAGCTAGTACGCAAGATGTAATATTTCTCTAACTGAGCTATCAAAAGGTCTCCTGCTGCTTTACTTGCTCCATACACAGAGAGTGGCGCTAAGGCCTCATCCTCGGTGTGAAGGTCTTTCGTGCCGTCAAATACATAGTCAGTAGATATATGCACGAGTGTCATGCTGTATATTCGTGCAACCTCAGATAAATACCCGACTGCAGTAGCGTTTACTTCCCAGGCAGCCAAGCGGCCATCTTCGGTTTCAGCGGCATCAACATTAGTGAATGCTGCTGCGTTTAAGATAACTTCTATCCCAGTCCAATCAAAACCCAGAACTGATTCACGGTCTGTAATATTAAGTTCGTAAATATCTGCCTTTTTGGCGTTAGGATACTGTGCATGTAGGGCCTGGCCAAGCTGACCATTAGCACCAACAATCATTACTTTGGAGTCGTCCATCACACCCTCAGGACTTCTTTAAGTGAAGAGCTATTTAGATCTTTTTCCGAGATAATCATACCTTTACCAAGTTTAATCGGCCAGTCAATTGCAAGTTCACTGTCGAGAGGGTTGCATGCAAGGCCAGGCATGTCGGGACGCCACTCATCCTCAAAGTAATATAGGTAAACTGAAGGTTCGTCACTCGTTGACTGAAATGAGTTGCCAAGGCCACTCGAGATAAATAGACCCTCTCCTCGACGTAGAGTAAAACCTTGCCACTTACCAGCAGTTGGAGATTCTTTGCGTAGATCAACAATAGCTGCGTAAACTTCGCCACTGGCAACAGACACAAGCTTATGAGCAAACTCTGCATGTACGCCCCGCAAAGCACCTTTCACGGTCAGGGGCGCGTTAACCTGTGGTCGTTCACCCAGACTTGGTAGGCCAGCTGCTTCAAATTCAGACTGACGATAGAATTCCATAACTGAGCCACGTTCGTCTTTAAAGACCTTGTACTTTACGGTATATAGCCCTTCGATTGTGGTTCCTTCGACTTTGAGGGTGGACTGGCTCATTATCGCCCTAGTTCTTTGTACTTGGCTTCTGTAGCTTCTTTTTGTGGCTTCCACCAAGCTTCATTATCTTGGTACCACTTGATGGTATCAGTGAGCCCACTGCGGAAGTCGGTGTACTTTGGTTTCCATCCGAGTTCGTTACGTAGCTTAGTCGCGTCAATTGCATATCGCATATCATGGCCAGGTCGGTCATTAACATGCTCGTAATCAGATGTGTCTTTGCCCATTAACTCAAGAATTAACTCAACTACAGATTTGTTGTTCTCTTCACCCTCGGCACCAATCATATAGGTTTCGCCAATGGTACCTTTCTCGAGAATGGCCAGAACAGCAGATGAGTGGTCTTCAGTGTGGATCCAGTCTCGCACTTGCACACCACTGCCATAGAGCTTTGGCTTACGCCCCAGAATTACTTCAGTAATCTGACGAGGAATAAACTTCTCAATATGCTGATAAGGCCCATAGTTGTTTGAGCAATTTGAAATAGTTGCCTTCACCCCAAATGAGCGAACCCATGCCCGAACTAATAAGTCTGAGCCGGCTTTGGTACTAGAGTAAGGGCTAGAAGGATTGTAAGGAGTAGCTTCGGTAAACTTGTTTGGGTCATTAAGTTCTAGATCACCATATACTTCATCAGTAGAAATGTGGTGTAAGCGTGTTCCATGCTTGCGAGCAGCTTCAAGTAATGTGTACGTGCCGACAATATTAGTGTCTAGGAAAGGTCGTGGATCATGAAGGGAATTGTCGTTATGTGACTCTGCAGCAAAATGTACTACGGCATCCGCATCTGCAAACAAGCGGTCAACTAATTCGGCATCACAAATATTACCTACAACTAATTCAACTCGAGAGGAGTCCAAGCCGTCTAAATTTGCCTTGTTACCAGCATAGGTAAGGGCATCCAAGACAGTTATGTGCCAATCAGGTCGTTCTCTGTATACATGATGCACAAAGTTAGACCCAATAAACCCTGCACCCCCAGTGACTATAAGTTTCATACGCTGTTATTATACCTCAGGTTTAATTAATGTTCGCTGCCAATTCCATGCATCTAACAGAGAATCTTCAATTGTTTTCTCTGCGCGCCAATCAAGTTCTCGGTTGATTTTCTCTGTGCTGGCATATGCACATACGACATCACCTGATCTTTTCGGTCCAATTATATATGGAACCTTTTGCTTAGTGGCTTTTTCGAAGGCTCGAATAATCTCAAGGACACTTTTACCATCTCCTGTACCAACATTGAAAACATCAATAAAGTTTGCATCTTTTTTAGAGAGAAACTCAACCGCTTTTATATGTGCTTTAGCAAGATCAATGACATGCACATAATCACGAATACATGTTCCATCGATTGTAGGATAGTCATTACCAAAAACAGTCAGCTCTTTATGCCAACCTGCAACAGTTTGGGTAAGAAAAGGTACGAGATTACTTGGCTTACCGAGCGGCAGCTCACCAATCCTTGAAGAAGGGTGTGCACCAATTGGGTTGAAATACCGCAGAAAAACACTTCTCAGCTGTCGACTCGCGGCTGTTGCGTCAGAAATGATTCTCTCACCCATTTGTTTAGTTGACCCATATGGAGAGTTTGCAGGCTGAACTTCGGACTCTTCATTGAGAGGCTGTTCATCGGTTTCTCCATAAACAGTGCACGATGATGAAAACACGAGGTTATTTACTGAACACACTTCCATTGTTTCTAATAATGTAACAAGACCAGCAATATTATTCCTATAGTACTTAAGTGGGTTATCTACTGATTCACCAACAGCCTTATATGCAGCAAAGTGGATTACACCTTCTATGTTCTCTTTGACGAAGAGTCCCTTCAAGAACTCAGAATCTGCATAATCGTGTTCGTAAAAAACCGGTTCCTTACCAATTATTTGAGCAATACTACTCAGAACTTCTGGTCGTGAATTATTAAAATTGTCCACTATGATGGGATTATGTCCCGCGTTCACTAGTTCCACGACAACATGAGATCCGATATAGCCTGTACCGCCCGTAACTAATATATTCATCAGTTAAGTATAACAATAACCAGGCTGTTTTACTGACCCGTCACCTGTGTGACTTTTGCAACAACTTCGTCTAGCTGGGCTTGTGTCTTTGCTTCGGCATTCAGGCGCATTACTGGTTCGGTGTTGCTGGCGCGTAGGTTGAACCAAAAATCAGGATAGTTCACGGTGAGGCCATCCAGCTCATCGAACTCACCATCTGCAAACAACTCCTTAAGTTGTGCAAAAACAGTCTCCTTAGGTGTACTGGTATGAAGGTTGATCTCAGGCACTATTACGTAGGTTCGATATGAATCCACAAGCTCAGATAACTTCTTGCCACTGTTAGTCAAGGCCTGCATGCCCACCAAGGCAGTGATAAGCCCCGAGTCCGCGTCGTAATTCTCTTTAAAGAACATATGACCCGTGGTTTCGCCACCAAACGGAGCACCAACTTCACGCATAAGGCTACCAATGTTAACGCGGCCAGCTTTGGTACGCACCGGTTCGCCGCCGAATTCGCGAATGAACTCTTGTGTCGCACGGCTGGTGCGTACGTCGTGCACAATCTTGCTACCAGGGTATTTCTCTAGATACAAACAGGCAATCATGGTCAGTAGATCAGTTCCGAGTACTGGGCGGCCTTTGTCGTCTACAAAGACAGCGCGGTCGCCATCACCATCAAAAGCGATGCCAAAGTCGTAACCTTGATCAATCACCACCTTAACGAGGTCTCTCAAATTTTCAATAACTTGCGGGTTAGCTTCGTGGTTAGGGAAGGTACCATCAAGCTCGAAATACATCTCTTGAGTAGTAAGCGGGAGCCTTGGCAAGATGTGGGGCAGGATTTCACCAGCCATACCGTTGCCAGCATCAATAGCGATCTTGTATGCTGGCAAATCATTAACGAAGGTTAAGCAGTGCTCGACCCAATCATCAGTGATCGATTTTTCGGTAACGGTTCCTGGAGTTGTGGCTGGCGGGTTGAATTCACTAGCCAGGTATTTGTCGCGGATTGCACCGAGCCCGGCATCAAGGCCAACAGCAACTACTTGATCACGATACAACTTAATACCATTATCAGCTCCAGGATTATGGCTTGCTGTTATAACAGCGCCCCCAGCCAGATTCCACTTACCAACGGCAAAATAAATCATGTCACTGGTAACTAGGCCAATATCCCATACGTCATAACCTTGGGATTGCAGTCCTTCCATAAAAGCATGGGCGAGCTCAGCGGAATCTGGGCGCATATCATGTCCGACAGCCACAGTACCTTGAGTAGGTAGCCAGTCAGCATAGGCTCGAGCGATGTCTCGAACACTATCATTAGTCAGTTGAGCACCAACCTTACCGCGTATGTCATAGGATTTGAAGATTTCAGCAATTGATGTGTCCACAGGGGCCCTCCGTTATTTCTTATCTTAGTGTAGCGGATAGCTCACCTTTTGGCAGCCACTTCACCTACTCAACAGTCACCGACTTCGCCAAGTTCCGAGGCTGATCAATATCTAGACCTTTCTCCAGTGCCACGTAGTAGGCAAAAAGCTGCATGGCAATGGCAGCCAGAATCGGCTGGGTTTGAGGCAAGCTTTCAGGTAGCTCAATAATGTCTTTGGTAAGTCTCCTAAGCGTATCGTTGCCTTTTGTGCCTACGGCGATGATGGGACCACTCCGGGCACGGATTTCTTCAAGGTTTGATAGCGTTTTTTCTTCAAGCTCACCAGATCCTGCCAGAGCAAAGGTCGGTAGTTCTTTATCGATCATGGCTAACGGCCCATGCTTTAGCTCCCCAGCTGCAAAGCCCTCAGCATGTATGTATGAAACTTCTTTTAACTTTAAGGCACCCTCTAGCGCGGCTGGGTACAGATTACCCCGTCCAACATATAAAAAGTTCTTACTAGAAGCATATTTCTTAGCAAGCCTCTTGATCTTCTCCTTGTCTTTTATAGCCTCTTCAGCCTTGCTTGGTAAGGCCAGGAGCTCTTCAAAAAGCTCGGTATGTAAGGCAGAACGATCGCCAGATAAATGAAGCGCCAGTTCAAGTAGTATGGTTACCTGGGCAATGAATGCTTTAGTACTCGCTACAGATCGCTCAGGTCCAGCGTGACAGTACACACCAGCTTGGGTAAGTCGAGCAATCGTTGATCCGACGACATTAACAATACCAAGTGTTAAAACGCCGAAAGGGGCTACTTTTTTAATTGCAGCAATAGTGTCAGCTGTTTCGCCAGATTGCGAAATAGCTAGTAAGGCAGAGCCACGTGATATAGGCTCTTCACGGTATTTAAACTCAGACGCTAGTTGCACCTCAACTGGTATACCTGCTATTTCTTCGATCAGGTACTCGCCAACCAGTCCAGCGTAGTATGACGTACCGCAGGCAACAATAATTATCCGTTCAATGTGCTTGAGTTGCTCGCGCACCGCTTCAATGCCACCAAGCTTAACGGTGGTGCTATCGGGCTGAATGCGACCACGAGTAGCCGATCTGATCGTTTCGGGGATATCATGGATCTCTTTGATCATGAAATGGTCAAAACCATGCTTACTATTCTCTTCGGTATCAATTTCAATCGCTTCACTGTTTCGTTTAATCGATGTTTTTTCGTGCAGGTGAGTGATTTCCAGGTTGTTGGCAGTTATTCGGGCCACTTCAAAATCTGCTAGGTACACTACTTCTTGGGCCTTTCCTTGAATCGCTGAAGCGTCAGAGGCAATGTAATGTGCCTGCGTGCCGATACCAATAATCAACGGGCTTGATAAGCAGGCAACATATAGCGCATCAGGCTCGTGAGTATATAGTGCAGTAATTGCATAGGCGCCTTTAAGCTCTAAGATGGCTTGCTGAAACGCTTCTGAAAATTCCTTGGTAGTTCGCAGATGGTACGCAATCAACATAGGTATTACTTCTGTGTCGGTATCAGACTGAAATACATAGCCCTCACTTTCTAGAAATCGTCGAAGTTCCTGGTAGTTCTCAATAATCCCGTTATGCACTACGAAGACCTCCTGGTTCATGTCACAATGCGGATGCGCGTTACTTACAGTAGGTGAGCCATGTGTAGCCCAACGTGTGTGTCCAATTGCCAAACTAGACTCAGTAAGTTGCTGAGCTAATACTTCTTTTTGAAGTTGATTAACGCGTCCTGATTGTTTTAAAAGTCGAGGTGAGCCAGATTCAAGCGTGACGAGGCCAGCTGAGTCGTAACCTCGATACTCCAAAGCTTGTAAACCAGTCAGAATGAAATCGATTGCTTTAGGTTTTTTGCCTACATAGCCAACAATGCCGCACATATACTACCTTTTTAAATGTATGGGCTATTGTAGAACGGTATTTACCAGAGAATGAAAACTTTTTTTGAAATTTTCCTTTTTGAAGCGTTCAACCTGTTTTTTCATATCATTTGGAGTATATTTGCTGCCATCAAAGGCTTTTAGGCAGTTAATAAGGCTCTCAACCGTTTGTTCTTCAAAAAACTCACCAGTTTTGCCTGGCTTGATGTAATCAAGTGCGCCACCAGCCTTGTAGGCAATTACTGGTGTGCCGGCAGCCAAGGCTTCGACGGCAGAGATTCCAAAGTCATCAACTCCAGGGAATATGAAGGCCACAGATGACTGTAAAGCCTTTGTGACTTCATCTCGGCTAGCCCAGCCCGCGAACGTAATGCTTGGACCAGCCATGGCTTTCAGTTTTTCGTGATCAGGGCCAGTTCCAAAGACAGTCAAGGGTAGATTCAGGGTAGTACAAGCGGCTACGGCTAAATCCATACGTTTGTACGGCGTTTGGCGTCCGGTAATTACAAAGCCAGCTCGATTACTTGATCCACTACTTGAGACAGGAAAGAATTCCTCCACATTTACGGGTGGGAAAATCACTTCACAGTCACGGTCGTAATACTTTTTTATCATGGTCTGTATATGTGTAGAATTAGCGATCATAACATCTGGGCGTTGGGCGGCCTTGTAATCCCAGCGGCGCATCGGTCCAACCAATAGGCGCAAACCAAGGCGTGCCAACCAATCAAATGGTCCAAAGCCCGGGTGCTTCATATATTCATCGTAGCGACTCCAATAATAATGCGTAGGTGAGTGACAGTAGTTAATATGCTTTACTTCCTTCGGTACGCGAATACCCTTGGCCTCGGACCCAGAACTACTAATAACAAGGTCGTATTCGGATAAGTTCAGGTGCGAGAACCACCAGGCTCTCAAAAATGGCACATATTTACGAAGACGTGGAAAGTGCTGCAAGTACCCAGTGATTACCTTGCTGTCTAGGCGTTGGCGCCATTCATCGGTAGCATACGAAGTGTAAATAGGTGCTTCAGGATACATTTCATGCAGAGCAGCTACCACCTGTTCCGCGCCACCAGCGATTAGCCAATCATGTACGATAGCGACACGAAGTGACAATTTATCAGTGGGCAAGTGGGCTGCCATGAGACTATTTTGCTCCAGAGCCATTTATAACGGTGCGGATAGTGCGAAGCAGAATGCTAATGTCGAGCCAAAACGTCCAGTTCTGAACATAATACATGTCAATAGTGCGGCGTTCTTCAAAACTAATATCACGACGTCCAGAGATTTGTGCCAAGCCCGTTAACCCAGATTTTACACTAAGGATCTTATGGCGCTTTTCATACTCATTGAGTTCTTGAGGGATGAGTGCGCGAGGACCTACAAGACTAATGTCACCTTTGAAAACGTTGATGAGCTGGGGTAGTTCATCGAGGCTGGTTTTACGCAAGAAACGTCCCATTGGCGTAACGCGAGGATCTTTTTCTAAGAAATCACCATTAGCTCGGTAGGTTTTCGATAGTTCTGGTTTACCCATCATCTTAAATGCTTCTTCTGGTGTAGTGCCGTCGTACTTCTTGTACTGCGTCCTAAATTTATAAACTCTAAAAGAATTATTGAAGCGCGTTAGGCGATCTTGTCTAAAGAACACCCCACCTCCCCATATGGCATTTATGGCAGCGATCAGTAATAGAAAAGGTGCGAGGAAGATAAGTAAACACAGGCTCATAACGAGGTCAAACAAGCGCTTAATGATACGGCCCCAGCCAACCAGAGGTGTTTGATGCACTGCAATTACTGGTAAGCCTGCGAATAACTCCACAGTTATGTTGCCTACGAATAAGTCGCTATTGCCTGGAACAAATCGGTATGAAATGTGGTTGATTTGTGCAAAACGTAATATCTCGTCATTGCGCTCCGCAGCTTTGTACAGCTCAGTTTGAATAATGCCATTTGGCAGTTCTTTAAGATGCTCAAGTGCTTCAGCAAAAGTGGTGTAGTGTTTGAACTTGTCGTTTGAGTTATGGCCGACAATACCAACGATACGTACACCTGTATTACGGGTATCAGACATAATCCTGGCAATCTCAGCACTGGCAGTCGTATCACCAACAATCAAGATATTGCTTATACCAATACCGTAGTTAAAAAGAGCATGGCGAATCCAGCGAGCAATTGAGCGAAAGATGACCAAGAAGGTAAAGCCTACAATGAGGCCATATAGGGGAACGAGACGACCAGGGAGTAGCTTGTCTTCAGTCATAAAGTCATAGCCAATAACCATGAGAATTCCTAGGAAGGATCCAAACAGCAGGCGTCCCAGCTCACGGAAGCGCCGGTCGTAAATATTCTGGTTGTAGAGACCCAGTAAGCCATTTACGAGAATCCACAGCGGAAGCACACTAATGATAGTTACTAGATATGCGCGTCCTGGAACGGTTGAAATGCCAGGTGTCTCAAGCCATCGGAACCGTAAGAAGTAGGCAGTAGCAAAGGCAGCGACCAACGCCAAGAAATCACCAACGATGAGAAACAGTGAGAAAACGGCCGAGGCGTTGTTCTTCATATCTGGTCACCATTGTACCATCGCCAGTCCACTTTTTGTTTGTAGGGTACGGAAAGCCGCCAATAGAACAATTGTTCTTGGCTTTCCTCCGGCAAATAAGCCGAGCCCCTACAAACAAAATGTGTACAGGCATTCTCTCGGTGGTATACTAGTCTAAGAAGCAAAAGCGCTATGAAGCTCAAGAAAAAACAAACCAGAGAAATAAAACGCTTTACCGAGTACATGATCAGCGGTGGGGCTTATTTTTGGTCAGGCTATCTGACGTTCTTCATTTTCGACAAAGGCTTTCAGTCGAGCTTCTTCTGGGCTAAGTCTATCTCGACACTGGTCGGCTGGACGGTAAATTATCTGTTGCAGCGTTACTGGGTATTTAGAAACCCCAAACTTAAGGACCACCAAACCCAAGTGACTTGGCGTTATGCAGTGATCACCGTCACCGACTTCGTACTTGACTATCTCATTGTCTTTGGGCTTAAGACGATCGGTATTACGCCTTACATTGGTCAATTTGTATCATCTGGATTCTTCACCATATGGAATTACTTCTGGTACAAGTACTGGGTTTTCCCAGAGCAGTTCGCCAAGAAAAAGGGCCAACCCAAGGCACGCCCACATGCTCCATACGTTGCACATCGTCCTCATGGACATGCAGCCTATACTCGTAAAACAACCAAAAAGCCAACTACTAAAGGGGCGAATCGCACAAGGAGACAACATGCCTGAAGTTATACGACCAACCAAGAAACAGCGTGAACTGCTCACCTTCATCGAAACCTTCATCGGTGAGCATGGCTATAGCCCAAGCTACCGAGAGGTTATGCAGGGCCAGGGCTATAATTCAGTGGCCACCGTAGCCCTACATATAAACAGTCTTATTAAACGAGGTCATCTAAAGAAGCGTGACAACTCCGCACGTTCGCTTGAGGTAGTTAAGGCCTCAGATACTTCACCACTGCAAACTAACGAGGTTAAACCTCACGAAGAAAAGTGGCTGGTTGAAAAGGTTGAGCATAGATTTACGCAAGCCGAACAAGCAAGTGTACTCGAAGAAGCTGAGCTAGATGCGCTCTATGTATTAATAGGTGGCTTAAAGGTACTTGGTCTTGAAGGGGCAGCACAAAGCTTCATCCCCCGTTTAACAGAGTTGAAGGCAAAAACTCAACCGGTCTAGCGTACAATAAACTCATGGCTATCATTGAACTTAAACACCTCACCAAAATGTATGGCACAAGCCGTGGTGTGAGTGACCTCAACCTCGAAGTCAAAGAAGGCGAAGTCACGGGCTTTTTGGGCCCAAATGGCGCAGGAAAAACGACAACTATTAGTATGCTCATAGATTTGATTCGCCCGACATCTGGTGAAGTTACTATCTTTGGCATGGATGCTCGAAAGCAAGGTGTTGAGATTAGGAAACGGATTGGCTTCTTGGCGGGTGACTTTGCGCTTGATAAAGACCTGACAGGGTGGCAGCAATTGAAATATTACGGCAATCTGCGTGGTAGCTTCGATAAAGCGTACATTCAAGGACTCGCTGATCGGTTGGAATGTGACCTTAACAAACGATTCAAAAACCTATCCCGAGGTAATCGGCAGAAAGTTGGGCTTATTTCAGCCCTTATGCATCGCCCTGAGTTGCTAATTTTTGACGAACCAACCAGTGGCCTGGACCCGCTGATGCAGGCGGAATTTAACAGAATCATCGCTGAACATAAAGCAGCTGGAAAGACAGCGTTCATTTCTTCACATGTACTAAGTGAGGTTGAAGCGTTGTGCGATAACGTGGCATTTATTCGTGATGGTGAACTGGTTGCAACGCGTACTATGCAGGAGCTGACCCACACTTCAACACGTTTCATTCGGGTTACTACCAAAGACAAAAAGCTGCTCCAACAATTGGGTAAGCTACCTGGCACAAAGCTGCAAAATACTACTAATGAGTACACAGAATTCACCTCAACAGGTGACATTAATCAGGTGGTTGCACTGCTCGCGCATCATAACGTTCAAAACCTCACAATTACAGAAGCTGACCTGGAGTCAATCTTCATGCACTACTACCAGGAGGAAGACCATGTTTAAGTCTATCTTTACAAAAACTCTGTATCAACAGCGTTGGTCTATCGTGTTTTGGGGTCTGGGTGTGATTGGCATGTGTTTACTGATGATGGCGTTCTACCATTCATTTTCTGGTGGGCAGTTCGACGAAGCGCTTAAGAACCTTCCTGAATCAATGAAAGGTTTAGTTGGTGATGTTGATCTTATCAAGACGGTGCCAGGTTATGTTTCGCAAGAAGTGTTTGGGCTTCGAGTGCCGCTTCTTGTGTTGGTGATGGGTATTATGTTGTTTACTGGCTTGTTGGCTGGAGAAGAAGGCGACGGCACGCTTCAAACAGTGTTATCACAACCCGTTTCTCGACTAAAGGTTTTTGTTGAGAAACTACTAGCCGGTATAGTGGTGAGCCTGATCATTTGTATGACGGCTGTAGTGGGTGTTTGGGTTGGCTTGTTACTCATCAATGAGACGATGAGTATAACTCGATTAATCGAGGCTGTGTTAGGTGTCTGGCTACTCGTGTTCTTGTTTGGTAGTCTTGGTTTTGCAATCGGTGCGATTACTGGTCGCCGAGGCTTTGCGGGCAGTATTGCTGGCCTGGTGGCATTTTCTACGTATCTTCTTACGTCATTTGCTGCCAGTGTGAGCGGAATCAAAACGGTTGAGCGATTGTCACCGTTCCACTACTACAACAATCCTGGTATTGCATCCTATGGCCTAAAGGCAACGAATGTATACGTGATGCTTAGTGTTTCGGCGATCTTTCTCTTGGTAGCGGCTGTGATATTTCTGAAGCGCGATATTTATCAACGCTAGCGTATA
The DNA here is from genome assembly GCA_964383395.1 of uncultured Candidatus Saccharibacteria bacterium. GTDB lineage: Bacteria > Patescibacteriota > Saccharimonadia > Saccharimonadales > CAYLGV01 > CAYLGV01. The sequence continues at coordinate 40,302 of CAYLGV010000002.1, forward strand.
CTAGAGAAGATTATGACGATTTTTCAGGCGTTTATTTTGGGGCTAATCCAAGGCCTCACAGAGTTTATCCCCGTTTCATCCTCGGGTCACCTGGTTATTGCGCATCATGCGCTTGGAGCATTCAATAATGGCTTGGCCTTTGACGTAGCTCTTCATGCTGGTACGCTCATTGCTCTGATTACATATTTCTGGAAAGACCTCATTGTTTATGCCAAAGCATTGTTTGTAAAGAGCAAAGAAACACGCCTGACATGGTTACTCATAGCAGCTACCATTCCAGCGGCCGTTATTGGTTTCTTGCTTGAGAGCTCTGCTGAGTCTGTTTTTCGATCTGGGCGACTTGTAGGATTCACAATGCTTACCTTCGGATTAATTATGATCTTGGCGGAACAGTACTATAAGCGTCGCAAACAACACACATCCCTCGAAGATGTTACCACCAAGCAGGCCATGAGTATGGGCTTGGCTCAAGCGATTGCTATCATACCTGGCGTATCACGCTCAGGGAGTACTATCACTGCTGGTTTATTCTTTGGGCTTGACCGTGTATCGGCAACTCGCTTTTCATTTTTACTCGGTATTCCTATCACCGCAGGCGCAATACTAAAAGTCTTCACTGAACAGGGTATTATCCAGCAGTTCCAAGATGAACGTGCTGCTGTTCTTGTTGGCATCGTAACGGCAATGATCAGTGGCTTGTTTGCTATTCGCTTTATGATTCGTTTTCTTGGTAAGCACGGGCTGTATATCTTTGGGTATTACCGGATAATTATAGGGTTACTATTAATTCTCGTCTTCACCTTGAATTGACCAATCTAAGCGTAAGCAGGTATCATGGGAGCAATATGGAATCAGTGAAAAAGAAGAAGAACATCAAGAAACCGCTGTTCGCAGCGGCTAATGTATTGGTTATTGTTGGTCTTGCCGCTTTCGGCACCTACTATTTCCGCCAGTACCAACACCTAAAAGATAACCCGCCTTCGGCTGATTCAGTCCAAAAGGCAGAGAACGATAAGATCGTTGCAAAAGCAGCCAAGCTATATAACCTACCATCCGATGAACAGCCACAGGTAATCTTTGTAAAAGATAAGAGCAAACTTACCGATCAAGAAAAGTCTATCCTTTTGGCAAAAGCCGAAACAGGAGACTACGAGCTTATTTATCTAAAGAATAAACTAGCTGTTCTATACCGACCTTCAGAGAACAAGATAGTACAATCCAGCCCAGTTACTGTTAACAACACAGCGCTAAAGACGAAAGTCATTGGAACTGCGGTGGCTCGACAAACCGTCACCGAAGCATTGAAAGCTCAACAGATAACACCTACTGATGGGGGTGATGCTAAAACTCCACCAACGTCTATTGTGGTTGTGGATCTGACAGGTAAAAATGCTGATCAGGCAAAGAAAATTGCCGATTCAGTCAAGGGTACGGTTGGCAACTTGCCAGCTGGCGAAGACAAGCCTAGTGACGTTGATATCTTGATTGTCGCTGGCCCATAACTACAGTTTCTAACACTAGTTTAGAAGCGTAAGCGTCATGTATAATGTGGGATAAGGTGTCAATATATGGAAGTTAAATACAAA
>CAYLGV010000003.1:0-37138 GCA_964383395.1 uncultured Candidatus Saccharibacteria bacterium
TGAGGACGTTTCTTAAACCAGCCACGGACACCTCCTAATTGTTTATCTTTGGCAACTAAGACATCATGCTTTTCAGACTTGTAAATTGGCAGTGTAAAGTAGAATGTTGAACCTTTACCCGTATCTGCTTCTATCCCAATCTTACCACCTTGTAGCTCAATGATCGTCTTCGAAATAAATAGTCCAAGCCCAGTACCACGAGTGCCAGCTATCAAGCTGCGTTCTGCACGGTAGAACTTAGTGAATAGACGCTTGCGTAGATCTTCGGGAATACCTGGGCCATTGTCGGATACTTCGACACGCACTTCGTCTTCATCTGCGGTCACGCGTACATGAATCTCACCTTTTTCAGGTGTGTACTTGATAGCATTTCCAATAAGGTTGTTCAAGACTTCGAGAATGGATGATGGATCAGCAGGTACATAAATAGTATGGTCGACTTCGATGCTACACGAAAGCTTTTGTAAGCGCTGGGCAGCAGGTGTTTGGTGCTGATGGACATTTTCCTCCACCATGTTGATCAAGTTCATCTTCTCAACAAAGATTTCCATCTCTCCACGTTCAATGCGGGCAATATTAAGTAATTTGTTAATAAGATTACGAAGTTGATCAGTACCTACGATGGCCTTTTGTAAGCTCTCAATATTGAAAATTGACATTTGCTTAACCGCATCTGTGCTGAGCATATCTAGGTAACCTCTCACAACAGTTAGAGGGGTACGTAGCTCATGAGCAGCAATTGCCACGAAATCGAGTTTCATGAAGCTTAGCTCACGACTTTGGGTCAGATCGTGGACAGTAATAATCGTTGCAATCTCACTATCCCTTTGCTCTACGACATAGACTACGAGGTCGACATAGGAAACATTCTTACCTGCAGCCAGGGTGATGTCCGCATACTTGCGAGAACCAGGAGTCGTAATATCAGGAACAAACGGCTTACTGTCCTGCTCCCAGTGAAATAAGTCAGCCATTTTTTTATCTAGTAAGTCAGCAGGCTTGCTGTCAACTAGTCCGGCAGCTGGTGGGTTGATGGAAAGAATCTCACCTTGCTGATTAAGTGCCAATATGCCGTCATTAACGCTATCAATAATTTGACTAAGTTTTGTCCTTTCCGTGCTTAAACTATGATTTTTGGTTCGCATGTCGTTCACCAGATTTTGAATATTGCGACTCATGCTGTTGAAGGTATTCGCCAGGTCTTCAAGCTCATCGTTGGTTTTAATGTTCACCACTTGGTCGAGTTCACCGGAACCAAGCTTTCGAGCACTAAGTGAGAGTTTCTTAATAGGTCCGGTAAGTTGCCGGCTAAAGTAAATAGCAATGAGCACTGCAAAGGCTATGACAATTAGCCCGATAGTGGTTGAGAGTCTGATGTAAGAGTTGATATTGGCATAAATGCTAGCCACTGGCTCTTCCACGATAACTGCCCAGCCAACACGACTCAGCGGATTTGGCGTGCTGATAACGTCAACACCGCTTTCTGAACGGGTAGGGGCAGTATTTAAATCACCATTACGATAGTTATTGACAGCCTGCACGTTAGAAAGTTTTGGGTGAGCTGCAAAATATTGGCGGTCAGGGTGAGCCACTAGGTTACCAAGTTCATCCACCACATATGCGTAGCCACCATTGCCGATCTTTGTTGATAACACTGACTGCCATAAATCGTCAATCTTATAGTTGGCTACGATGACGCCCTTTATATCACCGGGACTACCAAAGCGCTCAGTATTATTGGTAGCTTTCTTGTTATCTGTATTATCAACACCATATGGGACAGCTATTGTGATAAAGGGATTGTTCTGACTGTCGTAATTAACCGTACTGATATAGGGTTTGCCGAGCAAGAAATAGGCTGCTTTGTACGCATCGCTGCCTGATTGGTCGGGGTTCTCGCTATTCTTAACCTGCCCTTGGCGATTGTATTCAGCTTTGACGAGGCCATTGCTACTCAAGACAGAGACGCTACTAATTGCTCCATCTTGTTTAATTAAGGCTGTTAGATCCTGGTTAATAAGTGGTTGTGCTGACGAGTCAGAAGAAATCTGTGCCAATAATTGCAACTGGTTGATTTTATTTGTGAGATAGTTATCCACTCTATCGGACAGATTTGAGGCAACTGTTTGTTGTTTTGCACTAGCTGCATTTAAGAGTTGATTATGTGCAGAACTAACCTGCACATAGCTCACAATAACCAGTGGTAACAGGGAAACAATCAGGAAAAACAACAGTGCTTTTGATGATATTTTTAACTTGGGGAATCTGATTATCATTAAAACTGACCACCGACACTTTCTTGACTTGGGTACGTGTTACTTATTATGCTAATGCTAATGACCTCAGAAAACAACTCTTATCCATTTACAGAATCCTTTGCGGCTTGTGTCAGGGAAGGTTGATAATGCCACCAGCTACTCAATCAGCACCAAATACAGCACCAACCCCTCCGAGTGCTGAGCCAGCGGTCGCTGTTACTCATCCTCATAAATATCCCCGAAAAAAACTGAAAATTCTTCTTATTTTTCTATTAGTTTGTTTGATAGTAGGAGGTGTTGTTGGCGCATACCTTATTGGTAAGCGGGGCCAACGTATAATCTATCAACGTCCGACACCACCACCGGTAACGTTACCAGCTCAGGCAATTGTCGTTACGGATTGTGTAAAAGGACTTGGCAAACAGTATGTGTTACCAAAAGATATTCCTAATGGACCAATTTATAATGTCAAAAACAGCAAAGTTATCGCGGTTGAATACAACTATAAAGCAGGTGACTTGTTTATAAACCCGAATCGTTTGTCTGAAACTGTCATTCCACTTACCAAAAATTACCAGGTAGATCACTTTACGACTTCTATTGGCGAGCTAAAAGGTGGAACTGAGGCCGAAGTTCAACAGGTGCCTATCCGTGTCATCATGTATATGGTACCCAAAGCTGAGTCAGACGCTATAACTTGTACGAAATAAGCTTGCTCTAAGCGTGTGTTAAGCGGTATGCTGACAAGTATAAACAAATTGGAGAATTGCTATGGGTGCAATGGATCAGCTAGAAGAACAACTTAATGAAGTCTTTGTAAAGAAGGCACCGTACCAGTTACCAGACAATGCTAAGAAAGTTATTGTAGACATTCTGCCATGGCTAAATCTGATTTTTGGCGTTCTGACTTTGTTGTCAGCCTACTGGCTATATCAAGCAGCAACGGTAGTTGATAAGTGGGTTGGTTGGGCGAATGAGATATCTCAATCCTACGGTGGTGTGGCAAAAGTTGAAACTAATCACCTTACTGCAATGGTTTGGCTCGGTATACTCGTGCTGGCTATCGAGGGTGTGTTGTGGATTGCAGCATTCCCTGGCGTTAAGGACAAAAAGAAGAAAGGCTGGAACCTACTGTTCATCGCCTTACTCGTAAATATTGTGTATGGCTTTTTGGCGCTGTTTATTAATGTTGGCTCATATTCTGGAATTAGTGGTTTCTTTGGTTATGCTCTCAGCACAGCTATCGGTCTATACTTGCTGTTTCAGATTCGTAGCGCCTTCCTGGGTAAAAAGGCTACAGCTACAAAAGTTGCAGCAAAGCCTAAAGCAAGCAAATAGCAGTCGTTACGTCTAGTTACTATTCTCATATTTAGGCTTTGTCTATTGGCGTAGTAAGCATAAGTACCTTCGTGGTATAGTTATGGCATGAAGAAGGTTACGTTTACGCGGAGCTTTAGTTGATGTCAAAGTCAAACAAACAAACAAGATCTCGATCAAAGGGTGGGCGTGTAGCGCTCATCATAATGGGGATTTGTGTATATCTTTCAACGATCGGTCTTATGATTCGTGGAAAGAATATGGCTATCATCAACCCGAAGGGCTTGATAGCCCAACAGCAACATAACCTGATGATGTACACCATTCTAGTGATGCTAATCTTGGCCGTTCCAACCATAACATTAATCTATCTTACAGCCTGGAGATACCGGGATACTAACAAGCGAGCCCACTATGATGCAGAGGGTCATCATAGCAAGTTTCTCGCAGTTGGTCTGTGGATTGTCCCAGCCTCGTTTATTGTTTTACTAGCCATGATGATGATACCAGCCACTCATAAGCTTGAGCCGAAGAAGGCTTTGGCTAACGGGCAGAAGCCACTTACCATACAGGTGGTAGCATTGCGCTGGAAATGGTTATTTATCTATCCAGACCAAAAAATAGCAACTGTCAATTACGTGCAGATGCCATTAGACACACCTGTAAAATTTGAGTTAACAGCCGACGAAACACCAATGAGCTCATTTTGGATGCCAAACTTTGGTGGCCAGCTCTACGCCATGACAGGTCATGTGAATCGCTTAAACCTTATAGCAGATACGGCTGGCGACTACCCAGGAAAATCCGCTGAAATCAACGGGGCAGGCTTCTCAGGTATGAACTTCGTCGCTCATGCCGTAGATGATCAAACCTTCGACAAATGGGTTAGCTCAGTCCAGAATTCACCACATAACCTGGATGCTGCCAGCTACCAAGAGTTATTGCAACCGAGTGAAAATAATAAGCCGTCATTTTACACGCTGCCTAACCCGGATTTATATGATACGATTGTTCAAAAGTATAACGGTGGCGGACACATACACAACGAATGAGAGAACTACTACTAGGTAAATTAAATGCTGACGCTTTACCACACGAGTGGTTTACGATTGCTGGTTCGATCACGTTTATTGCCATTGGACTATTTTTTGTAGGGCTAATCACCTATAAAAAACGCTGGAAGTGGCTCTGGGAAGAGTGGCTTACGACAGTTGATCCAAAGAAGATAGGTATCATGTACTTCATTGCTGGTGGGGCGATGCTACTACGTGGCGGCCTCGATGCAATTATGATTTGGCTTCAGCAAGCGCTAGCTTCGGGCAGCTCACATGGCTATCTGTCGGCACAACATTTCCAAGAAATATTTACCGCACATGGGAATATTATGGTCTTCTTTGTGGCCATGGCTTTTGTTTTTGGGCTTATTAATTATATTGTTCCGCTTCAGATTGGTGCTCGAGACCTGGCCTCGCCACTCATGAACACACTAGGTTTCTGGTTGTTTATTGCCGGTATCCTGATGGTTAATATGTTCTTCTTTTTTGGTGGCGAGTATGCCGCCACGGGCTGGTTAGCCGTTGCGCCATTATCGGGTAAAGCCTTTAGTCCAGGTGTCGGTATGGACTATTTGATATGGAGTTTACAGATCTCAGGCATTGGTACCACGCTCGGGGCAATTAACTTTATTATGACTATTCTCAAAATGCGTGCGCCAGGCATGTCACTGATGCGTATGCCATTATTCACCTGGGCTTCACTCTGTAGCATGGTCATGGCTGTTACAGTGTTCCCGTTACTTACCGCTACGTTGTTCTTGACCTTTTTTGATCGTTATCTTGGCACGCATTTCTTTACCACTATGGGCGGGGGTGATCCCATGATGTATACCAACCTTATCTGGATGTGGGGTCATCCCGAGGTATATATCTTAATTTTGCCATGTTTTGGTGTTTTCTCAGAGATTGTTTCGACGTTCAGTCGAAAACCAATCGCGAGTTATAAATCGAATGTTCTTGGCCTGATAGGTGTATCGACGTTAGCGCTTTCGGTTTGGCTCCACCACTTTTTCACTATGGGTGCGAGTGCAGATGTGAATGCCTTCTTTGGTCTCATGACCATGTTTATTGCGATTCCTACTTCAGCGTTAGTCCTTAACTGGTTTGCAACTATGTTCAGAGGGAAGATACGCTTCGACACTCCAATGTTGTGGTTTATGGGCTTTGTGGGAGTGTTTGCAATCGGTGGCTTAACTGGTATCTTGCTGGCCGTACCACCGGTGGATTTCCAGTTACACAATAGTCTTTTCTTGGTTGCGCATTTCCATTCTACGGTAATTGGTGGTGTGCTCTTTGGTATATTTGCAGGCCTGGCATACTGGTTCCCTAAGATCGCTGGCTTTAGGCTAAACGAACGCATCGGTCGTTATGCATTCTGGTTCTGGATTGTTGGCTTCTGCTTATCTTTTATACCTATGTACATACTAGGTATTATGGGCGCAACACGCCGCATGGATCATTATGAAGCTTCGACTGGTTGGCAACCGCTGTTTATAATGATGCTCGTTGGTGGAATAGTGATTATGATCGGTGTTGGTCTGCAACTTGTGCAGATCTTTGCAAGTATCATTGACCGAAAGCGCCTTCGTGACCGTACGGGCGATCCATGGCAGGGCCGCACACTAGAATGGGCTACCACATCGCCGCCACCGTTCTACAACTTCCGAAACATCCCTAAGATCAAATCCCGTGATGCATTTCTCGATATCAAACAGGAAGGTGAAAAACCACCGAAATATGAAGATATTCATATGCCTAAGCGTACGGCGGTAGGTATTTATCTCTCAATCTTTGCATTTTTGTTCGGTTTTGCCTTTGTGTGGGAAATGGTATGGTTAGCGGTAGTTTCAGCTATAGCAATTATTGCAATCTTCATTATTCGTGGTTTCAGAGAAGATTCCGAATATATACTTACGGCTGCAGAAGTTGAAAAGTATGAACTGTCAGTTCAAAAGCAGACAGGTCCTGTACCACAAACTAATAGTGCGGCATTTTACGATACTGATTCTGATATGGGTCTACTTGAGTTAGTAGGGGTTTGCTATAGCTGGTTAGTTAAACGACTGAGGAAAGGCGTTTAGGGCATGGCAACCGCGCACAAACTGAGTCACCACGAAGCTGAAGCCAACGACCGAGCCATGTTTGGTTTTTGGGTTTACCTAATGACTGACCTTTTGATGTTTGCCATTTTGTTCGCCGTATACGCGGTGCTTCATAACAATACTGTTGGCGGTGAAACAGGCAAGGAATTATTTAGTCTACCGCTAGCTTTGATTGAAACAATTATCTTACTCACTAGTAGTTTTACTTGTGGTATCGCCATGATTGCAGCTCGTAAAGGCAACAAGACTCAAACCATCGTTTGGTTCATAGTTACGTTCCTGCTTGGTTTGTCTTTCCTTTCACTCGAACTACGTGAGTTTAGTCAGTTAATCCACGAAGGTCAGACACTTCGCACTAATGCCTTTATGTCATCATTCTTCATCTTGGTGGGGACCCATGGTTTGCACATCATATCTGGTTTGCTCTGGATGGCAGTTACTATTGGCTATACGGTCAAACGAGGACTAACGGTTAGCATGACTCGCAAACTAAGTATGCTTAGTCTTTTTTGGCACTTCCTAGATATTGTTTGGATATTCATCTTTACATTGGTTTACTTAGGAGCGTTTGTATGAGCGAACACGATCAGGCGGTTCACGTTCATGATGAGCATGGCACAGTATGGTCCTATGTAGTTGGCTTCGGCCTCTCCCTTGTTTGTACACTCATTCCGTACTATTTAGTAACTCGTAAAACCCTCGGCGGCTCGCAATGGCTGTTGAAGACCATTTTGGCTTTCGCATTCATACAGGTCGTAATCCAGGTCGTATTCTTCTTGCATATCGGGCGTGGTCCTAAACCTCGCTGGAACTTGTACTTTTTTGTCGCCACTTTAGTTATAGTAGGGATGGTTGTAGGCGGCTCAGTCTTGATTATCAATAATTTGCATTACAATATGGCACCGCAAGACGCAACAAAGAAACTTGTAAACGACGAAGGTATTGCTCAGGTAGGCGGAACTGCTACTGGTGCTTGTGATGAACTAGGCGAGAATCATATAGTTACCATTATTGATGGCAAAGCGACGCCAGCTAGTACTGAAGCAGGTAAATGCGATACCCTGACGTTTATCAACAAGGATACTGCTGAACGACAGATCACCTTCGGGGTTTATCCAGCGCAGACTCCTTATGCCGGGGAAAGTGACTTCCCACTCACAAACAGAAAGAACTTCACCATTACACTTTCAGACACGGGCACATTCTACTTTTATGATACAAGCCAGCCAAATACTCGCGGTACGTTTACTGTTTCAGAGTGAACGATCTCTTATAACACATTGACCAAACTATAGTTTTACGTTATAATATTTGATTATGCCTTTTGTGCCACAAGATGAATTAGAACGGCTCAGATCACAAGCAGCAGAACTTCGTGTCTTTGATGAGATGAGGCCATTTTTACATCTTGCTGTTGAGTTGAGAATGGAGCTTGAGGCGGCAATCGAGGGAAACCTTGATCTCACTCCTAGTGAGATTGGTGAACTGGCCTATCAGAAGGTACTGCAGACAGGTGTTGCGCAGGCTCGTGATGAAGTTGTCGCAGTTTACGAACAAACATACCGAAGTGAGTTATACGAACGCGTTAGGGAAGAAGTAGACGAGACTGAAGGGCCTGAAATCTTAGAAGAAGTTAAAACTCGACTTGATACTGATCCTGAACTGGCTCGGGAGTTACACGACAGCGTGCGTCGTGAGTTGGGTGCTCGGGCAATGGGTGTCATGCGAGACCAAATCAGCATTGAACAACAGGATGTTATTAATGAAGAAGCTCATCGGCAATTAGAGCTCGACAGACTTGATGTGGAGTTGGCAATCGAAGGTGAGCTTGACTTATATCGTGATGACATAAACAAGCTTATAGCTGCGGGTGACACGGTAGATATTTTCTATATTGATACAAGTGCACAGAAGCAAAAGATACGGCTCAAGTGGGTGAAAGATGGGCATGATCAACAGGGCTGGGTTATTGACTGTGACATGTCAATCCTGCATCGTCGAGATGGTTCGAACTTTCCAACCGTCATTGACCAGTTTGTAGAAGTCGGTACATTACAAAGTGACCTGAAAAACGGCAATAAGATTGTGGCTCCAAATTTATTAACTGTTGGTATGCCACTGGTGTTAACTCAGGGGACTAAGAAAAAGCAGATTGATCACTGTGTTCCGTATACTGGTAGTTCGTATTACTCGAGCCAGCGAAACCCTGTTATCTTAATAGGTACTGACTTCAAAACTAAGAACCTGGACTTCTTTAGCGGCTTAAGTAGCAAGTAGATTATATTTGCTAGCTGGCTTTAATCTCTTTACGAATCTTTCGACGTTCTCGTTCTGATAGTCCGCCCCATACACCGAATTTAATCCCCCAATCTATGGCGTAGGTTGCACATGGTTCTTTGGCTGGGCAGCTGTTGCAAAGATCCTTAGCTGGCCTTGTACTTTGGCCTCTTTCTGTAAAGAAGACTGGCGTAAGGTCTAAGTATTTGCTAGGTCTGCAGTTTGTTTCAATGTCATCGGGTAGATAGTCGTAATCAAAGATGGTAATACCAACGTTACTCCTGCCGATAAGGTTTCTTTCTTGTAAAACAGTCGCACCAGCCGTGAGCAATGTAGATACTACTTTTCTATCAAGGCCATCCAAAAAGTGTGGGTTCAAATAGTCGAGATGTTTTATGAATCGGAGTAGGGCAATATCAACTTTAGTGGGAACAATTATCTCGACCACAGGTTCTTCGACTACGACATCTTCAATGAGCATGGGATTTGCTTCTGGTTCATGAGTAAACGGGTCAAGATCTTCAAGCTCTGTATCGTAATCGAGTGGATCAATCGCTTCATCCTCGACATGTGCGGAGAGCGTTTGCTCGATCACACCATTTAATACGCGCCCTTGTTCATGGGCAAGTTCATATAATTGATGTACAGCTGGCTTTTCGTCTTCAATGAAATCAGCAATTATATTGTTAGTAAGCGCACGTGAAAACCCCCAAGAGAAGGGCTCTATAGTACGCTCGGCAAAGGCGTCTTGGAGTTGATCAAGCGCAAAGTCGACTGCTAAGCGTTGTAGTACTTGAAATGCTGGCGAACTGTCAGGGCCATATTCAGTCGCAACAATTCTGGTGGGACGTACGTAAGCATATGCTTCGGCATACTCTTTGCTTTCGCTACTTTGACGAAGTACAGCCATCCTCATGATTTCATCGACGGCATCATTATGGCTTGCGTCGCCCTCTCCGCCGCCTCCGAAACTCTCCATAAGCCTGATGTTTGCACCCACTAAATTGCCAGCATGCCGGGACACAAGATCTTCTGAAATGCCTCTGCGCGAGCGAATATCATATTTTACTCTTTCACTCCCAACGTCATGAATATATGCATCTATACGAACATCGTCTATGTCAACCAGCTGTCTTTCAATTTCTGCAAAGCCTGCCTTCATAATAGTCCTAGTTTTTGTTTTTATATGTTTCGAGGTGCTTGTGTAGCTTTTTTAACCTCACAGGGTCAATAGATAGCGCAACATCATCATCTTCTAATAGTTCTTCAGCAGCAGCTAGCTCCTCATCGCTTAGGATAGTAGGGAAGTCACCATTGTCGAGTGCACCGCCGAGGTCAGATAAAAACTCCTCAATTGGTCGTAGCATTGCGTCGTCATCTGATTCGAATCCATCAATATCTTCAAGTCCAATACTAACACGACTAATCATGCCACCAATGCGGTCATGAACTGCCTGTAGATCGGCTGCTAATTTCTCTAGACTACTGTCTGAGGCATCCGAAAGATCGAGCCCTCGCAATTGATTCTCGGTAAACATGGTTAGTTCTTGAAGGGGTTGAACAGCACTCGAGGTACGTAATCCAAGACGCACCAGTTCGTTGTGTGTGTATGTTACGCGCTCAAAGGCTGGTTTCTTCTTTTCGCCCCAATCTTTGCTCCTTACATGCTTGCTGGCTTGAGAGGCAGTCATAACTGAAATCTCGTCAGCTAATGCTGCTGTTTGTGTTCTGCTCAGGCCCTGGGTGACGGTAGCCTTGGCAACAAGCCTCTGGTGTTGGCGCTTATCGGGAAGAGTTGTAGCCAGTACACCTGCAGCTGCTGGGCTAATAGACATACTGCCAGGAGCTGCTTGGGAACGAGCTGGTCGAACATTATGAACAATATCCGGGGCAAGATGTGTAGCGGTTTTTAAGATATCTTGAATACTACCAACTGACGTTCCCCATTTCTCTGCCTTGGTGTTGCCCCACTCCCTGGTCTCTTCAACTTGCTCTTCTGTAATATCAAAATTGCTACCTTTTGCGCTCTTGTATCGAGCTAGGTTGAATACGTCAGCTACTGTCAACTTCTCTGAAAGTGGGTGTAATACCCAAGCCTGTATCATCCACTCAGCGATACGGGCAAACTTAAGATCATCATGCATGTTAGCATTCATGATTCGTTCATCAATTAAGGTTTCAAGGGTCATCTGGCCGACAGTTGTATAGAAGGTTGGGGCTCGTCTTGCATGCAATATATCGTAGCGGTGAAAGCCGTCGATAATTTCCATGAAATCATCACCAGGAACGTAGCCAACACGGCCAGGAGATTTTTGACCAGTACCGCCGCTTTCAACACTAAACTTACCGATGTCCTCATCTAGTGACTTGATTCTGGCATGACCAACAGGGACATCCATAGGCCTGATCAGCCCGATTGGTACATGACAGTCATACAGACCACCAGGTCGCTCAACAACAATCTCGACATCGCGCATGATTGGCTGGTCGGTCAATGGTACTTCGAAAAGGTCTCTCTCTGCTTGCACCGTCATGCACAAATCATAGTTCGCAATTACGACACATGCAAGCGTAAACATTTTGACAAGACTACACAGACTTTGGAAAGTTGTAATTATTCACATTCTTGGTTGTCACAAAGTGCTACTGAGAGCATAATGTTGCCAAATAGGAGAATGTGATGACCAATATTGCTGAAGCTGCCCTAGAACGATTCAACCAGGCAACTCTGCCGCCAGAAGATGATCGTTTACTCGAACCACTAGCTGGTAGTGATCCTTATTGGGAAATGCGTCGTCAAAAAATTGGGAGTGCACTCCTGAGTAGTGAATCAATTGGCCTCGAAGCCGCTGTCGAAGAAATACTACGCGGTGAGGCAATTGGGCGGACGCAGTTTGCGCGTGAGGAATATATTGCAGCCCGTGTTGCCGCCGCTGAAGCTGTTATTGCAGACACTAGCTTAACGGGGGCACAAAAGTTGCAAGAACTTGTTGGCCTTGAGTTGGGTCGTCACGATGCTCCAGGTGGCCACTTTAACCATATTGAGGCGATTGAGTGGATCCTGAATAAGACAGCCGAAGATACAACTGATGGGTTGATACTCAAGATAGACTTCACAGATCCCGAGTCGCATGCAGATACACGTGAATTTATCGGTGCAACACCATATAAAGTAGACCCAAATAACCTGGGTTATTATGATTTCAAGCTTGCGCCATGGCCGCAAGAAATCACCCCGACCACTTCGTTAGTCACAGTGGACAGTGGACTCTTTTTCCGTCATTCTTTAGATGTTAGAGCTTGGCAAAGAGATCACGGCTTGCCTGATGAGCCTGGTTTCATTGCCTACGGCGTTCACACTGCCTATGAGGATAAGTACACCTGGTCTCCATATGGAGGATATGCATGGTCTAGTTCTGTGTACCCAGCAAGAGGTCCAGCTGTCTTTCGAGGCCAAACCGCTATTACTGATTATGTTACCAGGATGATGAGCTACGATGGTGAGAGGCTGGCTAAGCTCAAGTCAGACATAGGTGATTATCCTGGTTTTGAGTTTATACATGAAATTGAGCCAGCCACAGGGCGAGGTTGATGCAGACCGTAGCGACATTCTAACTATAGCTGCTGAAGTATAAAGGATATATAACTGTTCTTGCTCATGCTTGCTAGATGAGGTCCTGAGAGTAATATGGTGACTATGAGACTAACTGGAGAACAACTTCTCGAGTGGGCAGATCCTAGCAAAGAAGCTTTTTATGGCTATGCTTTTTCTGAGGAGCATGCCACAGAAATTACTGCAGAAGTCGCAAGACGACGGCAAGAATTCTTGTCTGAAGCAATACATTCACAGCTAAATGGAGTACCCGACGAAGCCAGAGATCCAAATGATGAACTAGACTTCAGTATTATCCCATTACGATCGGTATTAGACCGCGACGAACATCTAGAACTCGCTAAACAGTGCTGGAGTACGCGCCGTGGGGGTACAAGCAACCCAGTAGAGCTGATGTCATATTGGACAAAGCTAGCTGAGATACAGGCTCGACTAGATGGACACCCAATATTTACAACTAAGAACAGTGACTTTTACGTTTCAACAGGGAATCAAAGAAATCCATCCTGGCGAAAAGAGCATGAAAAAAGGCTTCAATGTGCGCTCGATGACGCAACTTTTATTCACAATAGTGGTTATCCTGTTCGTTTCTTGATGACAGGAGCACAATATATCCGTAATGCTGCGTTGGATATGGATAGTGTTGCCGCATGGGTAAAGTACCGAGACAAGAAAGATTATCCAACAGTCTTTTGGACGCCAAGAAGCTTTTGGCCGACTATGGTTGAAGCCAAGCAGGCACAAAATGAAGCGGCTGGTGAAAAATGCTATGCTGATGTTGTAACAGAACTACTCCCCGGCGTCAGCGTTGCACCCTATATTGATAAACAGGTTGATGCATCGCCAGACTATTTTCACTTTGATGATATTTTTCATGAAGCAGCTCTTGAAGGTTTTCAGGAACAAATTGCTACCAGAGCATTACGCACAATAGTTAAGCTTCTCTGCGACAATCCTGGGCAATACAGCGAAATTTACGAAGACTACTTTGGTGCTTCGACCGCTGCACGCATTCGACCTGGTGTCTTGTTCTTTCATGTCGATATACTGCCAGAGGTACTTGAGCGAGCTGAAGATATGGGTGTAAAGGGCAAGTCAATACAGCTCATAGAAAACCTAGAGGCAAAATACTGTTCATTGCCAGATGAATATGACGAACTGGTCTTTTCGTAAAATGGTCACATAACTGAATAAGCACGCAAGTAAGGTACAATTGACAGTAAATAGGAGGGTGTGATGGCTGACGATAAACTAGCAGAATTACTGAAAACACAGAAATCATTGACCGAGTGGCTCGAAGATATCAAGCATTCCGATGCTGCCAGAATTCGAAAAGAAGACAACGAAAAGCGCGAACGGCTGAAACTCCTAAACGAAGTTATCAGCCTTCCGTTTGATAAGCCAACTCAATTTGAAGCTTCCGAACTACGTGGAGACAACGACGCGTTTACGTGGTTTTTGAATAATCGCGGCAACGAACTCTGTGCCCTGAGGCTTATGCCAAAGAAAGAAGGTCTGCCCAAGCTGCGTATGCGTGGTAAAACCATACGTGACGCCTATGCCTGGTTCAAGGAGCAGGACATTAACCCAGCAGACTACAAGGCGGATTTTGTGCCACACCCACCTGATTATTCTTGGGCAACCATATTCATAGTTAACCAAAATGGTATCCAGGGCGAGATTATTTATGGTGGCCATCACTTACTTACACAAGGCTTTCATGGAGACAATGCCCCAAATATATTTAGGTACGATTTCAATAGTTGGTCCATGCTTCCACAGAACGACGACGCGCTTACACATCTAAAGAAACTTGCTGAGTATATACATGTCAAAGATCCAGCAAAGCGAGAGAAATTGAAAGAGCTATTAGGTGCAACGTTTGAACATGACTATATGACAGGATATTTTGAAACCACTGACTCTTCTATGGGAACATGGTATATAGATTACAACCAGTCGCTCGGCGAAATGTATAAAGATATAACAGTAAGAACCGATCTGCCAAAAGGCAACGCCCTAGTCTCTGGTCAAACAGGTAGTAAGGGAAAAGTGACAGGCAAGGTGTGTATCGTTGATCCAAATAATCTTGACATCGATTTTCCTAAAGACGGCATATTGGTTTGCGAAGTTACAACACCTAACTATGTTCCGCTAATGCAAAAGGCCAGCGCTATTGTAACTGACCAGGGTGGCATACTTTCACATGCTGCCATAGTGGCTCGTGAGCTAAAAAAACCATGTATTGTTGGAACTGGTAATGCTACCTCAAAACTTAAAGATGGCGACGAAGTAACGGTCGATGCGGATGCTGGCACCGTTGGTGTGATATAGTTTTTAGCATATGGCATCCAAAAAATATGCGATTCAAGTTAAAGGGCTCACTAAATCTTATGGTGATAATCAGGTGCTCCGCGGGATTAACTTAAACGTTGAGCAAGGCACAATGTTGGCTCTCTTGGGTCCAAACGGTGCTGGCAAAACAACCACCGTACGCATCCTAAGTACTCTACTAAAATTCGATAAAGGCAATGTCACAGTGGCTGGTTATGACGTAGCAGAAGAAGCCAACAAAGTGCGTAGTGTCATAGGTCTAACTGGTCAGTCAGCAGCTGTTGATGAGCTGTTAACTGGCCGTGAGAACTTGATCATGATGGGTCGTTTGTACCGACTCACCAAAGCAAGCGCTACTGAGCGAGCCGCCCAACTTTTGGAAGAGTTTGATCTGGTTGAGGCAGCCGATCGACCTAGCAAAACTTACTCTGGTGGTATGCGCCGTCGACTCGACCTTGCAGTGAGCCTGATTGCAACCCCACCAATTATTTTCCTCGACGAACCGACAACCGGTCTTGACCCACGTTCACGTCTGGCCATGTGGGACATTATCAAAAAGTTGATGGAAAACGGCACCACTATTTTACTTACCACGCAATATCTAGAAGAAGCAGATCAATTGGCAGATCAAATTGTTGTGATTGATGGTGGTAAGGTGATTGCCGAAGGTACTGCCAGTGAATTAAAACGCAAGATTGGTGAAGACCGACTAGAGCTCACCTTCAAGAATCATAAGACTTTAGAAGCAGCCCAAAAAGCGTTAACCAAGGTAAAATTTGATGTGAATGAACAGCAGATCAGCTTAAGTCTAAACATCGGCGATATAAATCGCGATGTGAAAGATGTGCTCGATCAACTAGCTAAGGCAAAAGTGGCAATTGCTTTAATGGAAGTTCACAAACCGACCCTAGACGATGTATTCCTTTCTCTAACTGGCAAACAAAAAACCAAGAAAGAGGAGGCAAAGTAAGATGGCTGACCTCGTATTTAACAAAAAACCCAAGGCTATTCTCTCTATGACCGACTCGTGGATTATGATCAAGCGGAGTAGCACTCATATTATTCGTAATACTGACCAATTGCTCGGTGCATTCTTCCAGCCAATTATGTTCTTGGTGTTGTTCGCAGCTGTCTTTGGAGGTGCAATTAATAACTCTTTGCCACCGGGCGTGAACTATTTAAACTTCCTGATGGCAGGTATTATCGTGCAGACGGTGGCTTTTGGTTCAACGACGACAGCCGTAGCGATTTGTAGCGATTTACAAAAAGGCATTGTTGATCGTTTCCGTTCATTGCCTATGTCTAACCGAGCAGTGTTGAATGGCCATATAGTTTCTGACCTATTACGTAACACTATCTCAACAACAGTAATGATCCTTACGGGACTTGTTATTGGTTTCCGAAGCAGTGCAGACCTAAAAAGCTGGTTGATGATAGCGGGTATCTTAGTGCTGTTCACGCTGGCTTTTTCTTGGGTCATGGCGATTGTTGGTGTTTTTGCAAAGAGTGTTGAAGCAGTACAATGGCTATCCTTTGTAATTATCTTCCCACTTACGTTTGCAAGTAGCGCTTTTGTGCCAGCAGCGAGTATGCCGAAATACTTGAGGATGTTTGCCGAAAACCAACCAATTACTCAAGTTGTTAACGCTGTTCGTGCCTTAATGCTTGATGTGCCGATTGGTAACTATGGCTGGTTAGCTGTTGCTTGGAGCGTTGGTATGTTGGTAGTAAGCATTCCGCTAGCGTCGTACTTATTCAGTCGCAAGACTTCGAACTAGTTGGCTATGCCTTCTTTGATCAAAACTTTCGCTGCCTTTAGCAAGCGACACCCATTGCTTGGGTCATTCTGTTGGATCGCCAGCCTGCAGTATTTTATTGTTCAGTTGATTGTTTCGAGTAGGTGGCCAGTTGCTTATAGCTGGGGCAACAATGCCATCAGTGATCTTGGCAATACTGTTTGCGGTGATTACGGTCCTCGTTATGTTTGTTCGCCAGCCCATGGTCTTATGAACCTGTCATTTATTGTACTTGGCCTAACTATGATGTCAGGTGCAGTATTTATTTACCAAAGCTTTCATAAAAGCTTTTGGACACTCGTAGGTTTTACGGGCATGGGACTCTCGGGACTGGGAGCTATATTGGTTGGTATATTCCCAGAGAATGTTAATGCAGTACTGCACCTAAGCGGGGCAAGCTTAGCATTTTTGGTTGGTAATTTCGCTGTAGTAATTTTGGGCTTTACACTAAATGTTAGTAAACGTATCCGATATTACACACTAGCAACTGGCATTATTGGTCTCATCGCAGCTGGTTTATTTGCGATGAATATATACGCTGGTTTGGGTCTAGGTGGTATGGAGCGCTTAGCCTTGTATTTACAGACTATCTGGTTGATTGTGTTTGGAGCTTACCTATGGCTCAAATCTACTCACGATTCGGTTTGAGCTTCGATATACTTTGTAATTCCTACTTCCCAGCCATGCTTGAAGTAGTCAGAGGGCGTAAGATCGTGTATATCCACCCATCTATACTCGTCGTGATGGTCCCCAAGCATAATGCTGCCGCTTAAATAGCAGGCAGAGAAGCCAATCGCAAATATGTGAGACGTTTTTCCGGTATCATGTTCTGTACGTGTCACCTGGAAATACGTTTCGATTCCTTCGACGTCATACGTCACATCGTTACCAAGCTCTTCGTTCATTTTACGCTCGATAACGTTCTCTAGATCACCACCAAACTCATCTGGTAATATTCGACCCCCTGGCAAGTCCCAATCACCAAAGATGTCGTGTAATAGTAGAATTCGATTGCCGTCTCTTAACATCACTTTTACAGCAACATAGAACAGGCCTTTATCACTGGAACTAGCTTCAGGAGACTTCATGAAAAACTCTCTTCGTTTTCAGGACCGAAAGAAGACCAGGCAGCGCTTCCTTAATTAGACCAGCCTCAACTAATTGTTTCCCGAGCTTAGCTTCAGAAAGACCTGATTGCTCGATAATTGAACGAAGTATTGTCCCCGAGACGGGAACGGTTTTTGGCATTTCAAGACGGATGGTAGTTAAGCCATGCTCTTTGAAGAGAGCATCTTTCTTCTCGCTCCAATCGCTATAAACATTGACTAAGTTTGGTACGCTTGGGTCTAGGTCGTCAAACGATGAAACATCTTTAATGTTAAAGGGTTTAATCGTATAGCGTGAATCGTCAATACCTAAGTGGCCAAGCAGACTCTCGAACATGAAGACTCGCTCATCGTAGGTGAACGGGTTATTGCTCGGGTCATTTCGCCACGACGCCGCTTCATCAAATGATTCATCCTGAAAGGGGTTAGTGATAAGTATGGTTACGTGCTCAGCACGGTTAAAGCCTTGTTCAATATAGCGCCAATGATTAACATGGATGGGCGGCTGAAAGCGGCCGTGCACCGTTATTTCTGGTAGTTGATATTGTCGTGATTGTTCTGGGTGATCTAGGTTACTCATGCCCAGAGTTTACTATGAATATAGCCAAGTGCTGGTGGACATGTATTCACTAAGGGCTAAAGTTGGCGAACAGTTTCGACAAAGCCAGGACTGCTTGCAAGTTCAAGCACTGACTTGCTCGCAGGTAGAGTGTTCGTATCATCAATCAAATCTGCCTTAGCCGTTATATGAAACTCTCTGTCCTCTATAGAGCTTTCAAATGTTCCTAACTTGCCGGTAAAGACAACAAATAACTTGTCAAATATAAGTACACCTGCATTGTCTTGTACACGCTCTCGGTAGTTACACTTAAATTCTAGATTAGACGCATTAATACCATACTTTTTTAAAAATAACTGAACTTGCTTCCATAAATCGTATTCGCTGGTTACGCCAAAAGTTGGTAGATGATTGCTCCCCAAATAGGGTTGTTTAAGTTTTTTCATCACTAAGATATTGCCATTTGCATCAATAAGTTCAAGCATGCATGAAAGAGTAGGGAATAGATCATGCTGTAGTTCGAGGTTATTGTTTAGATACACAATGCCTTTTTGAGCGAGTGAGTATTCGCCCTTGCTAGAAGATTCAATCAGCCCCTCATTCTGAAGTCGTTTAAGGTGGTACGTTAAGTTGTCTGAGGTTTCGGCAACCTCACCCAAGATCTCACTAAATTTGCGTGATTCACCTTGCCTGAGACTGTCTAATATTTCGAGTTGAGTTGGATGCATACTATTGTTTTGCCTTATAGAAAGTACGTTAGTAGGAACACTATACAAACTGCACTCATAAATAAGTCTGAAGCTAGTGCTACTGTTTCAAATGTTGTGGCAGGTTTCTTTGTTATATGTTGCAAGCCCGCAGCCCCATAGAAGATTGCGCCAGCGATAGCTGCAGGTACAAGCCATTCACTATTAAAGATTACACTCATGGCAACAGCACCAATCGCCATGTTAGCGAAGCCAAGCTCACGTATCACGGTGTACGAGTCTTTACTCTTAATCTTCATGATCGAAGCAGTAAAACCAGGATCACTTATTTGTTTTAGGCCCGCAGTAAATAATCTGACACCGACACCCCAAAAAATAAACCATTTGCCAATGACGACTGCTAGTTGAGCTGGGCCTGATGTTGTAGCAAGTTCGGTAGCGATTGAAATAGCCGGCGCGACAAGCATGAATAGTAGGATCATTCCATAATACATATATACATCATAACTGAGATTTGTATTATATCAACAAAAATGGTATAGTATTTGCCACCTATGAGTTTTGTACAGGAAGCGCGGGCCTATCAAGAGCAGCCGCATTTAATTGAAGGTTTATTGGCAGATGAACCAGAGTCTTTTCGTAACCTTGGCGAAGTAGATCACTATAGGCCAGAATTATATAGCTTATTGGCAATTATGATCGATGATATTATGGACGACTTTGAAGACGGGTCTGTACCTTGTTTCCCGCCATACGGTTTCTTTGTAATCGAAGAGTATGTCGGAGAAGCAACTGAATTTGATAACTTCATGCAAGCTTATGAGGCGCTTCGCCAAACCTTTCTTGTACTAGGTAGTAGCTATTTATCAGCTCAAGCAGAAGATAGAACACCACTTTATCTACGAACTGAAGCACTTTGCGACCTGTTCCGTGAAGCTTTTCCATCTATGAATCAGTATGAAAGCCCTGCAAAGCTAGTCGGTGCTGGTATAAATACGGCCGCCATAGCAACTATCGAGAGCCTCAAAGCAATTAGTCGAGTCTCACAGGCAGTAAACCCAGATGTGACCAATGAAGAAATAGCTGAGATTGCGAGACATAGCGAGAGAATACTTTTCAAACCAGCCAACCTGCCAGTGACACAGATTCTTGGAATAGAATTGCTTATAAATCAAGCGGCGAATAAATCAAGTGATTCGGATAGCTTAGATTGCTATCCGATGGTTTATCGGCAAACTGTCGATGGTCAGGGTTATGTTGATTATGCAGAGCCAATCTCAAGAATGACTGATCCAACTGATTCAGAAGGGCGTTCATTGAACGAAGCTCGCCCGATGTTGCTTAAGCGTCTGGGCTGTCCTGCTTTGGCTCATCTTGATGGCAACAAACCCAGTGTAGTGCAGCGATTGTGGCGGCATATGATTGATGTTGCAGAAGCCGAGGAGTTGTTTACTATGGCTCCTGATATTTACATGCAAATTACTGCTCAGTAGGACAGGTTTAGAACAAGCTTCCTTGAACAGGAGGCTCTGGGAACTGTTCTTTTTCACTGCGAATATATAGTGCACCTGCTATGTAATACGGCTTGATTGGTACATTCTTAGTGCAGGTCGCTTTTACGGGGCAGGCGCCACAAGAACGGGCAAACTGACGTTGTTGTAGCGGACTCTTTGTATTGACTATCTCTGGTTCAAGAACTGTGCTTCGACCATTACGAAACTTGCGCCCCAATGGTTCATAGGTACGATTCCCGGGTGTGGAACTACATAAAGCGCCAGAAAGTAGCCAGACCGCATCACATAAACGAAGTGGGTTCACATTTTTACGTTCGGCATAGTTGTAATAGATATCACGAAGTGTTGCAGTTGTGTGGTCATTGAATAGATTAGTGCCATGTGGTGAATCCGGGAATGTGATCATTTCATTAGCAATACTTACCCGCAGCACATGTACATCCACGGGAATGGGGAATATAAATGGATCAACCAGTTCTTCATCCATCAAGAAATATGCAAGCATGCTGGCCATCTTGTACTTAAAGCCTATGAAGCCATTTCCCTTATTGTCATTAACTATACGTTCGGCACAGGTATCATAATCACTAACTCCGTGGAAAATGTTTCGTGCATCACCATCATATTTAGTATGCAGGCGTTCTGCATTTTCGACCCATGAACGTGCAGTAGCGAATTGGAATCCTAACCCAAATTTACTCAGTACACTGGCGATTTCTTCGATGAGGAACTCTTTATTTTCGTACTCATCCCAGCTGTCATATTTCAAACGTTCATACACGTATTTGTTATCGAATAGTTCCGGATATTCATCAAACATTTCACCCATGCGCTTAACGGCATCAACTGACTTAATGCCACCCCTCATGTAATAGCAAACATTAAAGAAAAAGTTCGCATGTGCTTTAGTGTCTCTAATTAAGGTCTTTGGCATATTTTCTGGAATTTGGGGCACGATGACATCTGGTCGATTATACGGGTATTCATTATTAGCATGGGCCTCTACGAGTGTGTCGAGTACTTCGTCGACTCGCGCTGAGTCCACCTCAATTCGAGGAAAGCCTGGCTTATTTGGACGTACCTCTGAGACCCAATCTGCCACGGCCAGCAAACGACCATCCCGGCTCTTATAAAAGGCTGGCATGTCTTCAATAGCAACATCATTATCCGCTATATCAGCTACGACCTCGGCAAATAGCTGGTCGTTATATTCTGTTTCAAGTATGTCTGTTTCTGGCTCAATCGGCAGAGTAGGTACAACTTCCCTCATATTGCTAGTAGTGTACTGTTTAGGTGCTTAGCAAGCAATCATGAGCGGTTTGTTATCAAGTAAGAGTATTTACATAGACAATCGGAATATATTAATCAATATAATTGCCTTTAATATAACAAAGCGTTATGGTATGGTTCCTAATATGAACGGTGAAGAATATTTCAAGAATTTTCATGATGTTGCAGATCGTATACATACTATTCAGGCGTCACCGATGGCGATTAAGGCCAGTGGTGGCCTTGCATTAAAGCTAGCAGATTTGTACTTTGAAGAAGATCTGATGCAAATTGGTGCATCTCCAGAGCCTGGTGTTTTAGAGAAGTCACGCGAAACAATTGCCGAGCGTCAACCACGAACGGGTAAAGAGCGTATCGCTAAACATATGTGGTTTGTGAAACAGAACCACGATCAAGTTGTTGAAGATTCTAAGGATCTAGTAATCAAAGGAGTAACTGATCCATTTGAAGTAGCGGCATTTGCAAGTATGTGTGCGGAGCGTGATGGTGTAAATGCCTGTATAGCCGAACACCACGACAATATGCTTAGCAAAGCTCTGGTAGAACTTCAGAAACACGGGTCTAGAGGTAAAACCCTTGATGAGCGATTAGTATCTCGAGTTGTAAAAGAGTCGATTAATGGGCAGCGTAAACCTTTAGCTGAGATGTTAACCCCATGGCAAACCATTTTGCTTGCTCACTATGATAGTGATCCTAAGGGTAGCACTCAGCAATACAGTCTTGACGTTATTCGTAATCGGGATGTCCCTATTCCTTCCTGGTTGACCGGTACTACTAACCCAGATGGGGCAGGACAGTTACTGTCATCACTTATCAGCGAAACAGAGATGCTCGTTGTACTTAACGAATGGGTGGTTGATCGTGGCCTACCATACCTTCCTATTATCGCACCCGTCTTTTACGAGACTGGTCCTTATAACCACAAAGCTGGGAATCCCCATGCTGATCTTTTCCTTTGCTCACTTATTCCAGGCAGGAACGACATTATTCCCATCCAAGTTAAAAAATCACATAGGCCTGTTCACGAGAGTAAATATATCAAAGGCATGACTTTCTTGACTCCAGAAGATCTTGGTCAATACGAACAGACTAATGTCATAATGAAAGTTAATGATAAGACAATTTCTGGGTATAGGTATACTCTCCGCTATGGTGCGATTAGTACACAGTTCATGAAGCTACATACACCTCCAAAAGGCAGGCAGCCCTCAAAGGTAGATCGTGAAGTATATGCCGTTCAGCTACAAAGAGCCTTTGAAGGTCTTGATGCCAAACTTGGTGGACTAGTCTTAGCAGCATAGCTAATCAAAACCCCATATATGAAGTAATACTCGATGTTCGATGTGCTTATGCTATGCTTTAAAGTAAGAAAGCACTGCAGATGAATCGCAACATGTCACTCAGGTTAGGTTTTGGGCTTGTATCATTAGCAAGTCTGTTAGTGATTTGTCGTTCTGCCAAAACACAAGCTGCATGTGCGACCATGCCAAATGATAAAGGTTCAGTGATGACTACGGTCTCGGTTCCCTCAACCCAAAGCTATACCATATGGAGTCGTAATAAATCACCAACCACCAGTAGTAATGGATACTATCTTCAGATCGACACCAATTGTGGAATAGCAGTCGGAGATGCGGCAATCCCTGTGAATACATGGACTTGGGTTAACTACCAAGGTGGGTCGACGTCGAATATTATGACCGTGAATCTATCAGCTGGAACCCATACCTTTAGATTCTATGGCCTAGACGCTAGCCTTATTGTAGACCGAGTCTTGTTGACGGCAGGTAGTGGCTGTACGCCAACTGGTATTGGCGATAACTGCGTTAACGTCACAACTATACCCACGCCAGTGATTGTTTCGCCGTCTAGCCCAAACCCTACTAATCCTGTGAACGGTACAATTCAAGTGGGTACAACTCAGCCTGGAAGCAAAACTCGTATTTTGGTTGATGGTCGAGAGATTGCGGAAGGAGAAGGGCTAATTGGGTTAGATACTTCCAAGCTAAGCGACGGATATCACGATATAACAATTTCCACCACAAATGCTGATGGGACAAAACAAATATCTACTAAACAAATCCTCGTACAAAATCACGCACCGTTTTGGAAGCAAAAATATAACCAACTTTACAAATTACTGCGCTTTAACAAAGTTCTCACTAACTTGGTTGTTTTTGTACTAACTGCCATCTTACTTGGAGCTTTTCTAACAGGAGTGTATTTTCTATGGAGCAAGCGAATTTGGGAACGCTTTACATTTACAAAAAATACTAAGCCCTATTCGCCACCCATAGATTTAACAAGTACATCTGATGTTGGTGGCAGAGTTGGAATGGTTGTTGGCTCTATGGGGAGCGAGCCCCTAAGATATAGGCTTGCTGCCAGACTTCGTGCCATTATTAATATAATTGTCTTTTCACTTATTGGTGGGGCTACAGTCTTATACGGAGTGGCGGGTGCTAGTTCGTTTATTGTAGAACCAGAGAATGGAACTGGTACGGGCATATCGGTGGTTCGTGATTCAAGCGCCGCAGGTGGGGCTTACATCCAATTTGGGTCAGGTGTTATTACGCCACCTTCAACATGTCCAACAGGGCAAACCGGGAGACCGCCAAACTGTGTAGTACCTCCAGCACAATTTACATCTCAATGTTTGGCACGAAGTGGCACAAAGGCTGTTATATCTGGTCCTCAAAAACATATGTATCGAGACGATGTTGTTAAGGCAAACAATATCTATAATGCGACTGGTGCCACATGGAACGGCCTTGATGTTAATAACAAACCTATCCCTTGGGTTATAATTTTCCAAGGTACGGGGCCAGCCTGCTGGTACGGTGGTAGTTGGAATGGGGCTTGGAATGATACAGATCCTACGGTCACTTGGGAGAACCCTTATCATCACTCAGCAGCATTTACGGTGCGTGTACCGAGCTTCCTTGTTGAGGGTTACCGCGCAAATAATAACGGTGATGGAATCAATATTGAGACAGCGGGTACAAATTTTCACTTAAGAGCAATCTACCTATCGAACATGCACGATGACTGTATCCAAAACGATTCACTAAATAGTGGTGTAGTTGAAGACTCACTTTTTGATGGCTGTTATGTGGGAATCAGTGAAGATGATTTTACAAAGACAAGAAATGGCTCAGCCAACACTATGACCTTTCAGAATAATCTCTTGTATATGAAACCCATGCCTACTGTATTTAGGGGGACTGTGCCTGGAATTTCATTTCTCTTTAAGGGCTGGAGCCAAACACCAAGCAGTAAGATGGTGTTAAAAAACAATATCTTTTATATTACCAAGGCTCCTGGATTCGAAGTTAATGGTTTTGGTGTACCAAAGAATATGGTCTTCACTGAGTGTTCTAATAATACGGTCGTATGGACAGGGCCTGGAGTTAAACCACCTGGCAATTGGCCTGACAGCTGTTTTACCTTTACTAAAGATGTTTCAGTTTGGAATAATTCAGTCGCAAGCTGGAAAACAAAACATCCGACCATAAAGTAAATAGCACCTACTATCCTTATGGTCGGGTTCTAACGGCTTACGTTCCGTACTGCTGATAGACTCCAGGTGTTAGTTGGGCTCAAAATCGTCGAACGAAAGATTGTACGTTTTCTCAATAAACGGTGTATTAGTTTGGGTTGCACGGAGAATGTCCAATAAGCTTTTAGACAACAATGGTTGATTAGATAAATCTTCCTCGTTTATTAATAGGTTTATTCCAGTTGATACTTCCTCAGCTGGCTTGGTGTCTAGTTCGACTTCGTGAATCAAGAATATCTTGTCGTCAAAAAGCTCGTCCTGATAAAAGTCAGTCCTTCTAAAAACACCTACAAATTTGACGTGTTTGGAAGGGGATAGCCTCTCGTTAAGAAGTCTAGATACAGCTTCTTCTGAAGTCTCGCCATTACGAATTGCACTGGCTGGCCATTCTTTACGATGCAAAAAAGGCTGTTTCTGACGTTCTAGAACCACAAGATTACCCTGATATTTGGCAATAGCCATCACAAGCACGCGTGGTCTCATGGAGCTACTGGGCTTAGTTTTATCTACCAAGTATTTTCGACCTTTTACCGTCAGAACGTACTCACCCCGTTCTCCCTTCGATAAATAATCGCCCCTAACAAGTTGACGAAGATAGTAACCACCCAAGTCAGTTGGATAGCCAGCTTCTTTGCATAGATCAACAAATGTTCGAAGATTTTGATGCGCGAAAGAGTCAAGGATGCGTAAACCTGCTTTTTGAATCATGCCATAAGTATACCTTATGAATTGTATTTCATATTATCAGTGTAATGAGTTCGGTAGTATGTCAACTAATACCTTAGGAGAAGATATGCCACTTACACGATGGGGAATTACTAACCCTGAAACACCAGCACAACATTTTGCATATTGGTTACCTGGCGAATTAGAATATTCAGCCAGAAAAGCTGGATACCACGAGAAAATACGTCGTGCAGCGCTACCAACAGAAGATCCTCAATGCATGTATAATTTTCTTGCCAATGAGTGGTTTCAGCATCGAACATTACTAAATCAAGGAGTCCATTACTTGCCATTTCACGGCATGAGCGCACAATTGCAGGCTGCAAAATTTGCAGCTGGACTTTTTGATAAAGTAGCCATAGTCGACTGGCTTGGAACACACCGCGAAGCTACTACAGATGAATATGTGTTTTCAGGGCGTTGGGTGGCCGCTCAACGCCAAAAGGGTATATATAACAGTGGAGACATGGTGGCTCTAAGAACAGACTTCACTGAGTTCGGTGATACGATTGAGGATACACCTTTCGCCGAAGGTATTTTGCAAGTTATGGAAGATGTAACTAAAGCTGCACGTATCAGGGACCAACTTAATATTGGGGGACACTCTGCCAAGCGTTATTCGGGAGCAGCCGAGAGGCTCGCTTGGCTGGCAACCCACTACTATGTAAGCTATGCACACGAATACTTAACGCCCGAGCAATACGAGCTTCCAATCAGCGAGTTAGCTCCACAAACCCAGCTACATAGTTCGTGGACTGAGTAGGTTTACCAAGTACCTCGTGGCTTGCTTTGTAAATAAAACTGATATTGAAGGTCGGGATGTGCCAACAGCAGCATCACTTCTTTTTCGGTAATGAGGCGTGGGTCATCTAAGAGCACTTTATGTTGTTCAGAGGTTTCCAAAACGTCTTCTAGTTGCTGTGCTTTTCCTGTACTCGACAGGTGACCAAGAACCGAAAGAATAATATTGAAGTTTCCACGGGTTACATCTGTAAGAACCTGATAAGCGTCGTCGGATATCTCTGGATAGCCTAATGCCTCAGCTGAACCATCTTCAGAATTTTCTTCAAAGAAGACTTCACGACGTTTTTCTACTACGCTCTTAACATGCTGTGCATGGTTAGTAAGTCCTTCTTGCTCTGGATTTTCTAGCAGTGCTCCATATAAAACTACGGTGGTGAGAGCTTCTTCTTCGATCGTGTATGGGAGCTCCAGGCCAACACTGTCAGCGATAAGCGCCGCACGCACCCGACAACCTTTTGAGCAAAGTAACGCACATTTATTGGCAATATCATTGTGAGCAATCGTTAATTGTTCTGGTAGTTCTTCTGGGTCCCGCCCAGGGGAGTATTGGTCAATCATACTTTCGATGTTGGCGCAGGCAGTTCTGGCATAGATACAAGCATTTGGCCCAACCGGCTCAATCTCTGGTGGTTTCCTGTCAAATCCATCTGGAATTATCAAAGTCATATATATACTAAAGCAGCCGATTCAAAGATGTGCAAGCATAAGCGTTTTGCTAATGAGATATTGTTTACTGCGCCACACGCTCTAAGGCGTCAAAGGGGAAGTGGTTAACAATCTCGTGTCGCTTACGGGCAGCTTGAAGAACAACATTTGCAGGGTTAATGATGTTAGTGCTAACTTGATCTAGATCACCATTGCGAGCGGCGATTTTGTCAGCAGGTAAACTATCTCGTCTTGGCCATAAATCCTCATTGTCTCTAAATTCTGGACAGAATATGAAAGGAATCAGAACACCTAACATTGGATCTTCTATTACTGTAAATGTTGCATGTCCGTCCGTCACTTCATAGTCGCGAGTTGGCGCATCATACATGATTTCACGCTGACCATTCTGACGTTTCTGCCAAACAAGCACAGGTGATAGATGGGGGCGTGGATCATATATTTTCACCGTGGACATGATAGGTGTAATCTCGCAACCCGATATAAAATAATCAAACGTGTAATAATCAGTTTCCGCCGTAAAGATACCTTCGCCACTCAAAAACATTGCTTCAAGCACTTCTTTTGACTGTTCTGCCTCATGTGCTACCAGCTTCTCGCCGTAGACACCGCCATCGAAAACCATACCTTCAAACACTTCGGCGGTTTCGGCGGATGCTTCTGGATGCATATCCAATAGTTGGCGCATAACTTGTCCAGGTACAAGCTTTGAGGCCTTATCAGTTCCTAGTTCTTTCGTATCTGGCAAGATATCGTAGATATGGGCCATGTCATATTTTTCTAACAAGGCCTGAAGGTTGGTTGAAGGAACAATTGAACTACCTGTAGTAATACTAGCTAGCTTATCTTCGAGAGTGATAATCTCTGAGTCTCCAATGCAGTACGTCTCACCTTCAACTTCGGCTATAAAATCGTAAACACGAGGTTCGTACCCAAGTGCAGTATAGGCCCGACGCGCGTAGGCTTCATGTTTTCCCCACAGGCGAGGGAAGCTTGCAGCGTGTTTCTCGCGGAGCCAGTCTGGAAAACGATCAAACTCCTCTAGTTGAAGGATTAAATCATTTCGTATTCCTGCTTCTCCGTCAGCGACAGGGGCAGCAACATTCAGGAAAGTAACAAGCCCTCTCTGTGACAGAGTTACGTCTGGCCACGAAGCTTCGAAACGTTCCGCACCTGTCTCGTCAAAAATTCGTTCTACTCTCAATGGAAGGGCTGCCCACATCAAAATGTCAGGAGTATACCTTCGTCCGAGAATCTCATCCATGGCTGGAAGGGCAGGTTGTGCTTCGGCTACTGATTCTCTAACAGACATAGTACCTAGCTTACCAGTTCAGGTTGAATCTGTTCGATGCTGAATCGTTTGCTAATTGACTCCACATGGTAGCTAAGCCCCATTGATGCGAGTAAAGGTATGGCCTTGGCTGGTGTGTGGCGTACGGTTTCCATTCCAGGGGCTAACGCTTGCTTCAGTAACCAGGCTTTATTATCTGTTGTTGGTGCTATTTGTGTTCTTCTTTCTTTGTAATCTTCGTCTAGGTCGACAGCACCATCAATAAGGTAACCACTTAGTATAAAACTCTGTAGCCACCGGTTATATCTTTGTCGAGCAGGTACATCAGGGCGGTCTAAAGCTTCTGATAAAACGAGAGCACCGCATTGTATTGCTACTTCGTCGACGATCGCTTGCACATAGGCTTCTTTGGACGTTGCAGCGTTACGTTGATCGGCAATATTGCATGCATCACTGTATAGGGCACGGGCGTAATCGAGCTGTTCTTCATTAAGACAATCGATATAACGGAGGCTAAATATTCGATCGGACTCACGTGGTGTTTGTAATGAACCATCATTTAGACGATCAACGAGGTTATCAAAAGATGAGGGAGTTTTGATGTGGGGCATGTCGATAGCATCATCTACAACCCGGCTTAGCTGGCATACACCGTACGTGAATTGCTTCAAATTGTGCGTAGCCTCAATGCCAAATGCTGGGTACATGTTGCAGAAGAACCGCGCAGCAATCCCATGAGGCGGTAATTCATGTGGTATGGCCTGATCTGGCGCAAATTCAACCGATTGTAAAGTCATAAAACTCCAAAAACACTCGAACAAATGTTAAGAACAAAATATCATATTAATCAAATAAGTCAAACATTCCCCAGCCCTCGCAGAAGGGCATAGCCATAATCTACTACTTTGTCTGAATGGAGAGAAGAATACCTTATCTGTCGAAATTCATATCGTATTCAAAAAAGAAGTGACTGTCGCTCGTCTCAACTAAATCAAGAACGTAATTAGCTGAGGATAGGATAAGGTTCTGATCGGCATCTTGGCTCCACCTAAAGTTTGGGTTGTTAGTTGGTTCTTCTGTCCCTCTTGCGACCATAAGGTGCGTTAACATGTTGCCATCTAGGCCACCGTTATTCATTAATCGAATATAGCCATCGCCCACATGGCTAAAGGAGGTGTTAATACCAGTTAACTCTTTGAATTGTTGCGCGGCAAAGCTTGTTATGGGTGGAGTGAAATCAATAGGGACATCTTGCAGCAGAAAACCAATTGAACCTCGGGCTGGTTGCTGGTCCCGCCAGATTAAGAGTGTTCCTTTTTGAGGATGCTGGTAAATGAGTGAAACAGCGACACGGGGATGGTTAAAGGGCGTCAGGTTATCTTCATCAAACTTATCAACGAACTGGGTGCCATCGCTGGTCAAAACGTATAATCCATCTTGCTTAGCGACGTATCCAACGGATATAAGCGCCTTAAGATGGTACATGAATTTGCTAGCTTCCATTGTCGTTGGACGCATGTCGGTATAGCGTAGACCATCACTGTCTGTAAGTTGGGTCAGTATAAAGATTTGCGTTGGGTGCATATGACTCTCCTGGTTTGTATTGTAACCTATAGGAAAAACTTGTTTTTAGTAAACTTTAATTTACTTACGCCAGTGAAGTAATAGATATAAGCTGTGAATGTAAATAAGGAGCAAGTCATGGGCTTAGAGATTGAAACAGCTTACAGGGTTGATCCTGGTAAGCTTCCAGACTTATCAGATTTCCCGTATCAAGATATTCGACAAGTGTACTTTACACCAGTTGATAGTGACCCGCGCTATCCAGAAACAGCCAAGGCGGAGTGGAGAATCCGCGAAAAAGTAGATGGTGAGGGCAATGTACGCTTCACGACGGCGGTTAAGTTTGGTGATAAGCAATCTGGCTCACGCACCGAGCTTGAAACAGATCTTGCGGTTGGCGCCTTTGGGACGACACAAGAGGATGTCGAAAAGTTCGCATACGGCCTAGTGCAAAAACGGCGCTATGACCTAGGTGACTCCTTTGTGGTCGACGTATATGAACCTGACGTGCACGGTGAGTTGGTCTTGGCCGAGAAAGAGTTTGAAACAGCTGAACATCAAGCTAGCTGGCAAGCTCCAGATTGGTGTGAGGCGGGTGATGACATACCATCCAATCGTCTGATCGCAGCAGCTTTGAAGCCTTCATACCTAAGCCGTAATAGAAGAGAAGGAATACAAGGTAGTCAAGAAGAGTTAGTGGCGTACCTGGATTTACTTCAAACCATGGGGCGCGCTACGATTGCTACGGTATCTGGTATGACTGGATCTGGAAAGAGCACGACTGCTCGGGCTATTGCCGAGATACTACATGCACCGCTCATCGAAACTGACCACTTGCACATTGGGGCAAGGCTGCTACAGGAACGCCACGGTGAGATTAACCATGATATGCCTCACGCCTACGATTATGCACACGCTGGTCGTGCAGCCTTAGAACTTAGCATGGGTCAGTCAGTCATTCTTCCTAGGTATTCTTACGAGGCAGCCGAACGCACAGACCAAACACTTAAGCTTGATCCAACACCGAGTAGGAATGTTGTGATCGATGGTCTTTACGCTGAACTTGCAAAGGATGTACTGGATCAAGCAGGTGATATCAATGTTCTGAGAGTACTAGTAGATACACCCTTGTACGTCTCAATCGTGCGACGAATTCTGCGAGACACAACGATACAAGCGAAAGATTCAGAACGTATAGTTGGCTTTACTCCAGAAGGATCTCTACGATACGTTACTGAAACAGCAGTGCCTACCTACCTCGCAAACCACGACCCAGATGTCTTTGACTTTGTAGTACGCTAAGCTAACGTGAGTGGCTTTGATTGGGTAGCGTATTGAGCTCGCCAGCATCAAGCCATCGGTAGGCGCAATGGCTACAGCTATCAATCATAGTACGGCTGCCATTGTAGGCAACATGCTCCATGCTATTGCCACAAGAAGGGCAATCTAAGGTGCCAGAGCGATCCCGGGCTGTTACGCTAATCTTTGGTAATTTCGAGCTTGCCTCTCTGAGTTTGGTCAGCATTGAACCTGTCAATAACATTCCTTCACCCTTAGGGCAGACAAAGTATCGACCAGTATTTATGAGTTTTGCTTGGCACAACGGACACAGTAAATCTGTTCTTCGGTCTTTTCCGTACGGTGTCATCTGCAATTTTTGCTCGTTTGTTAAGGGTTTGGCGAGGGCAGGCTTAATTTCACGCACGAATTGCACAATGTCATCAGTTAACAGGGTTGGATCATTCGCTTGATTAGGGCCTGTCTGCACAAAATACAGCTCGTTGGCTACAACTTCCCAGCTTTGTGATTGACAGAAATCAAGAGTAAACAGCATGGCTTTGGGATCTAAAACATAACGAGTCTCAGTTTGCATATCTTTTTCACAGAACAAATCAAAATACTTATTAAAGTCACCTTCGAGATCAGCACGCTCCATAAGACTACCAATTTGGGCTGGGTTCAGTCTTACTTCGCCACCGGCTTTTGGGATACCCATAAGGTGAATTGACGTCTGAAACGGCAATTCGACTCGGAATATAAGCCCCGCACTCCTTCCGTTTATAAGCTCTTCGACGTTGACAGTGACAAAGGCTGAGTAATACATGTCTCCAAACATACCTTGTTTAATGGGAAGCAACATGGAGCCGTCGGTGTAGTACGACAAGAGCACGGGTGTGTTAGTAAGTTTTATCGCCTGATTCTTGCGACGGTAATTTCCATAGATTGATAGTGCAGCTGTTGAGACCAGCACAATAGCGATGAAAATAAGCTCTATACTATCAGAGTTAAACGGCATAATTTAATGCTATCATATGCCTATGAAACTTGTACGTTCAGGTGGTACAAACGGCACACTAGATACAAGCGACACCAACTACGCTACTTATGGGTTTGGTAATTACTTCATGTTGCAAATTAAGCCTGAACTCGACGAAATTATTGAGAGCGGCGGGATAATTGCGCTCTGTGTCGCAGCTAAACCAAATAAACATCATTACGATCGGCCACTCACAGATATCGGCTTTACTATGAGTGATTTCACCATACTTGGTAGAGATGACGAAGCTCAGTGGGAACAATATGATGCAGTATTGATGCTTGGCGGCGAAACTAAAGAGTTACACACATGGCTGACAAGAACGAATTTCAATCTCGATAGTCTTAAAAACTGCCGTATTTTGGGCGGTGATAGCGCAGGTGCATACGTGCTGTCAGGCAAAATACTTATAGACTACACTGCCGATGGTAGTACCTTTGAGATAACAGATGGTTTTCTGCCAAAATTGAATCAGCTGATTGCAGCTCACATTAATAATATGTACTATCATCAGCCTGAACTTACCAAAGTCTTGAGCCAGTGGTGCAAAGAGAATAATGTGGAATACATTGAGCTCGAAGAAGACGAAATCCAGGTGATCGAGATATGATGGATGCTATGGAAGACTCTGCCTCTGAGCAAATCGATACTATTATCAAGTTACATGGTGGATGGAAAGGTGAGATGCTGACGCAGCTTCGAGCTGTAGTTACGGGTACTAACTCAGCCATTGTGGAAGAAGTTAAGTGGAGAATGAAGAACAGACCAGAAGGACTCCCTGTCTGGTCGCATAAGGGAATAGTTTGTTTCACTGAGATCTGGAAAGACAATGTTAAGCTACTATTCCCAAAAGGTGCGCATCTCAAAGATCACAATACTCTGTTCAACTCTCGCCTAGAGAGTAAAGACATACGTGCCATCGAGTTCAAGGAAGGCACATATGTCGATGAGGCTGCGTTAACAGCACTTGTAACTGAGGCAATCTCGTTTAACGAATCTCAAAGTTCCTTGCCGATAATGTAAGCCTCTTCTCCTATACGGGCAGCATAGTGTGGAAAAATTATGCAATCTCCTGGCTCAGCAAAGTGTTTCTGGGTATTGTCGGAGGCAATCAGTTGGCCATTTTTGAGTCTATCAAAGTTGCGAAAGCCCGGTTTAAGTACAAATGCATCGGAGCTTTTGTAGATTGCTTTACTTGCCTGAATGATTCTTTTCTGGCCGGTAGAATAATCGATATCATCGTTAGTCATCTCAAAATACTTCAAGAATTGATAGATAGTTTTGATAGCGAAGTCTGTGTACTCGTATGCTTTGGAAATCGGTCCGCACTCAATGCAAATGCCAACTTTGCTGCTTACGTACATGTAGCCATCCGTACCACCAGGTTCCACCTCGGTCCAGTTTGTAGAGATGATATCAACGTCAAATTTCTGGGCGAGATCAAGTGCGTTGTTTTCGCAGATAACAAAGGGTAGCCCGTCGTCATCGTAAAACATGTGCAGGTCCAATAAGGCATCACACTTGTCAAGAATCTGCATTAGCTCTCGGGCACGTGTATCTTCAAAACTTGTACCTTGGTTATCTTTTGCAAAGCAGCGATTTAGATTCTTGTCTACCATACGTACATTGGCCTCGATGGCTGGTGGGTTGGCGAACACAAGAAATAACATGCCCTTCGTAATTTCAAGCGTGGGAATTAGCTTTTGAAGTGCAAACACACCCGCTGTTTCATTGCCATGTACACCAGCAAATATAGCGAGTGTTGGACCAGGTATGCTGCCTTTTATCTCAACTACTTCAGAAAGGTTCATTGTACAGCTCCTTTGTATAGTAATATTTTGTCACAACAGCCCCCACCCACGGGCTTGGCCGGGCAGTTACCGCACAAGCTAATTGCTGACGGAGGAATGTCACCGGCCGTTCCTTCAACATAATCTGTTCCTTTGAAGATGCCTTCGCTCAGTGGGTTGCATAGGGCATAAGGTTGCGTATCTATAGCCATCAAGCTCTTCGTTATGGACCCAACAAGTCGGTGTGCTATGCCTTTGTTCCTGTGTTCAGTAGGCACCCATAGTGTTCCTACTTCTGACATAAGCTGTCCGTTATGATCTTCGGGCTGAATGGCTGCAATGTAGCCTGCAAAAATATCACCTTCTAAAGCAACTACTCCGACGTATTTCTGGTGAATGTCTAATGGACTGACCGGTAGCATCTGTGGCGAGCCGTCCAATTTACCTTGTGTGTAATCGG
This sequence comes from uncultured Candidatus Saccharibacteria bacterium, assembly GCA_964383395.1. GTDB lineage: Bacteria > Patescibacteriota > Saccharimonadia > Saccharimonadales > CAYLGV01 > CAYLGV01. The sequence goes on from CAYLGV010000003.1 coordinate 35,105, forward strand.
AGATCTGTTCAGCGAACTCCTCTTGCTTACCAAAAGGTAAGCTGCAAAATATTTCTAGTTTTAAACTCATAGTATTCCTTAACAATTTAAAAAGCCCCTGCGGTTTGTGGGGGCTGCTAAGGCTTTACTTTGTGTTAAAACTTCAAGAACAGCTCCCGAGAATACGGATGCTGCGGTGGCGGATTACGACTGATGTGAAGTTGAATTTCTTCATGGAACGTACTATAGCATAAACACTACAATAATCAAATATCGTACATTAGAATAGATTAGCCTATATTTTGTCGAAGCCTAGTAGCTATATGTTCCACGACTTTCTCATCGACAAATCTTTCGGCATTATTATCATAGAATTCACCAAAGAGTGGATCCTCGAAAGTGATGCCATCAATAACCGGTGCAGTTTCGTAACGAGGGTAAATGTGCCAGTGGACATGTGAATTGAAGGGCTTGGTTCTGAAGGCGTGATTCATGAAACATCCCCAGTTAAGCGGTTCCGCACCGAAAGCACTTTTGTATGCTTTCTCAAGTGTCTTTACTATCGCATGGAAGTCATCCCATTCAGCTTGACTGAGCTCACTAAGACTGCCTTTATGTTGTTTTAAGCTTACATACGCACGCCCGAGATACGCATGGTTACGATTATCAATACCCATATTCCAATACTCTGTTTCTAATATCTGAGTTTTTTTGTTTGGAGCCTTCAAGAACTCACATGCATCACATATTTTATCCATACTTACATTCTAGCAGGATAGGGTTCATTTTTATGCTTAAGCTAGTTACCTTGTAATCTATCCAAATATAGGATATAGTTATCTTATATACATTTCTCCTTGCATCCTAAACAGACAAAAACGCATCGACTGAGTATAAGAATAAAAACCCAGGTCAATTTATTTTGATTGCCAGCATATTAGGTAATCTGGCCTCTTAACCCAGTTTACGCTGAGGAAGTGCAAGCTATTATGAAAATTACATCTGTGATTCAAAGTGGTGTTCAATTAACCCATCCAAAGAAAATTAATAAGCATATTGAGATTGTTGGTTCAAGCATTCCACGTCTAAATGCTATGGCTAAAAGTTCTCGCCAAAGCATACATTCAGTACTGAGTGCGCGTTACACACATGTCGGTATTACGGTCGTCAACACTATGGCCGATTTAGAGAAACTAGTTGCTAAAAAACCTGATTTGGTCGTACTTGGGATGAAGCTCGTTCTACTAGAGCCAACAAAGAGTTACGATGATAGTGCCAAGATGTGGCTATCAACATATCTAGAAGAAAATGGTATCAATTATACTGGCTCTGACACCACAGCACTGACGCTAGAATATGATAAACACCTTGCTAAGCAAACGGTAATAGAGGCTGGCTTACAAAGTTCTGCATATGTTACATCAACTATCGGCGACACAAACTTCACACATGATTTAACGTTTCCATTGTTTGTAAAACCCACAAACCGTGGTGACAGCAAAGGTATCGATGAGAACTCGGTTGTTGAGACGCAAGAAGACCTAAAGTCAAAAATACTGTCCATTCATGAAGGCTGTAAATCTGATGCTCTTATAGAAGAGTACCTACCAGGCAGAGAGTTTAGTGTCGCAGTTATAAAGCAGACTAATTCTAATGACTTATTGGCTATGCCAATTGAGATAATTGCCCCAGCTGATGAGCGGGGGAATACTTTCTTGAGTGAGGCAGTCAAATCGGCTGATGTTGAGAGAGTAGCGCCTGTGACAGACCCTAATCTAAAACAAGCACTTAATGCACTTGCTATCGGCGTTTTTCAAGCACTTGGTTCACGTGATTATGGGCGCATTGATCTACGTCTTGATGGCCCAGGATCACCTAGTTTCATTGAAGCTAACCTTATGCCTGGCCTCTCGAGTCATGGATACCTGGCGAGGTGCCTCAAGCTAAACCAAGATATTTCTTATGCTGACATGATACTTTCTATAGTCGAACTTGCGATCGCACGAGAACCGATGCGGCTACGCAACTTGCAACAGACCATCATTTTAGCTGGAA
>CAYLGV010000003.1:37238-40329 GCA_964383395.1 uncultured Candidatus Saccharibacteria bacterium
TAAGCAATAAAACGATCTGGGCTGACCGCTAACACGGCCGGCACGCTATCAATTGCAAATATAATATCAGTCAGCTCGATTACAATTATCACCCCAGCCATCATAGTAAGCATTCGTTTGCCGTTGACTATTGTGGTGAGTTTATGGCCGTCGAATTTGTCGTGAATTGGCAGTACTTTATGCAGGCCTCTCCAGATTTTTTTGTTGGCAACTTCTGCCTCTTCTTGCTGATTACCGGCCTTGGCTTCTTTGAGGGTTTTCCAGGCTGCGTGCAGCAAAATAACACCAAAGAGAATACTTATCCACTCAAAACGAGTTAATAGCTCAACGCCGGCAAGTATAAAGATTAGCCTGAAGACAATTGCGCCGGCAATACCATAGTTAAGCATGCGGCGTTCTAGAGCAGGATTAACCTTGAAACTTGTAAAAATAAGTCCAATCACAAATAAGTTATCAAGACTAAGCGCTTTTTCGATGCCCCATGCAGCTAAATACTCAGTACCAGCCTGTGTACCTATAAAGATGAAGATAGGAATCGAGAAAGCCAGTGCCAGACTAATGTAGAAAACTGACCAATGAACTGCTTGTTTGAACTTGATCACATGATCGTGACGCATCTGGTGAGCTTCGATCAGGGCATAGCCAACTAATGCCAGCACCAAGCCTGCGTACATGAACCACGGAACATTGTAGTGGCGAACGTTAATATTCTCGGCCATAGCCAACAGCGTTAAAAACATTTACCTATAGTATCATCTGCTTTTAGGTTTTTTGCAGTAACAAGGCTGTTACCTGCAATGGTTTTGGTAGGTGGGTTGCGAGCGCAAATATACCGTACTCAAACGAAAGGCCATTTTCGGCAGCTTTTTTTTCGAGATGATCCGTGAAGCGTTGCCAATTTGTTGAACGATTGAACAAAGTAACTTCTTCTTGTTTCTCTGTAGCAATCTTTTCGGCGTTTGCAAGGACTAGCCGACCAATCCCACCCAAAATGAAATGTACTAAATCAGACATATGTTCAGTATCAGATAACAGGGCATGGAAGAGTAGGTTGGGTGCATGCGTCATATTGTAGTCAAGCTCAGCAACGAATTCTTCAAGATCGTCAGCATCTTTGAGCTGTATCTTAACTTGCTCCCAGGCTTGCTCAAAAGTAGATTTAGTTGTTTCAAATACATGTAGGTTACCACTCTTGTAAACGACTGGTAAGGCCACCTTGTCTTGGCATGTCAAGAAGTTAATACCTGGCTCTGCATATTGAAGAAACACTGCAGTGCCACCAGGTTTAAGTACCCTGGATGTTTCGGAGACGGTTTCATCTAGATTTGGTACCCAGTTGAGTATGTCAAAACCACTTATCGCATCAAGCGACTCGTCGGCAAATGGAAGATGTGCAGTATCGGCCGTAACATAAGAGTCGTAATGGTTAGCACCTGCCAAGGCAACCTCAATATTATCGTCAGATCCAATATAGTGCATACCATTACAGCGTGGCATGGCTTTCCCAAGCGCACCAAGCCCGCTACCAAGGTCAAGAACCATTGGGTCTTGAGGTAGTTTCAACTGCGAGAACAATTGTTCAGTAAACTGAGCAATCTCAGCTCTATAAGGTTCTCGGCTCTCTTCTTGGGCAACGGCCGACTCAAGACTGTATTCTAAAATCAGGCCCTGTGATAACTCCGTCATTACTAATACAATACAATGCTATAAGAGTATTGTCTATAGCAACATAAGTGGTTCGATTCATTTCAATTATTGACTGAAAAGCAATATATTTGTATAATATGTATTTATTGTATCAAAATTAAAGTTTACCAACAGATGCTTTGTGAAGTAGAGAGTTAAAGTGAAATACGCAATCCCAATAGGCGAGAGGTCAATCCTACTTGATACAGGTCTAGCCCCATTAGGTGAACACAGAGATTTTGACGAGATTGTGAGAACTCGTAAAGGCATTACAGATATAACCGGTGTGCCCTTAGATAGTGATCGCAACCAGCCTCCCCCTGATCTTGATTTCGAATACAAAGCGTGTCCGTATAGCGAAAGCCCCTCACGCTACCCACATGGTCAACCGTCTGAAGTCCCAATGAGCGGACTTGAATCACGCCGCTTAAGTCAATCATTTCCAGAGATAAGACGACTTCTTTTAGCCAGCCGTATCGCTTACCTCAGACTGATAGGTGCAGGCGAAGATCACGAGCTGACTGTAGAGGATGGCCTGAGTATCCTAGGAGCGTTGCAATATTTGCCGTCATACTTAACTGAACGCTACAAGGATCCAGTAGCTCCTAAGGATGAACTGCCACAACATCTGATTGTAGGTGCAAACTGTGCCTCTGGCGCAACGGGTGCAGTGGGTGCCTGTGCTCAAGGCGATACACGGTTGCCCATGCCAGCTGGTGAAATTCTACTACAGGCCGCGGAAACTGAACCAGACGGTGGTTTAGTTGGCCGAAAAACAGTCTGTGCAGCTTCGCCTCGGATGATTGCTCAATTTCTGAATTTGCTAAGAGATGGGAGTGAGTCAATTGATCACGGAACAGTTGCTGACGAAACGAGCAAAATGCTCAATCCTGAAGAGTTAGGGGCTGCTGTCCTTGTGGGCGTCAGTCTTGAGTCAGTTCTGGGTTACAACCAAATCGCCATGGTCGCCGACGCTACTTGTGCGCCAATTCTTGAAAAGTATAATCCGAAAAAACATAATCCCCGCCGTGCAACTGCAGCCTATAAAGAATTCAGTGAAAGAGTAGCCGTTTTCGTACATGGATATGAGCAAACTACTGCTATCACCAATCTAGCCTTACACCGTGAACCGATGCGCGATGATGAATTCACAGATGTGCTTACGAATAACCGTTACGGCTTTGCGTCTATTAGATTGGCTAAGGCCAAGGGGTTAAAGTAGTATCTTATGAGTAACGGGATATTCGCTGAGGGGATGCCCCACGGGTTGTTACTGCCCATGTACGATGATGGCTTTGGGATTGAGCCAGGCTTTGTGGATCCCGATTGTATCGATTATTGAGTTGCGACGCAGTCTTGTGCGGACTGGAGCATATCTGCTCGATAAGCTGCTTTGCCTGCATCA
>CAYLGV010000004.1:0-39055 GCA_964383395.1 uncultured Candidatus Saccharibacteria bacterium
CCTGAATAGGCATAACCTACTCCTTCCTTTTTGTTGTTTATTTTTTAACTGCGGCACGCAGTTTAGCACTACGGGCACGCGGATTAAAAACAAGTTCAGCTTCCCCAGCTACTACCGGTTTCTTGGTAAGTAACGTTAAGGGAGCGTCGTAGCGGTCACCAGTTTGTTCTTTCAAATAGTCTTTAACCAAACGGTCTTCCAGACTATGAAAACTGATAACCACTATTCGCCCTCCAGGAGCCAGCAACTCTTGCCACCTTGGCATTGCTGCTTTTAGTAGCCCGAGTTCATCGTTTACCGCCAATCGAAGCGCTTGAAAGCTTCGTATTGCTGGATGATTACGACTCGCTGGCCCCTTCCAAGCTCGGGCAATGATATTCGCCAGTTCGTGAGTACTTTGTATCGGTCGATGTTCTACTATGCTACGCGCAATGCTTCGGGCTTTTGGCTCTTCACCATATTCCCGTAACAGCTTTGCTAGATCTTCCTCACTATAGTTATTCACTATAGCTTCGGCAGTTAGCTCTTGCCTGTTATCCATCCGCATATCAAGCGGTCCATCAGAACGAATACTAAAACCCCGTTCTGGGTTATCAAGGTGTGGTGACGAAACGCCCAAATCAGCCAAAATCATGTCGTATTGACGGCCTTGTTCCAATAGATCCTGACTGGCACTAAGGAAATCCTTGTGGATGATCTCAGTGTCCTTCAGCACCTGCTGGCCACGCAAGTAGTCAATAGCGTTTTGATCGCGATCTACTAGAGTAGTTTTGCTTGTTTGTAATGTGCGTTCCAGAACGTTACTAGAATGTCCTCCATATCCAGCCGTCAAATCGAGAAAAGATTCCCCTTTTTGCGGACGTAAATATGTTAGAACTTCGTCCAGTAATACTGGAATGTGTTTTGTATCTTCCATGAGGGAGATATTATATATGATTTTGTTTGATTTTTGTTTTGGTGTTTTTTTCTTGCTTTTTGTTTTTTGTTGCAAGGTCACCTATCCAGCAGCCAACTTTTTGTATTTTGGGTTGTTTTTGTTTTTGTGTGACAAGTAAGTATTTTTGTGGATATATGTGTTGGTTTTGAAAAAACCTATAAATCCGGACTTGCTTGTCGAAAGTTTGAGAGACTTATGTGTGAGGTGGAGTTTTGGGAGGTGTTTTAATGTAAGGTGCGAGAGTTTTTTGCATGGTTACTCTAAATCCATGTGTTGACTGCCAGATAGCTAACCTTGGTATGAGACAAACCTGCGGTTTTTCTCATCGCGCCGCGCTTTGGCCAAGCCAAAGTCTCGGGCTGCTCTTTTCCCTTTTAGGATTGCATATCTGTTAATTCGAGTTGTTAAAGATCGGGGATCCCCATCTTGGTGGTTTAGGCTGCTTGGATTCGCCAATAACGTCCGGCACGGATCGCTACGACGTCTTTGTCGATGCCTGCATAATCCAATAAGTGCTGCTCCAGAGTGATGCGTCCTTGTTTTTCATCAAGCACACTATCTACCTTCCCCATACGGAATTGGACGTTGAGGTCTGCCGTTCGCTCATCTAGGATGTTCCCTTTGAGCTGCGACTCGACATCTTCATCCCATACCGACTTTGGGTACAGGTGCAGATACTTTTGGAAACCACGTGTCACCACGACGCCATTTGAGAATTCCGCTCGAAGCTCGGTCGGTATTGTTAACCGCCGCTTGTCATCAAGCTTCCTCTCAAAGTAGTCAGTGGCCATTGATGGTCCTCTTAAATTACTAGTGGTTTTTATTTTTCTGTGGAAGATAGTCTGTTTTTGGACTACCCACGTTGACCCACTGACGACAGCATACAACCCACGATTACCCACTGGCAAGTAGTTTATTACAAAAACTGCCCCTTTCCGGAGCAGTTATCCACAGTTGTGTATAAATCTAGTTGCTGGGCGCTATATGTAGCGTAAGAGCCTTACTTGTCGATATGAGTTGGAGTAGTACCAACCGGGTGTATTTCTAATGGAAGTATGATTGGCTTACCATCAAATTGCGGCTCAGAGTTATTGCCATGTGAGGCTTCCATAATTGCATCTGTTACGATTTTCTTAGCCTCAGTTCCACATGGAGCATTGTCACCTATACCAGCACCTTTAATCGCCAGGATTGCTGCATTCTTACCATCACCATTAGCAAAGTAAAACTCCTGCGTTCCTGGGCCAACTTCGCATATAGTTGCCTCGTCACGAGTAGGTACAGATTCAGGCGCAGCACCAATAGGTCGTGTGGCAAGTATTGCAATGAGAGCACCGGCACCAATAGCACTTACAATTCCACCGAGCACAATAGCACGGTGCTGTCGAATCTCAGCCTTTGTATATCGACGACCTGGTAGAACAGGGTTAGGAACTGCTTCATGAGTCGCATCAGGTACCAGTCTAAGATGACCGCGAGTACGACGGCTATCAATTTTGATAGGCGGCTTAGTACTTCGGTTAGGACTGGAATTTAATGAAGCTTTCATAACAAACATTATACCTAATATACGCTATATTGTCAAGTAAACTATAGCGTATTGGAAAGGAGTTGTCCAGCTTGATTAAGGTCACTTACCCACCCGACCATAGGTGACGTTTTCTAAGATTTTGTGAGTTGCTTGATATGGCTAGCTAACCATTTGGCACTCGGTCGCACCGTTCGTTTCATGCCATTTTCTCGGTCAACAGTTACTAAACCAAACTTCGGCCACCAGCCATAGGCCCATTCAAAGTTATCAAGCAAGCTCCAGTGGAAGTAGCCTCGAAGATCAACCCCTTCACTTAACGCTCGTTCCATGGCTACCATTGACTCTTCAATCCACCAGCGGCGGAAAGCATCATCAGCATCGGCCACCCCGTTTTCGGTAATAAAGATCGGTTTCTTAAATCGCACCCAGGTACGGATCAATAAGGGATATAAACCCTCTGGTTCCATATACCAACCCATATCGTTAAGTGGCACTTTGGGATTCTGCCGCTGTAATAAACCTGTGTAGTAATCAGTAAAGTAATAATTAAAACCAATGTAGTCCTGGTAGGCGTTAATGCGGCGATAGAACCACCAGTTCCATAAATAACGCATAACCTTGGTCGAAAACTGATCAAAAATATTATGTGGCCGTTTGGCCTGAATATTCGCAATCTGGTGTGCAATACCTACCTGTGTCTTTGGGTGATGTCGTTTGATAATCTTATAGGCACGCTTATGGGCTTTGACTAAATTCCAGTACACGCGCAGAAAAGTTAGCCAGTTCTTTTCACCTGGCGGCCATTCGCCCGTTCCATAGCCAAAGCTCGAATAGACATTGGATTCGTTCAACGTAATAACGTAAGTCACATCTTCTAGTAAGGTTTCACTTACCTTCTCAACAAAACGATCAAAATAGACGAGGTTATCTTTATTCTTAAAACCTCCCTTGTCAGTAAACCAAGTCGGCATGGTCCAATGCCAGATATTTAAGAATGGTTCAAGATGCCTGGCTCGCAACTCTGTTATGTAGCGGCGATAATGTTCGATGGCTTTCTCATCCCATTTCCCCTCTTCAGGCTCAATGCGTGACCATTCAATACCAAAACGAAAGGCATTAAGATTCAGGCTCTTTGCGATATCAAAATCTTCTTTATAGCGAGCGAAATGCTCAACACCAGTACCTGAAACATAATTATTTGGGTCTTCGGCTTGCTCTCGTACCTCTGACCAGTTTGGCAACCACCCTAGTCGTTGATGAGCAGTATGAGCCAACTCTTTGGCATGTGCCAGTTCCCACACCGTCCACTGATTTACGGTGTTACCTTCTACCTGGTGGCTTGCCGTGCTCGCACCCCAGAAGAATGTTTTTGGAAAGATTGAGGCGTTTTTGTCTTCTTTCATGCGTATGATTATAGCAGTCTAGTTTGATCGTTTAGGTGCCGATTTACTGTTTTGACTACTGCGCCTGGCGGGAGCTTTTGCCGTGTTGCCCTTCTGGCGATGCTTATAGTCATAGTAGGCCAATTGTTTTTTGTGCGCATCAAGTCGCTCAATGTAAGTATCATACTTATTGAAGAGCTGGCTATAAAACATATTCGGTGCAAGCAGCTTCAAAAGCTTATTTTCTTGATCAAGATACTCTACGAGACTATAAAAGTCTCCATCACCTGATACAATAACCGCTTTATTATAGTTCTTGATCTCTTTCATAACCCAAAGCACTAAATCAGCGTCGACATTTCCTTTGGTCTTCTTCTCATCTTCGTCTTTCTTCTCGCCCGTAGGTGCATCTTTCGCGCCCACTTTAGCTACAGACGCTTCTTTAGCGGCTTTTGCATCTTCTGGTCGAGGCCTCGTCATGTCATAGGTCGGCTTAAGAACAATCATATAACCGGCATTGTGTAGTTGCTCATAAAGATTTTCGAACTCTGGCACATAGCCAATAAACATATAAGCATTCGTTACATCGTAGGTGTCGGCCAGAAATTTGCGGAACTTTGCCCAGTCCATTTTCCAACCAAACTTCTGAACCCCAACGTTCAAGTTCTGACTATCAATGAAGGCATAGTTGCCTTTTTTCTTGTTTCTTATGGTAGGTCGCATAGACGAAGTATAGCAGACCCTGGTTAGGAAATATCGACCTCAACAGGTGTGTCGTTTTCTAAACTAATGAACTGGATTCCCTGTGAAGTAAACACCTCTTCCAGCCGCCCGTACATGTTTTTGCGAGCTTGATCACTCCAATGCCAGTCGTGAATTGGTAACACAACTTTTGGTTTAAGTTTGATTGCCAATTCAACTGCGTCAGTCGTTGCACCCCAAGGTGCAGCAACTGGCAGCGCAAGAATGTCACGAGAAACCGAAAAGCTAAAACTATCTCCTGGGTGAGTCAGTACACCAAGATAATGCACACCGATGTTATCAGCGGCTGGAAACAGTGGTTCAACAGCTGCATGAGGGGCTTCAAACAACTCCACATCTTTTGAATCTGCTGGCACTTTAACGTCAATATTAGCTTCTTTAAGCATCTTACGTACCGCATCGGATGCCCATACTTTAGCCTCGGGAAACTTGACCAACAAGGCCCTGACACAATCTATGTTTAAGTGATCGCCATGTTCGTGAGTAATGATTAGATCGTCTAGTCGGCTTAAGGAACCGATCGGAATATCACTCATGTAGCCTGGGTCAAAAAGACCGACTCGCTCGGGCGTCTCCACCAATAAACAAGCATGACCCAGTTTGGTTATTTTCATATGTACTACTTCGCCTCGCCAAGTCCAAGAATATTACCGTCTGGATCTTTGAACCAGGCACCTTTCATACCGCCCATGATATGAACATCACCCTCATATTCCACGCCCGGAAACTCATAATGCTCGAATGGCACACCCTTTTCCTTCAGAACTTTTGCGACAGCAGAAATATCATTAACATCCCAAGTTGCGCTTGTTGCCTCGTTCTTGCCAGCTGTTGGCGACTGATACACAAACACCCGGCCTTCACCACAGACATACAGCACTCCACCCTCGTTCTCATCATTCGGCGTAAGCCCCAACGTTTCACCATAAAACACTTTAGCTGCTGCGAGGTCACTGACCGCTATCATAGCCATAACTGTTGCATCATTTAACATATGTCCCCCTCTTTAATATCCCTATTATAGCCTGCTATGGTTCCCTGGCTGTAAGAATTACCCTTTTTCGATATGCCCGTACTCGATAATTTCCTCTTTGGCGCATGTTCAGACGACGCGCTTCAAACACCAGAATCAAGAACGCAGGTAGATATATCGCACAAGCTAGCCCCCACCAAGAGTACAGAAAGCCGAGAACATAACCACCTTTTGGAATTATGTAGATGGCTGTTCCAAGCACATCCCAGTTGCGTATTGGCGGATCTGGCTCCGTCAGATTATCTCCTTTTGTGATGAGCTGTTGTTGTTTCTCGTCAATTGCTACTACGCGGTGACTCACAATTTGTCTAGGATCATTGCGACTGCGATAACTAACTATTTGACCTTCACTAAATGTCTTCGCCGAAGATCGAATAATGAGTGCGTCTCCTGGATCAAAGACTGGCACCATACTGTCAGTTTGTACCGCCAATACAGTGCCACTTCTTAAGGTTAGTACTACACCTAAACTAGCCACGAGCAACGTATATAACATGGCATGGCCGAGCAATTTCAATAGGCTGATGCTGAACTTTTTACCTTGCTTAAGTTGATATGTAGGCTTCACCGACAAAGACAACGTTAAGATTCTGGATGCTGGCACTGTTGCCCGTGAAGGCATCCGCTGCCATCGAAACTTGAATACTATATTGTACTTGCACTCCCGGCAAGATAACAGGAATATTCAGCCCTACACCCCCTGTGCTCGCCGCTGACTGCAAGGCTGCCAATGAAACCGTTTGTGAATTACCTCCGCTAGCAGGATTAATAACGAGAAATACCTTACTTAGGTCGACATCACCCGTGATTACTGGTGCTGTTGAAATCATAGCCTTCACAGACAATGTTGCATTCCCATTATTCTTGAACCATAGTGCTTTACCGTTATATTGCGTTGGCATTGCTGGGCCACCGGGTATCAGACCACTAAACGTGAAACCTTGAACAGATGACGTATAGTCTGCGCCAGTTGTACTTAACTGTAGGGCGGCTGTGGCGCTATCGATAGTATTGCCCGCTAAAACTGCTTGTTGACTCTGCAATGCGGCAAAGGTCACCCTCCCCACAATCAGACCTACGGCAGCCAATACAAGCACAGCGCGCATCCATGGCGCGAATCGTTTTATTGTAAGCATGGGATCCTCCATTACATTGATGTAGCACTATCATGCCAATTATGTACTCGTTTGAGCAAGAATTTTCATAATTCTTTTTACAACGTAGTGTAAGGAATGTAAGGAGTTAGCACTCTTAATAACTGTAATTTAACTGAGTATAAGCTAAGTTTACTTTTGAATGAACAATAGATTTCATGAACTTTTCATATCTTATACAACTGCTTCGCCCTTGTGGTAAAACTACTCTGATTCGATTGACTTGTTTAGCTCGTTGACGGTTCTTAGGAATCGGTCACGAACAGTGGTTGCTTTGGGATTGCCGCGCTGTATCGTATAAAAGAGCTGGTCGCTATGATGCGAATCGATCTCCGCCAAGTACAGTAGTCGCTTGAAGGTTGGTGTTTGCAGCCGTTGATCATGGATGCCCATCTCACGTAACGAGCGAGCAATAAAGAATGTTAGACCGTGTACAACGGCCATCTCGGCATCATGCTCTTCGCACGTCATCTCAACCACATCCATGCCAAGATTTGAGGCAAAGCTCGATATCTTCTCCACAGACTCTTTATCTGAAACCTCAGGACATAACACTAGTGTATGCCCGACTAGTGATTCCGATGCCGACTCTGGGCCAAACAATGGGTGTGTAGCAACCATTGGTTGATCAGGCAATATCTCAGTAATAATCTCAACGGGCTTTTGCTTAACAGAACATACATCAACAATTACCGTCTCTGCTCCAATGAGCGGCTTCACACTTTGAAGTACCTCCGCGTACGCTTCGAGTGGAACTGACAAGATGAGATAATCACAAACAGCAACATCTTCTAAACTCGCTGCCCACTTCCCGCCTCTACCACTCTTACTATATAGCTTTACCGTGCAGTGCTGCTCAAGGTGCTTTGCCATAAATACACCGAAGCTGCCTGCGCCTATAATTCCTATGGACTTCATAGTACTTACGCGCTGAGCACATCTAGCAGTTCGTCGATGTTAACGCGACGCTGCTCGGTGGTATCTCGATCTCTTACGGTGACAGTATTATCTTCTAGGGTGTCAAAGTCGATCACTACGCAATATGGCGTACCAATCTCATCCTGACGACGATAACGCTTACCAATGTTGCCGTTATCATCCCATTCGCATATCAAGTTTTGGCCAAGTTGCTTATACACTTCGCGTGCTTTGTCTACTAACTCAGGCTTGTTACGAAGTAGCGGGAATACTGCACACTTCACAGGTGCTAGATCATATTTGAGTTTTAGCACAGAACGGGTGTCACCATTCTCAAGTTCTTCGAGTTGGTAGGCATCACTCATTACAGCTAGGAATATGCGTCCCATCCCCATCGATGTTTCAAGAATCCACGGAATGTATTTTTCATTCGTATGTGGGTCCGTATAATGCAGATCTGTACCCGAGAACTTCTCATGCTGCGACAGATCATAGTCAGTTCGATCGTGTAAACCCTCGACTTCATCAAAGCCCCATGTTGGGAAGTTATATTCAATATCCCAAGCTTCCTTGGTATAGAACACGAGGTTTTCATGCTGCTTCCATCGAAGGTTCTCTTCACGTATACCAAGTGCGCCGACATACCAATCCCAACGTTCTTGCTTAATTCTCTCGTAGTTCTCTTTATTCTGATGTGGCGGTACGAAATACTGCGTATCGGCCTGCTCTAGCTCACGGGTTCGAAACAAGAAGTTACGAGGGCTAATCTCATTTCGAAAGGCCTTACCAATCTGCGCAATACCAAATGGTATGCGCATACGAGTAGTATCCACGACATTCTTAAAGTTTAAGTAAATTCCCTGGCATGCTTCACCCGGCAAATAAACGGGACGCTCATCGTTACCTGTAAAATCACCAAGATTTGATTTCACGAGTAAATTAAAGGCTTTTACTTCTGAAAAATCCTTTGAGCCACAGGTTGGGCATTTAATTTTGTCACGGTTTTCATCAAAAAGTTTGTTGAGTTCTGCTTCGCTCATTTTTTCATCTGCAGTAACGCCAATTTTTTCGAGTTCTTTATCAACACGAATGCGGGTATTGCACTTCTTGCACTCTGCGAGTGGATCAGAGAAACCGCCAACATGCCCTGAGGCCTCCCAAACACGAGGGTTCTTGAACATGGCAGAATCAAGACCAACAAAGTTTTCCCGAGCATGCACGTTATCACGCCACCAGGCTGCTTTTATATTATTCAGCAGTTCCACGCCGTAAGGGCCAAAATCATATAGCCCAGCTTCTCCGCCGTAAATCTCGGAACCTTGATACACAAAGCCGCGTCGCTTACATAGCGAAACAATATCTTCCATTGAAACATCAGTAGGTTTACTCATAGCTGTGGTTGATTATAACAGATTGGGAAACGGTTAGTAACTCCAGCTCAGGCAACCTCTTGACATTGCGTCCTAGCAAGTACAAGATACATACATGACACATCAAAGCCTCGGTAACATTATTATTGAGAAATCCGCCTAGCGGGACTGTGCCTTTATAGCAACAGCGAGCCCGCAAGGGCTCTTTTTATTTTAGGAGGAGAAAATGCCACGCACCGAAACAGTAAAAGTAAATGAAGCCCTGGCCGACCCAGAGGCTAAGCCGTTTAACCCGGTTGAAGATCGATATCAAGAAGTCGTAAATCTTGGTTGGATGGTTACGAGTGAGATGACGGACTACGGAAGATACAGACGAGATCGAGTAAGATCAGGTTGGATCATACCTACACGCGATGAAGAAACTTCAGAAAGACGTGAACGTGTCGTGAGCCTGGCAGACGACACAGGCTTTGATACACCACTTACGGAAGTTACCTTGTTCCAAGCTGATCCTGACCACGTCCGCAGTTTTCTGGTTCAGAGCGATGAGCGTAATCCACATACTAAGCAATTCGATCGTAGACTGGTTATCTTTCGAGCACCTATCGAAACGTAGTTCATCTAGGCATGTAGATGCATCTGACTCACCGATTGCATCAGCCTCAGCATCGGAGCCACATATGGCTCAATCCCAGAAACCGTAGCTAATCGCTCAAATGGTTGACCAAGACAGAGACGAAGCAGCTTAATGTGCCCTGTTTCATAGGGACCTTCGGGGTGCACAAAGAAAGCCATAGCCTCGGTATCAAAACTGAAACGCTGTGAGGCTGCCAACACCTCCCCTTTGTTATTACGTCCAAGCTCAGGTTGGTGCCCTGAGATATTCAAAATATGCAGCAGAACCCATAGTTGTATGAGTTCTAAGTTAAGTTCTGAATTGTTCAAAGCCTCTAAAATTGTAGCTAATAACGTAAAGTACTCTCCGTCTGCATTATCTTCAGTTAATCGATTGAACCGTTTCATAACATCATAGGCGTACATAGTCCGATCCATATCCTGCACAATCTTGCCAAAATGCTTTTCTAGCCGAGCTGTCGTGAGGGTTGAAAGATCACCTTTGCCACGGATAAAACCAATTTCACTCACACTAAATAACTCAGTACCGGCGGCCATTTTGGAGCGACTTTTGCGTACCCCTTTTGCCAAGGCACGCACCTTACCGTTATCTGGTGTAAGAAGTGTCAGAATACGGTCAGCCTCTTGATAGTTCGTACGAGACAACACGATGCCCTTGGTAATTATCTGGTTCATACGAGCTGTAGATGGTTGAGTTTTAGGCGCAGTTGTTTTGGCGTAATTGCCGGCTTGTAATACGCCGCCTGGATACCCAATTGCTCAAGTGTTTCCGTAAATTCGCCTTCGGTAGCACGACGATTTATGGTGTACAACACCACTGGGATGTCATGCCACTCAGGGTATGATCTCAGTTCATATAGAAGCTCGATACCATTATGGATGCCGAGCTGTAGTTCGAGAATGATCACATCGGGTTCTTCAGTATCAATTGCATCAACGGCCGTCTGGGCGCTACGTGCCCAACGCACCTCATGATCATGCGCCTGTAACTCGCCTAGTGTTGTGCTCGCCAAAACCTTGTCGGGCTCTACCAAAAGTATCTTCACACCACTAATTGTAACTGACGACTCGGCATGAGCAAGCTGCCTACGCCACTTAAACTGCGATGCCGATACGATTTAAGAGGTGCTGACATTCGATCACTTAGCTGATCAGCAATCGCTAAAGCCGTGGCACCAGACATTCCAAGGGCATTTACAACCCGTGCCTCGTTACCACGAAGCTCCCTCGTTAAGCGCAGTGCTCGTTGTGAAAGCTCAGCTTGCTCGCTAAAGGCACCTACAATCATCCCCCTCGTTGTTCGGTGTGTGCCGAGAATCAGCTCCTTCTTTTGACCATGTGTCTCACCAGCTGTTTCAATCAAGTTGGCAGCCACAAGCGTAAGTAAAGTCTTTAGCGAAGCACGGTGCGCCAAGACCGGCACAGCAGCACCCTTCTGGTCCAACTCAATCGTAACGTCATGATGCTGCGCAAACGGTTGAAGTTCCTGAGCTACATCGTAAAGCACCGCACTTGTGGTGACTGGTTCAAGCAGTAGATCAGTTTGTAGTAGAGTCTGGGCCTGTACATAGGCATCTACTAAGCGCAAGGCATGTTCGCTTATAACTGAGATATGCGGCAAAGCCATTGCATTCTCAGCCTCCGCCAGTCGTGCAATTTGTAGTAACGGCATTTTAAGCTGCTCGGCCAAAGCAGTTAACAGCTGGTCAGTTGCACTAATACCCTCGATCATTACTATCTAGTATAGAACGATCAAACGATCCGTGCTACTTACGGTTTTATGGTCACTTTACGGAGTAAATTTGAAGTTTGGCAGAATAATCTTATCGAAATCATTTAAGAATTCTGGTGTTTCTGTCCAAATCTTGATGGTTTTATCGCGCAGTGGGAACATAACAAGTACACTCTTTTGGCCCTGATTTACCTCACCCGTGAAACGAGTACCGTTTACGCCTGGGACATTTGGCAACACCGCTGGTGCCGCCGTAACTTTACCAGCCTTTACGCGTGATTCCATGTTCTTCATCTCTACATCATATGCTTGGCTCGATACCTGAACCCGCAGCGCAAAGTTTGTCCCACTTTGTATGCCAGGCACAACATTTGGATAAAAATACCCTTCAATTGGCGTAGAGCCTTTGTCTGTCTGTGTCACAAAACCCGACCATGTTTTAGGATACTGAATACTCAAACCACCATAGGTCTCTGGGCCAAGATATGTCTTGAGTGGTTCCTTCTCTTTCTCGAGGAACTCTTTATCTTTATTGGAGCTCTCTTTTTGAACAGCAATCGCCACAGCTTTAGCTGACTTTTGGTCACTATTATCTTTGTAATCCATCATGCTCGCATATGCCCATATCGCAAACCCAAGCGTTCCTAGCAACAATAGCACTAGGACAGTAATCGTGATGATGATGCCCCAATGATGTCGGCGCTTAGTCGGGCCAGCTGGCATAGGTTGCCCTGGGATTCCTGGCACAGGCGTGCCTGGTTGCGGAGGTGGCCCCTGATACGCAGGATAAAGCTGCGGGTTTCCTGGCGCCTGCCCGTTCGACTGTTGTGGTTGCATACTGCTTATGATAATAGTTACTGCCTGTTACCGCAAGTGAGCCTTAGGGTTTATACTCATACAAACGCATGCCATTGATTTCCTTTGAGGGCTTTTTGTGAGGAATCTCGAAGGCGAAACTCACCAGTTTGACTTTTCGAGTAATTTCTTGAGTAATTTTTTTATCCAATTTTTCCATATACGGATCTAATAAGAATGTATAGATTCCATCTGTTGGTGGCAGTTTCTTATGCCAAAAGTTGCCCAGGTGAACCGTAATATATTTACGGTACCGCCAACATGATACGTACGTCCATACCACCAAAATCGGGTTAAGTTCATACCCGATGGCGTACACGCCTTGTTCCGCTGCTAACTTAAGTAAACGACCGTCTCCACTTCCTAGCTCTACCAGCGTCTGCCCCGGCTTAAGATTAAGTAACTTAAGCGCATCAGGAGTTCGACTTTTGAGGGTCGGCAAAAATGGCGCACCAAATGCAATCACAAATACAAATAATACAAACACTGTGGCGGCGAATGACCAAAGGATTGTCCAGAACATTATTTCTTCAGCTGCTCAATCTCATTTTTAGCATGATTCAAGTAATCTTCGAGTTCAGAAATAAGCGTTTGACCCTGCTTAAACAATGTCAAAGCCTTATCGATATCTAATTCAGATGACTGTAGCTCACCTAACACTTCATCGAGCTCACTTTGTAATTCTTTATACGACTTCTGTTTCTTGGTTGTCATGGAGCTATTGTACCTTGTTTATCGTTGCTGATGCGTTGCCATCATGAAAAGTTAATGAAACATCATCACCGGGTTTAAGTTGTGATACTGAATGAACCACGCCTTTGTCCGATCGGATTACGCTATAACCACGCTTCAGGGCTGCCTCGGGGTTTAACGCTTCAAGTAAGGTGCGTTGGCGTATCATGGTTTGCTCTGCAATAGTGTACGATTGATCAAGCATATGACGCATTGTGTTATTGGCTTCGGTTAGCGCCGTTTGGCCAGCCTGAATTTGGCTCATAATCATGTCAGCTAATGCCTGTCGCTGGGTTTTTAGATATGCGAGCGTTTGTGTCTTGTCTGGTGTGAGCATTTGGGCAGCATTACTCGGTGTACTAGCTCGCAGGTCAGCTGCCATTTCTGCCAAACTCATGTCTACCTCATGCCCGATTGCTACCAGTGTTGGAATTCGACTCGCCGCCACAGCACGAACTATTTGTTCACTGCTGAAAGCGCTTAAGTCATCAGCACTACCGCCACCCCTGGTAATGACTAATACTTCTGGGTCAGATAATAGGTTGAGCCTTTCGATTGCCTGAACAATATCTGTAACTGCTTGTTCGCCCTGAACCTGAACATCGTAATGAATGACACGTACCCCACCCCATCGTTCATTCAGGATTTTTATAAAGTCATGATATGCCGCAGACTCTTTGGAGGTTATAAGACCGATGGTTTGTGGCGCATAGGGCACCGATCGTTTACGTGACTCATCGAAGAGGCCTTCCTTAACAAGCTTCTGAGTCAGTAGATCTGCCGCACGCTTTAGGCTACCTTCACCAACTGGGCGAATCGATTGTAGATTAAGACTAAAGTTATAAAGCGGATGCATGCGAGGCGCCGCAGTGATGCGAACCACCATACCCTCTTCAATCGGCCCCGGTAAGGCATAGACCGTACCGAAACATTTTACGCTTGCGTTATCGTCTTTGATATCAAAATACACCCACTTGCCACGGCTCACTCGTACATTAGCCAATTCCCCTTCGAGGCTCACTACCGGATAGGCATAATCAAGTGTTTGGTTTAGAACACTTACAAATTCCGTGGGGCTAAAGACCATCTCTTCCATGACTAAACTGTATCATGTCGAGCGGTTGCAATCGAACGCTACTATTCGAGTTTTATAGCTTCTTTGGCTTGTTCAGCAGGTGTCGTAGCATGTAAATTCTTTTGGTAGAAATAGTACCCTGGTGGCAGCTGGACACCCATATTTACTACACGGTACATCACCGTTACGGGCAGGCTCACTGAGGCTGGTACACCACCAGCCGCCAAAACAGCTGTCATCAATGCTTCATAAATACCAACGCCACCAGGGAGCACCGAGACGAGCCCAGCGAAGTTTGCAACCGCATAAGCTAAGATTACCGCACCAGGGTTAACGACAGTACCAAAAGCCAAATACACTGCGTAAATCGCTCCGACTTCAGTCAGGTTGGCCACCAGTGCGTAAACCAGAGGCTTCTTTAGAACATCAAGATTGCGACGAATGTGCATGTAGTTTTCATGTAGTTCCGTAAACGTCTGTTTCGCCTGCTCAATACCAATGGTTTCAGGGTTATTACGACGAAAGACGTGTATGACTCGGTTGATGAACTTAGCAAAGGTAGTAAAGAATGCGTTGATGCGTCGTTTACTACCGATGATGTAGGCCATAAAAAACGTTCCGACAATCAGAAGTGTTGCTAGTGAGCCAGCCACTAACATAAGGAAGTTACTCGCCTGACCGCCAATTGCCAACATGATCAAACCCATCACCAACATGATCTGGAAGGCCACAAACACGAGGATAAAGCGCATCAATTGCACAATAGTCGCCTGGGCAGTCGAAATGTTTTCATTTTTAAGTCGCAGGCTCAAATATGAAAAACCACTCACTCCACCACTTGGGAATACACTGTTCACAAAGTTCATTTCTAAACTTAGCCGGAACATTGAACGAGTGCGAAAACGCTCACCCAACACACGGAACATCCCCTGGTACAACTTGGCATATGAAAAGTGATTCAGGAGTTCGAGCGGTATGACCATCAGCACCCACCAGGCATTTACGGTAGCCAGATTATCAACCGTTTGTTTGAGCTGCTTACGGACAGCAAAAGCCAACCCTACAAGGGCTAAAAACGTTACGATGGTAAGAATCATCTTCCAGCGATTTTGCCGCTGATTTTCACTCATTGAGCTTATTATAGGTATACTAAAGCCATGACGCAATCAATCGCTATTCTGGGGCGACAACCAGCTCTCGGTATGGCTGAACTTCAAAGCCTGTTTGGTGATGCTGTACAGCCTATTGGCATGCAAGCTGCCCTCATCGATATCGACCCAACCGAAATCCCCTTTCAAAGGCTTGGTGGCGCCGTTAAGCTTGCCAAGCTTTTAACAATTCAGGACAGCACCGAGTGGGGTTCGCTTGAAAAGTGGCTTATCAAAAATGTCGCTCCGCATACTGATCACCTGCCCGAAGGCAAAATGGACGTTGGTCTGAGTGTATACGGACTGTCTGCTAACCCAAAGCGCATCAACGCCACTGCCCTTGAAATGAAAAAAGCTATTCGATCACATGGCCGCTCGGTGCGCGTGGTACCGAACAAAACTGCTGAGCTTTCCAGCGCCCAAGTGCTACATAACAACCTTACTGGTCCTCGAGGTTGGGAATTGTTATTCATCAAGCACAATCACAAAACATACATCGCCCAAACGGTAGCTATTCAAGATATCGAAGCCTACGCCGCCCGAGATCAAAAACGACCCAAGCGTGACGCCCGAGTCGGTATGTTACCCCCTAAGCTGGCGCAGATTATCGTAAACCTTGGAGCTGGCCCTATTAAAGCAAATTCAAGCGAGCCAGCCACCTCACCTGCGGTCCTTGATCCCTTTTGTGGCACCGGTGTGGTATTACAAGAAGCCTTGCTCATGGGTTACGACGCTTACGGCACTGACCTCGAAGAACGTATGATTGATTTTTCCAAAGCCAATCTCGACTGGCTGGGCGAGC
The DNA here is from genome assembly GCA_964383395.1 of uncultured Candidatus Saccharibacteria bacterium. GTDB lineage: Bacteria > Patescibacteriota > Saccharimonadia > Saccharimonadales > CAYLGV01 > CAYLGV01. Next base: position 16,068 of record CAYLGV010000004.1, read on the forward strand.
AATATGATCTCAGTGAACGTACCTATCTACTTGAGGCTGGTGACGCTACCGACTTTCAGTGGCAACGTTTTGACACCATTGCCTGCGAAACCTATCTCGGCCGCCCATTTAGTGCCCTTCCCAACCCCGATGTACTAAGCAAAGTCATGCAAGACGTCGACACTATTCACCGAAAATTCCTGCGGAATGTCCACAAACAGACTAAGCCCGGCTTTCGAATGTGCATCGCAGTGCCAGCTTGGAAAACGCCATATGGCTTCAAACACCTTAAAGTGCTTGATTCTCTAGAGGAATTGGGGTATACTCGTACGGTATTTTCGCACGCGGAGGCTAAAGACCTGGTCTACCATAGACCTGAGCAAATCGTCGCACGCGAACTAGTAGTACTAACAAGGAATTAAACCTATATGTCACACGTTAAAGCCGGTGGAACAAGCAAGAATAATCACGATAGTCCTGGTCAACGCCTTGGTGTTAAGCTTTTTGGTGGCCAAAAAGTAAAGACCGGTCAAGTGATCGTTCGTCAAACTGGTATGACCAAGCGTCCTGGCGTTGGTACTTACATCTCTCGTAACTTTACGATTCACGCTGCCAAAGATGGCATCGTTACGTACGGCACACGTCGTGTACGCCTTTTCACAGGCAAAACTGTCAGCCGCACCGAAGTTACTGTCGAATAAATATCTCTTACGCTTCTAGAATGTCTTGGGGTTGAGGCTGTTCTTGATGTGCCACTTCGTGCAGCACTACAACTGCGTCGTTAGGGCCAAGTAGTTGTTCGTACTCAGCATAATTCACGCCCAAACTACTGTCACGGCCGACCAGTGTAAAACCATCGGCAAATGCGCCCTGTAGCTGCTTAAGTTCGTCTTGGCCGATAGCCGCTCCGTCTGCCACAGCAATAATATTCTTGCCAGTGAAGTCTTTGTCACCAAAGGCAACATCTACAGGATCTCTCGCAACTTCTGACGGTTTCGTGAAAATCATTGGCGGCTTACCTGTTTCGGCGTTCTCTAACATAAGGTTTCTGAATCGGTTAACACCATGACCCTGTTCAGACATATCAAGTAAGTCAACTTTATCCCACATCTTGGCGAGAGTTGCTTCTCGTTGTTTTTGCTGTTCAGCTTCACGCTTAGCCGCTGCTAACGTGATTTGTCCACTTGCACGAGCTACACGTTTATCAAACGCTGTACGTTCGCCTTTGGATTTCATCTTAAATTGTTCATTTGTTGCCATTTTTGTTTTAACCTACTGATTAATATATTAGCATAAGCTTAATATTAAGTCAAGTTTGTGGCAATGTTAGACTTCCGTTGGTGGTAGACCAATTTCGCCAGGAATAGGTAGCGTTGGGGCTTCGGCTGGTGGTGGAGTTTGACTTACCGACGATTCAGTAGCTACCGGTACCACCTGCACATCTTCACTAATTGCCTGAACGGCGATATGTCGGCTAGTCTCACTTTGTCGGCCCGTCTCCCTAGTAGCGATCGGCCGAGATACGCCAGCTCCTTCAGTATTACCAAGTAAGTTTACGCCCAAGTTTTGCCTAATTTCAGCCAATTGCCTACGCTTTTCGGCTGGATGTAATCGCTCGTATTCTTCGTATTGTGACATCTTGGTTTTGCTTTGATTATCTTATATTTATGTGTGATTATTCTCTTAATTAATGCAACATTACTAGTTAACCAGTTGATCAGTTGAGGATCGAGCGAGCACTAACATGTTTCTCATATATTCAAGTTCGTCTGACAGATTAGTCATAACTGGGCCGCGGGCAACGCTATCATATTCTGCCTCGTTATAGAAACCACGCCGAGCACTTTCGCTTAACATATCCATACCATCTCGTAGTCGATTAAACGCCAGCGTAAGATCACCAGCGGTTGTGGCACGTCGAGCTGCCATTAGAGCGTTATCTATGGTTTCTTTCTGCTGGCGCCATGCCGGCGTACGTCGCTCACTAAGCGCTTGATCAAGCTCACTTCGAAGTGTGCTCAATGGAACGCCAGCCTGAATTCCCTCAGCAAATTGATTCCGGAAGGCTTCGGCGTCTTCAGGAGAGAGTGACTCCCTATTTTGTGCCTGACGAATCCGGGTGTCTGCATCTTCAGCGTTGACGGCAAGCCGTGTCATTGCACTAGTCAAGTCCTCATTCGTTTGCATGGTACTGGTGGCAACTTCAAGGTCCAAGAAGGCCTGTCTCATATTCGTTCGATTAAGCACCTCGGAGATTTCTTGGACTCCACCACGATTAGCAAGTACATCGCGTATCTGTATTAAGCCGGCTTGAATTTGTGCTCGTAAGTTATCGGCCTGACCAACAACATTAAGCAAGGCTGGTGCAGCTTCTTTCAATTGCAAAAGCTGTGGTTGGATATCTTGATTCCAAGTCTCTGTTATAACTTCAGCAGATTGTAGTTGCTTCCACTGATTTAGCACAGCTTGTAGCTCTGTCTTGACAGTTGGGTCAACGTTCGGATCACGTAAGGTTTTTTCAATCGATTCGTCACTTGCAAAGATCTCTTGCGTGGTTGGCGTTTCTAGTTCAGGGGCTTGAACCGTTTCGGGGGTTTGTGGCTCTTCTGTAGCTTGGAGTTGTTCTTCTGTAGCTTGTGGCTCTTCTTCCGTTTGGTGCTGTTCAGCAGCCTGTGGCTGTTCTGTAGATTCCGTCTCACTTGTTGCTGTATTTTGTTCCTCGGATGGCTCTTGTGCTATTTCACTGGCCTGTTCGGCCTGTTCACGCTCACGAGCGACTGCAGTGTACCAAGGCTCATCTGGTTCAGTTGCCTCAATTACTGCGGGCTTAGCCTCCACAACCTGTTCAATAGCTACATCGCCTATGTCTTCAGCAACTTCGCCCACAGCCTGCTCGCGTTCGCGAGCGGCTTCAACGTACCAAGGCTCTGCCTCGGCTACGTCTTCATTTGTTGTAACTGGCTGAGCAACGTTTTCGAGCAATGTGCCGCGTAGTCGATCCAGCTCGGCACGGGGTACAGTCATGTCATCGACAGGTATCTCTGTTCCACCAAAGTTGACCTCGGTGCCATTAACGCCACCGTGATCCCGAATTACAAATCCATCGGCGTGAAAATCAATGGCAGCGTGACGGCGTGACATAGTGTCGTTAATATGCGGGAAGCCACGTTGTTGTAGATCGGTTCTTCCGATCTCTAGGCGATTGTGATCACTGCCGATTGTACCAACTGCCACGGTAGGCATATAATATGGTTGGTTGTTTTCATCAGTTTTAACAATGGCGTTTAATACAGCGTATTGGTCACGATTTTGCTCCGTGGCCTGGTCACCCTGATCAATGATAAGAAAGTGATTATCACCCATTTCAAGGGTGGCAACAACTGGTGAACTGAGCGAGCGATCTCGATCAATGCGAACATCAACTCCCATTGGTTGTGGCTGAAACGCCAAAGCCGCCCCTTCACCTTGTAGGTGACGATGCTGACTAACGTGGGCTGCTTCGGAACTGATGTTTTCGCCTGTCATTTTGATGTTTGCCTTTTTATCTTGGCAGTACTGAGTACTGTTTCTTTTCTTTGTACTGTATTAACAGTAGCATTTTATTTACTAAAAGTCAATGTTGCTGTTTGTATATGTAGAAAGAGCTCCTGGGTAAGGAGCTCTCTAGTTGCGTTATTTTTCTAGTATCCGCCAGTGTCTGTTGGTTATCTAGCCCTGGGTTGTAGGCGTTGGAGCGACATCGAGTGGAACTGCTACCGGACAGTCATTCAAATCTATAATTTCGGCTCGATTGGGGAAAAGACCCTCGTCGGTTGTTGTTACGAAACTAACATGACATATGTCTCCGTTCTGCAATACAATATCAGCAAGATTGGTGTCTTTAAACATGGCGACTGGTCCAGGCTGACCTTCAACATGATCGAAGTCGGCAATGTGAGTTTTGGCATCATTAGTAAGACTGTCACGAAGTCCTTCATTCTGAGATAAGCTAGCAATAGCAGCCCCTACTACTGCAACTGCACAGCCGGCAAGCATTACGCTGCCTACAGCTACTTCATTCGTTGTTAGATCATAACGATCCATAAATCTTCGTAGAATATTTGGCTTCTTAATACTGGTTTCAGGGTTACTCATTATGGTATTAACTCCTCACACACATTAACCATATTATTATAGTACTATTTTGCTAAATTGTCAATCTATAGCTGGAGGGATGCTATTTTGCAGTTGAGCTGCATGACGTTCTGGGGTATTAATAGCCCATTCGTAATATGCTATGCCGGCTACGCCAACACCAAACACCAGTGAGGCAAGTTTTTGTAACAGAACTTTTGATTCTTCACTCTCTTTTAGTTCATAGGCACGAAGACTGTATTCATCGGCGCTCAGTAGCTCCGGCTCGTGTGTAGTGAACATGAACGGTTCTTCATCGGGACCAGATACCACCATAGAAGTATGCTCAACCGTTGGAAAAACTGAATAGGTTCTGTTAATACACGTCTCGGGAAGCCGTTCCGTATCAGGTGCTGCCTGTTGAAGACTATTCGCACACGCCTCAATCGATGCATTGCTAATCTCGGCTGTTCTACCAATACTCAGACCAACACCAACCGATGCCAGACCGGCAGCACCACAAACTATGCCTTTACGTAAGTTGTTCATAATCGTGCATATTTTATAGTATTAACATAATATTGTCAATACTATAACTGGGGTGACTGAGCTTACGCTGAATGAGGCTACAGACCGAGGTGAGCTTTGATACGCTCTACCACGTCCGCGATCACAACTTGTGATTTCACGAGATAATCATCGACACCGAGCGATTCTGCTCGTTCTTTGTCACTGTCCTGACTTAGTGCAGTCAGCATGATTACCTTCATGTTTGCTGTTTCAGGGGTGTTGCGAAGAATATCAAGCACATCGAAGCCACTTACTTTAGGCATCATAACATCGAGCAGGATGAGGTCTGGCTTGTATTCAAGCGCTGCTGCAAGGGCGTCTTCACCATTCGGTACGCGACGGATATCGAAGCCTTCGGCTTGCAAGCGCGTTTGATAGACACTTGCGAGCGCATCATCGTCTTCGACCAGTAATATTTTCTTGGGGTGTTTGTTATCCATTTAGGTGGGCCTCCATGATGCTTATGCTACCCTATTTGCGTCGTTCGCGCAAACTTGCAGCAATGAATCCATTAAACATTGGATGTGGACGATTTGGTCGAGATTTAAACTCAGGGTGGAATTGGCTGGCCAGGAAGAATGGGTGATCTGTGCCTTCGATAACCTCAACCAGATTATTGTCTGGATTGATGCCTGTAGCCTTGATGCCCCAGCTCTCAAATTGATCACGGTATGCATTGTTGCACTCGCCGCGGTGACGGTGACGTTCCACAATCTTGGTTTTGCCATAGAGTTTTGCTGCCATGCTACCCTTTTCGAGCGTACATGGGTAGTCGCCGAGACGCATTGTGCCACCAGTTTGCAGTTTATCTTTCTGATCAGACATGGTATTGATTAGCAGGTGCTTGCTATCTGGATTAAGCTCGAATGTGGTTGCATCTTTAATACCTGCATTGCGGGCTGCCGCCAACACACCCATTTGGAGTCCAAGGCACAATCCAAGATATGGCACCTTGGTTTTTAGTGCGTACTGAGCAGCTTTGATCTTGCCTTCCAGTCCACGCTGACCAAAGCCACCAGGCACCACAACACCGTCGTAGCCCTTTAGTAGCTTGGAAATATCTTTGCCAGGTTCATCATATTCAGATGCGTCCAACCACGTGATTTCTATCCCGACATTGTTGTGCCACGCAGCAGATTTAAGTGCTTCAAAGACTGACATATAGGTGTCGGTATTATCCATATACTTGGCGATAAAACCTATTTTGAGTGTTTCGTCGTGTTTAGTAGTAGCCTGTTTGACCACTTTACGCCATGCCTTCAGGTCAGGCTTTTTCGCTTTAAGATTCAAGTGATCAGTAATTACATCAGCAATGCCCGTATCCTCAAGTGTTAGAGGTACTTCGTAAATACTTGGGGCGTTTGGTAGTAACGCAATAGCTTCTTTGGCAACACCGCTAAATAGGCTCAGCTTCTCTTTTACCCCGCCATTGGCAAGCTTTTCGCTACGGCCAACCAGTATGTCTGGGGCAATACCGAGCCCCCGTAGTTCACGAACTGAGTTCTGGGCTGGCTTGGTCTTGGTCTCATTACTGGCACCAAGGTATGGCAAATAGACCACATGCACATACACGCAGTTTTCTAGGCCAACTCGTACACCGAGCTCACGAATTGCTTCAAGAAATGACAAAGATTCGTAGTCACCAACCGTTCCACCGATTTCTACAATGTGCACATCGTAGCCTTCACCAGCTTTCTTGATCCAATCTTGAATAGCAGCTGTTAGGTGCGGAATGATTTGTACATCATCACCATCAAACTTACCAGCGCGTTCATCCTGGATGAGTTTAAGTAGTACGCGTCCGCTCATCAAACTACTACTGCTGGTTAGTTCTTCATCAATGAATCGTTCGTAATGTCCGAGGTCGAGATCAGTTTCAGCACCATCTTTGGTCACGAAACATTCACCATGCTCACGAGGGTTGAGCAGACCTGCGTCGACATTTAAGTATGGATCACATTTTTGGAGATTGACTTTGAGTCCGCGGGCTTTTAAGAGGTTGCCAATGGAGGCGGCTGTGATGCCCTTTCCGAGGCCGGAAAGAACGCCTCCTGTAACAAATATAAACTTAGTCTGGCTCTTCGCCACGTTTACATAACCCCTTCGTTAACACCCACTAATACTTGTAGATACTACGCTAGTCTGTAGGTTGAGGCAATAGATTTGGTGTAAATTACAACTCTGTTAATAGCGGCTACTGTAAACTCTTTTGAGCAGCATCGAGCTGTGGATCACGCTGCGCTTTGGCGTCGTCATCTGATAGCTTGACTTCGGTATCAGGCTTAATGCCCTCTTTATTGATGTTCACACCAGCGGGCGTGTACCACTTGGCAATCGTTACCTTGAGTACACTACCGTCACCTAACTGTTCAATCTGCTGCACGCTACCTTTACCAAAACTTTTCACGCCCAATAGCTTAGCTACGTTATTGTCTTTTAGAGCACCGGCCGTAATTTCGCTTGCGCTCGCGCTACCTTCGTTAATTAACACCACCGTTGGCATACCTTTCAAAATTGGATCGCCTTGAGCACGATAGGTTCTTACCACTAAGCCATCTCGTTTTTCTTGCAGAATTGTTTTGCCTGGATCAAGCCACAAGCTACTCACACCAACTGCTGCATCGAGCAAGCCACCTGGATCCCCTCGCATATCGAGTACCATTCCCTTGGCACCTTGCGCCTTAAGATCCTGAGCCGCTTTCGTGGTCAGACTCACAGTATCTTCGCCGAAGCGTGAAATCTTTATGTAGCCAATTTTGCCATCGAGCATCTTACTTGTAACACTAGGTAACGAAATGGTTTCACGGACGATGTCGAAGTCGAGCGACTTACTCTTATCACGAATCACCTTTATCTTTACGTGGGTACCGGCATCACCCCTGATCTTGCCCACCGCATCATCAATCGTAAGGCCACTGGTTGGGTTGCCATCAACCTCAGCAATAATATCTTTTGGCTTAAGACCCGCTTTTTCGGCGGGGAAACCCGCGATTGGTGAGATGACAATAATGTTTCCTTGGTCATCTTTGCTCAGTTCAGCGCCAATACCAGTAAATGTGCCACTCAGTTGGTTATTGAAGTCTTTAGCAGCATCTTTATTCATATATTCGGTGTACGGATCACCTGCAGCCGATGCCAGACCAGCCTTCATACCATCAAGAAGCTTATTGGTATCGAGTTGTCCGTCAAAATCACGTTTTAGAGTGTCGTAGAGATTCTCGACTGATGCATAGTCAAGGTTCGACGGCAGATCTTTTTGTACACTCTTTCGAAATAGTTGATTGCTATTTAAAACAATACGACCACTACCGATTCCAAAACCAGCCATGAATATAACTCCAGCACTTACTGCCAAGATAACGGTCTTTTTGATCGAACTCTTCTTGGACGTAGGTTTTTGCTTTTTGACTTTCGGTTTAGCGACCGGTGCTGGCACTTGTTGGTTTTGCGGCTGCACGAATTCTCCCCTCGTTAGTATGCATACTATATAACTCAATTATTATACACGAGAGTATACGGCGCTTCCCTGACATCTAGCTGAGACAAATATGAGCTATTGCATGTACATATATTCATAAGGGCACGGAAAGCCGCCAATCGAACAATTGTTCTTGGCTTTCCTCCGGCAAATAAGCCGAGTCCCTTATTCATACATGTACATGCAATAGCTACTTAGTTGAAGTAGATGTAGGTGAAGTTGGCGCCGTTGACCCACATTTCACTGTAGTGACCAGCGAGATCGAAGTTGTACTGACTAACGTAAACTTGACTACCGTTAACTGCCTCAACCCACATGGCATGGCCATAGTAACCGTTCATAGAAATAGCTACAGAGCCAACTTTTGGCGTCGAACCAGTTGGGATACCATCTGCACGAGCACTTGCCGGCCATTGATTAGCGTTTCCATGACCACCCCAATATGGCATACGACCATAGGTTTGGTATACCTTCCAGGCGGCGTAGCTGACACATTCGCGGTTATACATACCCCACGGATCAACCAAAGAGTCCTGCTCAGCTCTATCAAGATAAGCTGGGTAGCCACCATGGCCTGGGTCACCAGCAACTGCCTTACCACCCAAACTACGGTTAGCTGCAGCCTGTTGAGCACGCAAAGCGACGATCTGAGCGCTGTTATTCTTTATCTGAGCGTTGTAGGCGCTTTTTTGATCTTCAGTCAGCGACAATAATCGGTTCTGTTCCGCCTGGTTGCTACTAAGCTGATTATTCATGTCTTGCTGGTTAGCAAGCAGTTGCTCAACTTGTGACTTTTGATCTTTCAGTTGAATTTTAAGGGCGTTAATCTTATCGAGCGTGACCTTAATCTTGTCTTGTACAGCGGTGCGATATTGCTGCTTATCGAGAAACTCACTCAAGTCTTTACTACTTGCGAGCATTTCGAGAGTGCTGATTTCACCTTCGACATACATAGCTTTGATGTTTTCACCAAGAAGTTTCTTCTGCTTAGCTAGCTCTACTTCGGCAGCCGTAATCTGATTTTGAAGTTCATCACGCTTGCCTTCATTAACTCGAATTTGTTCTTGAATGGCAGAGATTTGCTGTTGCAGCTTATTAATAGCATCTTGGTAACTAGCTGCCTGTGCTTGTAACTGATCTACTGCAGCCTGTTTATTATTCGTATCACTTTGAATCTGTTTAATCTGTTCGTCAAACTGATCAGCTCGTACCATTGGCACCACAATTCCACCAAAAGCGAAGACGGCCATAGCTGTGACGGCAACGAATCGTACTTTATACTGAAGGAACTTTTTTTTCATTGTTTGTTTGACGTTTATTGTCCCCTGTATCATATCACGCTTATGCATATTTTTCAATCTAAAGACTACCCTCGCTTACTGATGTTATTGAGATAAAAAGAGATGTTTATTTGCTTGTCTTGAATTTGAGATAACGCCGAGTCGCAATCAATGAGGATGTGGCACCTATCAGTATACCAACAAAGAGCTGGCCCGCAAGGATCAGCCAGAAGTGACTATTAAAGTAATCACTGGCATATTTAATGTCAAGAAGACCGAGGCTGCTGGCATCAAAAGCATTGGACGAAATGGTAAATAACAGATTACATAACGCAATTGATATAATTGCCGCCACTACGCCGTACATAACCGTCTCAACAATAAACGGACCGCGAATATAACTGGTACTCGCCCCGAGTAAGCGCATAATTTGCAGCTCGTCGCGGCGGTTAAAGATGGCCATACGAATCGTATTGAAGATGATCAGTATGGAGACGGTAGCAAAGATAGCGACCCCAACAATACCTGCTTCACGCATGAACTTGGTAGCTTTGGTAATCTTATCGAGCGCTGTTTTTCGATCGCCCGAGTAAGATGTTTTATCGGATTGAAGCGCCGTAATTTCAGTCTTCTCTAGATAAGATTGTACGTCTTGAATCTTGTTTGGGTCTCTTGGCTTGATAATTATGGTCGCGGGTATCGGGTTATCGGTTTGGGAAATCGCCAAAAGCAAATCCAGGTTGTTCTGGTTCTGCTTCTTGTAGTTCTCAAGTGCATCGTCTTTACTTAGGTACTTAACTTCCTTGACGTTATCTTTGGCAGTTAGATCACTTAGCAGCTGATTCTTTTGATCTTCAGTCACAGTGTCTTTTAGATACACCGAGATGGTGATCTTATCTGTAATCTGTGAAATTGTGTTCGAGAATGTTGCATTAGCAATAACCGAAAATAGAATGATGCTAAGTGTGATTACCATGACGGCAATAGCCGCAATGGCGAGCGTAGCGTTGCGCACAAAATTTTGTGCACCTGCTTTGATGATACGACCAAAGGTGATCAGACGATGCTTCATATTAGCGCCTCATTTGCGGCCGAGGTGTCTGGCCCCTTGATGTTGATTGAATTGCCTGATTCTGACCCTGATTAGATTTGGGCGGTTCATGATATTCGGCGTTAGCTCGATCGCTCACAATACGGCCGTCATTGATAGTTATCACGCGGCGCTTAAGCTTGTTCACAATCTCCTGGTTATGGGTGGTTAGTAGCACGGTTGTCCCGTAGTGGTTAATTTTCTCAAGGATTTTAATAATTTCCCAGGCATATTTTGGATCAAGGTTACCCGTTGGCTCATCAGCAATCAGAATCTTTGGCTGGCGTACAATGGCACGCGCAATTGCCACACGTTGCCGTTCACCACCTGATAGCTCCTGCGGCATACGTTTTTCTTTACCCTTTAAGCCAACAATATCGAGAACGCGTGGCACTGTGTGTTTGATCTCATTGTTGCCGTAGCCGACAATCTCAAGCGCAAATGCTACGTTTTCAAACACACTCTTGTTAGGTAGTAGTTTGAAATCCTGAAACACCACACCAATCTTGCGACGAAGTAACGGAATATCTTTGTCTTTTAGTTTATCGTAATCAATGCCACCGATAACGATCTTGCCAGTGGTTGGTCGCTCTTCCCTTGTTAACAACTTGAGAAGTGTTGATTTACCAGCTCCACTGGTACCTACGATGACCACAAATTCTTTTGGCTCAATATGCAAACTGATACGGTCGAGTGCCGTGTTACTTCGGTTATATACTTTGGATACCCTGTCGAGAAGAATCATTCAGATTCTAGTATACCATTTATGTTTATTGAAGCACGGGTTCTTTTAAAGCTTTGTAACCATTAAGGAGAGCCTTGATGCCTACTCCTTTGAGTGTGCGAGGTAAACGGACGAGACCACGAGCGGCTAACTGTAGTTGGTTAATGCGTGTAGGCTGAACATTTGTTAATCCATTTTCGTAATCCTTCGGTAGATCAAGCGCAGAGTCGAGCAAAGTCATACCTTCGCCGGCCACATCAATCCATGAACTTAAGCCCCGTTGCAAAGTCTCATCACCGTTGGTTGCTACGAGTGCACCAATGCGAAGCGTAAGTCTGCCCTCTTCTTTTAAGAGTGTGATATACCGTTTGAGAGAGGTGCATTCTGCTTTTGCCATGCTTATATCTGCGATAGATTGTGCCATATCGAGAAGTTCCATATAAACCGATACATCAATATCCTCCATAGAGTTTTGTAACAGATGCAGCGATGTTTCTAGCTCTGGCGGTGCCCACTCAGGAAATGAGGGTGGTGCTTGCTCGGTTTTTAATGCAGTGACTGTTTGACTATACAATGTATACGCTTCTTGCCGATCATCTGCCTCATCGAGAAAATGGTCCAACCAGTGCGAGCCTGTCAGCATCCGCTTTACTCGTTCATAGCCAGCTGGGTCAAGGTCAACACCACTCCCTTTAAATACTTCATTGACCACTGGTACATTACAGGCATACCAGTTACGCATTGTAGCCTCGTAGGCTTCAGCTGAAATAAGCTCATCACCTTCGAATACGTACGAAGAAGTTACTGGCGTCACTGTCTCGGGATTGAGTACCTTTGGGCCATCCATAGTAGTATTATTATAGAATCATGTAGATTTAATGTCAATACCTCTATTAGCTGATTGCATGCTCTAGATAAGCCATTAATAACCCGTTATTTTGGGAGATTTTTGAAAGGGTACATATAACCATGATTCTCACGTTCCGCAGTTAAAGGTTTTAGTCCCAATGTATGTATTGTTTTGTTTTATATAGTTACCGAACGCATCAGTGTTCATGCTATATGCATGTACGGTATGGTTCTTGTTATCCCAATATTGTTTTGGTATCTGGTAGACAAAGCCGTGGTTTCCGGCATTCCCCCAGCCCCAACCTGCCGCTCGTACATCTGGCCTATCAATTCCCGTTGGCATGTTTTCGACCTTTGAACTATACGACCTGGAGTCAGCACTCAGGTCAAAGTACAGCGAAACCTTGGTATCATAAAAAGAGTTATTCGATTTGTCAGCTGTCCAGCCCCCTACTACACATTCCACCGCTAAAGCATCACTTGGTTTCAGCCTACGTGTAGCGATTTCTAGGTTGCCGTCTGGGAGTTGATCACACTGGAAGTCCATAGTGCCAATCAGTGAGTTCATGCCATTTTGTGTCCAGAAACTATTGATCCCCAATGCATATACTCGCAATGTATGTTTGTTAGCATCCCGAAATTGTGCAGGAATATCAAAATAGAAACCGTGCTTACCATTGCCCTGGCCCGCGTTTTTAAGATCGTCCCGATATATGTCAGCATTGCCGACGGCAATGCCATTTGATCTGCCTGGTATACCATCAATATATCCATGGACTTGTAGCGATATGTTTAGATTTGATCGATCAAATGCCCAACCCTGCACCTTACAAGTAAATGTCCCCCCCTCCATTTTGGCATCTATTTTTTCTAAATTGCCAGTTGGTGGATAATCGCACTGGAACGTTGTCTGACCAACGAGTGGATTTTTATTATTTAGCCAACCACTTACCTGGATACCCTTAGCATAAGCGTATACCGTGTGAAAGTTTGTATCTTTGTATTTGTCTGGGATAGTAAAGGCGAACCCATGGATACCGTTATTACCAAATCCTTTTAGATCATCTCTTTGTACGTCGGCTTTAACGGTATAGAGTGTCCCTGTTCCTGCTGGTCCGTCGTAGTACAAGTCAACATCTAATGGTACATTTGTATTAATTTCACTGTACGCCCAGCCTGTTTGAATTGTACAATCAGAATTTTTTCCTTCTAAGTTACCCTTTGGTGGCGTTTCATTTAACAAAACCCACTCAACATATCTACCCGCAGCACGGAGTTTGGATTGGTCGCCACATTCCGGTGAAATGTTAGCATTTGTAAATGATGATGGGTCTTTGGGATTGAGTTTCGCCATTTGTCCTTGGCATTTATACATTTGCGCAAGTTGATTGCAGCCGTAGTCGGCACTGTTTACACCAACTGCAAAACTACCATCAGCTCTTTTGAATATACAGCGTCCAGGAAGAGCTGGATTCGAATAGAAGTTCTTGTTGAAAGATTGCTGCCAATGACCATCATCTTCACCACGACGAGGGTCTTTAGGTGGGGGTTGAGGCGGTGTCCAAACCGGTGTAGTTGCTGGACCAGGCGGAGGATTCCCACAAAAATGGAAGTATGCACACGATTGATCAATAAACGTTCGACAACCCTGAGGATCACCATAACTATCGCAAAGTGCTTTCAGATAGTTTGCTGAGGCGCCTTTACCGAGTGCAATTTGTACAAGTTGTTGATGATAATTATCGAATACTGGTGCAGGTCGTCCAAAGTTACCAGAATAAAGATCATTAAGAGCCTGGACATAGCCGTCTGAGACAGTTTTTTTGTCTGAAACAGAAGACAGGTAAGCACTTGGTTGGTTAACGCAATCATCTTTTACGTTTTGTGAATCATACAACTTATAACATGATTGATAAATGGCGAAACGGACCTTTTCAAGACCCATTTCACCTGGATCATACGACAAGCCGTACATTTGAAGATTTTTCTTTACTTCCGCATATGCAGCTTTATACATGCTAACTCCGGAATAATTGTCAGTATTATCATTGCAAGTTACATTATCTCCGTTTGGTTCCTCGCCCAAGCCAGTGCTTTTCCCCATTATTCCTTTCATAAACTCTTTTAATGCCGTTTTTTCTGAGATACTAATTACACGACGTAAGCTTACTGTGTAATCCTCATTTTCACCCGATGAAATGTCCTTCATTAATTGGACTGTGTTTAAAAAAGTCTGACCACTGTAAATCTTCCTGTTAAACTGCCCCTGCTTTGTTAGTGGATTAAAACAAGTATTTGGGCGATTAGAGGCCTTTGGGTTGGTGAGTATGACATAATTTTCGACATTGATTTCGTCACAGCCACCAATAAACTGATTGTCGCGAAAACTTGGAGCCACACACTTTGAGTAAGGAAGACGTATACCTTCAATGTCAGTACCAGGTGCGAGTACAATCGCGTTAAACTCTTTTGCATGCTTTTTAAGATGATCGTAGACTTCTTGCTGGGACGGCTCACGATTAATACCAGTCGCCGCAAACGATCGATAAACCACATACCCGCCACCTGCAATGAGAAGTATTGTTATAAGCATTGCTAACCTACGATGATGAGCGTATGCATACTTAAGTTTGCGGAGTAGTTTCTTAGGAATGTTCTGATTTATTTGATGGTGAGATACCCTTGGATCGCCTGGCTTCAGAACTGAATTGTTTGATATTCTATCAACTTGAGCTGAGTTAGGTAATTCTGTAGTGAGTTTGCTTGAAGAGTCTTGTAATAATGTTATTTTTTGTCTTGTGTCTTGTTGTTCAAATTTATCAACAAACGGTGCCCCGGATGCTACTTTTTTATTCTTATGTTTCAATTTGAACAGTCCAAGTTATTTGTATTTAGTCTACTCCTGTGATGTGGTAAGCGCAAGCAGTACGAGAAACACTAGTTCCCCAACAAAGCTTTTGTAGCTAAGGATGTGAGTGCAAGCCGGTGAAGATTGGCTAAGATTTCAGGAGCAAATTCTAACAATTCTTCTTTATTAGCGAATATAATGTACGCGCTTCGTTGAAGGATTTCAATTGAAATCGGACCCGGCAATTCAAGTAGGTATTTAACAAGATCAGGTGTGAGTAACGACAAGAGAATTTTTTCAGATGATACATCATCAATAAACAGTTCATAGTTTTCATTAAACTCTGGCCACTCTAAAGTCACGCGATGCAAGTTTGTAGTTGGCAAATCTGTTACTGCACGATTTCGGATAAATATGTGAGGATACTTGCCAGGAAGTGTAGTAGTCGAAACAATGTAGTTATTTTTTGAGGGTGCTTGCAGTAAAAAAATGTTAATCAATAAATTACTGTGTATTCCTATCACCATGTGACTAGTGTCTTTGAAACTGAAAAAACTTAAAGTGTCATTATAGGGCAACAATAGGTAACTGGAACGATTGTTATAATAATATCCCATGCTGTGGGCGTAATTGTTGAAAAGTGCATATTCAAGTGGGTCACCTTGATCTGCTATTGCAGCAGAGCTAAGTTTCCAGTCGTTATCTTCCCGCTCAATCTCATATACTTCTTGCAATTCACCCGATTTACTTACAACCACCTTGCCTGATTCATCATCTTTTAGTTCAATCTCGTTGTCTGATGTTACGTAAAGTGTAAAACTATCTTGTTCCCTATCATATTCGTCACGTGCATTTACTACTTCAATATCAACTATTTCTGCGTCTACAGAAAAACTTCTATTTTGGTTATTTAATGCTTCTAGGAACAACCTGTTATGGTAGCTAAATCTGTCAGTTGAGTAATGTGAAATAGCAACAAAATCCTTTGCCTCCCAATCAACTCGATAGTGATTTATGAGCTCTCTAGCAAGCTGCATAATAGATGATTCGTCCCAGCTTGTATCTGACTTAGAAGCATGATGCACTTCTTTTTTTGCTCGAACTACACGTTTATGCATAGACCTCATCCAGCCGAAGATCTCATCGAAGACACCTATGAGCACTAACCCGATAAAGGCTAAACTGTATAAAATATTAGGCAAGATGAATAGATATATTGCAAAGATCGTATATGCGAATGTTACGAAAAGCATTAGATATTTTATCGCTAGCTTCTGCCTTATAAAACGCCCTACCAAAACCCATGAAACTCGAGGAATAAGGTAACCAGCTATAACCAATAGTAATACATGCATTATTTGATGCCCATCTGACCCATACTATACCCTAAGTAGGCATCGATTATAGCTACTAAGTCTCCATCTAATACACCTTCAATATCACTTGTTTCATAGCGTGTGCGAAGGTCTTTAACTTGTTTATACGGATGTAGTACATAGGAGCGAATCTGGTTTCCCCACGCGGCTTGCTCATTGGGGCCTTTTAGATCAGAAAGATTTTCGAGATGCTGTTCAAGTTGCAGCTGGGCTAGCTTAGAACGCAGAATCGTCATCGCTGTTTCTTTGTTCTGAAGTTGTGATCGTTCGTTCTGGATAGCCACTACTATGCCTGTTGGTAGATGTGTTACACGGACTGCTGAGTCCGTAGTATTGACTGACTGACCACCATGACCACCACTGCGATACACATCAACCTTTAGGTCTTTTTCATCAATCTCAACATCTTCAGGCTGATCAATCTTAGGCATAACTTCAACCTTGGCAAAGCTAGTTTGTCGCAAATTATCAGAGTTAAACGGACTAAGGCGTACTAATCGATGAACGCCATGCTCGCCTTTAAGATTACCAAATGCAAATGGTCCACTTATCTCAAATGTCACACTCTTTATACCAGCCTCTTCACCGCTAGATTGTTCAACCGTATTTACGCTGAAGTTCTGCTGCTCGGCCCAGCGCACATACATACGCAGTAGCATCTGCGCCCAGTCTTGCGCATCGGTGCCACCTGCACCAGCATGGATGCTCACAATTGCATCATGATCATCATATGGCCCATCGAACATGAGCTGTGTCTTAAGACCTTCAAAGGCTGCTTCGGTCGTTTCAAGCTGCTTACTCAAATCTTTCAGGAGACTTTCGTCTTGTAGATCAATTAATTCTTGTACCTCTTCAACACTTGCCTGCAACTCACGCCACGGTGCAATGCGCCCTTCAAGGGTGGATTGTTCTTTCATCAGAGCTTGGGCTCGGTCTTGATCAGACCATAAGCCAGGATCAGCCGTTTGCTTCTGGACATCAGAAAGACGTTCCTCAAGTTTGCCAAGGTCAATTTTTTTCAAAGCTTGCTCTATGGCTGCAGCTAGGGCATTAGCTTGTTTACTGAGGTTATCCATCTAGGACATTATAGCTTATTGCAGCTTCATGACCTCTGCGGCCAAATCAGCAATGGCCTTCGGGCTGGCATTTTTGGTCATAATAACCAACACATAACGGCTGGAACCCTTTTGAACAATAGCCGCGTCATGCCAGTACGTACCGTAAAAACCAACCTTATCAAAAACCGTTGCCCCTCGTGAACCATCAGGGATAGCCTGTCGATAAATCTGTCTGCGTAGCATATCCATAAACGTATTGGTATCTGTCGCATTCAAGAGGCCTGAGGATTGTAATCGTTCTAGGAAAGCTGCCGTATCGCTAGCGGTGGTCGTGGTATTTGATATTGATGTGGCACCAAAGCCATCAGCCCGAGTCGCTGCATCGATAGTAGGTTTCCCAAAACGGCTCATAATTGCCTCGGGGCAGGCATTATCTGAGACGACGATCATGGCCTCCAAGCATTGTTGAGTGTTCTTGTCAGGCCTAACCTGTTCAGTGACACTTATCTTGCCAGTAGCAATCGCATCGAAGAGATACTTAGCAACATATAATTTATAAATGCTCGCTGCAAAGGTAGATTGATTCGGTGCAAGTTCAGCATGCCTGCCCTGTCCACCAAGTTCCTTATAGACAACACTAGCTTGCATGCCTTTATACTTTGCTTGCCAGTCTTGCATAAGCAAAGTTAGACCATTATTGGTCGGTGAATAAGTCTGGATAATTTGAGTCGCAATTGGCATATCAACATACGTCACACCTGCAGTATTCTTAGCTTCTTTTATTGCTTGTACCAAAGCTGCACTAGTCTTATCGGCATCAACCGATTTACCTGGGGTACCTGGGGTCTCACCCGCCAATACATGATCTACATAGGTAACTACTTTTGGTTTAGCTGTTGCCTGGCCAGTTTTTATACCCTTAAGCCATTCTTTAATAGCCGTGGTGTCGTAGGTCACTTCAACCGTCTTGCTCGTATCATCTACTTTAAGACTTGCCCAGCTGGCGAGAGTAGTCCCAGATATGGTTGTTGTGTCGAGCTTGATAGTTTGCTTACGAATATCATTTAATTTTTTAACACCATCCGTCAACATAGCCTCGACAATAGCTGGCTTAGTCTGTACGCCGTTTATCTTTATTACTTTGCCATCACTCGGGATAACCTGAGAAAGTTTCTGTGTAACTTCTTCCTTCTTGTATGTTGTTCCGGTCGAAGATGAAGTCACTTTATAGACTCCGTCTTGGTCAAGTGTATAAGAAGCACTTTTAGGAGTTACACTATTGTCGTCAACTACCCGTTTAATAAATATGTCTAGACGCTCACGGGCAAGATCACGATCAATACTTTGTGTAGATCCAGCCCATAGGATTGAAAAAGGAATAAGCCGTTGGGTGATTGGATAGTCTGCATACTTATCTGCTGTTGATTTACTGATTGGTATACCAATTTCATCAAGGGTTATTGTGTAGGTTTTAGCATCCGCCTGAATGGTAAGTGGTTTATTGTTAAAGTCCCTTACTACAGCTTCGATCTGTGCCTTTGACTGGGCTGATATATATTGACCATTTGGAAGACGCGCCATAGGCAAGCTGCGACTTCGCGGATACGCGAGCTGCACCACCAAAATAAGATATAGCGCAAATGCCACACCAACCATGATACGTCTATATTTTTTTGAAAACAGAAAGTGAAGATAGGTATTACGAGACTTCACACCAACAGCAGTTCTGACCGTATGAAGCTTCCGGCTGCTCTTTGTCATCTTATGCGTTTGATCCCACTCCCAAATTACTACCTATTTACGTTGAAAATCCCAAAGCTTCTAATCCCACAGGGGTGAAATAATTTCAGTTAACTGCGTCCGTAAAGCGGTTGGTGCTGTACCCAAGAAACCAATGCCCCATTGGGCGTTGGTGAAGAAAGCTTTTGAGATATCCTCAATCTGCTCACGAGTGATCGCACGGATTCGTGCCGGTACTGCATAGTAATCATCGATATAATCGTCAAAGAAATAACGGCCACTGTAGCCTGCAGCGGTACCTGAAACTGTTTGGCCAGAACGTTGGAAACGACCTAATAAGTACTGCTGTGCAGCTGCAATATCAACATTCGTCATCTCACCTTCCCTTACGGCGGCAATTTCTTTGGCAATAATTGCAAATAACGCTGGGGCATTCTCGGCAGTGACCTGTGTACCAAACCACCAATTACTAGCACATTTTGTCTGCAAATAATTTGAGCTCATGCCATATACCAAACCTTTTTCACGAGCCTCACCTAAGATACGTGAATGCAATGTTTCGGTCAGCATAGTATTTACTAAGCCAAGAGCATCGGATTCTGTCTCTGATAAGCGACGGTTAATGAAGGTGTCCAGGTAAAAATGGATATTCTCAACGGTACGGTTCTGAATATAAAGTGGCTGCTTGAGGCCAACTGGTACCTCATCTGGCATTGGAATACGCTTATCGCCTTTTGGCAGCTCCATAGACTCTAGGAACTCAACAATTTTTGCTTGGCGTACTGGTGTAATCTTACCAGCAATCACAAAGCGCATATTCTTTGTAAAATGAGTCTTGCCGTAGTGATCTCGTAAATCCTGTACGGTCACATTTTTCATACGCTTGAGGCGTTCTTGATCTGTTAAAACATGGTATCCATAGGCTTGGCGCAAGGCGAGACTGAGGTGCCTAAAGTGGTTATTGGAACGGCCGGTCATTTCTTCGCGTACATTACCGTACTCAGCTTTAAACTCATCTTCCAAGAAAAGCGGCTTTGTAATTGCCATAAGTAATAGCTCAGCGATACGCTCCCATTCAAAATCTGCACATTCTGCTTCATATGTTACATCGTAGCTACCGGTACTAGCATTGCTGTAGGCACCATTCTTTTCAAATTCTGCCTGAAATGCCCGAGCTTTAGGTATTAACTCATTAGCACCAAGTAGCAGATGTTCCATAAGATGCGCGGTTTCCCATTTGTCTGGTTCGCACAAGAAATCACCGGCACGAAAGTTTACTTCGAAGCCCATAACTGTAGCATCAGGTACGTGAATAAACAGTCCTCTTGCCCCGTTTTTGAGTTTTACCTCAGTTACGGTGTGCTTCATCTCTTATTTACGCTTTCGGTTCTTTGCCTTAGTTTTGCGTTGACGCTCTTGTTTTCGTGCTTTTTTGACCTTTTCATGGCTTTTCTTCTTAGCAGCTTGCTCAGCAGCCATTGGTACAAAGTCAGTTTCTTCAAATTCTTCAGCTTCAATAATCTGGTTGGCGTTATCTACTGAGTTTCGGGCAGCTTTGGTAAGCTCAGTTTCAATGGCACGATCGACATCAACTGGCTCAGCACTAAACAGTGCTCGCACTACTTCGTGGCGTAGTGTTTGCTGCATTTGATCAAACATAATCTGAGCCTGGCGTCGATACTCAACCAATGGGTCACGTTGACCAACACTAATCCAGTGAATACCCTCACGCATGTGATCCATGCTCTCGAGGTGTTGCATCCATAGGTTATCGAGAATCTGTAAGTAGATATCCCGCTCCACTTTTCGCATTACTTCTTCACCAAAAGCTACTTCGCGTCCTTCGTAAAGCTCTTTTGCCTCTGTTAGCAAAACTTTTCCAAAGTCATTGGCGTCTGCGTCAAATAAGCGATCGAGGGTTTCATCATCAAACGGGAAACTCTCTTTGACGGTGTTTTCGAACTGATCAGACATCAACATTGGTGAGGTTGCCAAAGCCTTAGCTTCGTCTTCAACAAAAGCCTTGATGCGCTTTTTGATATCAGCTTGCATCAATATCTCGCGGCGCATGATATAGGTAGCTTTACGATGGCGATTCATGACATCGTCGTACTGTACAACTGTTTTACGGGTATCGAAGTTAAAGCCTTCTACTTTCTTTTGAGCACCTTCGAGACTCTTACTTATGACACGGTTCTCGATTGGAGTTTCATCATCAACACCAAGGCGGTCCATGATACCAGCGATTCGTTCACCCCCGAAAATACGCATAAGATCGTCTTCGGTACTTACGAAGAACTGAGTCACACCCGGGTCGCCCTGACGACCGGCACGACCACGAAGCTGATTATCGATGCGACGTGATTCATGACGCTCAGAACCAAGTACAAACAGACCACCGGCTTTCTTGGCACTGTCGTCAAGCATAATATCGGTACCACGACCAGCAATGTTGGTTGCCAGTGTCACTGCACCCTTCTGTCCTGCCTTCTCGATAATTGCCGCTTCTTTTTCATTGTTTTTAGCGTTCAATATCTGGTGTGGAATCTTGGCTTTCTTCAAGAGACTACTTAGAGCCTCATTCTTCTCGATGGAAACAGTACCAATCAATACTGGTTGACCCTTGTGGTGCAAAGCAGCAACTTCGCGGGCAATAGCCTTGAACTTACCGGCTTCAGATCGGTAAATACGATCCGTGCGATCAATACGAGCCAGTGGGCGGTTCGATGGCACAATAACAACGTCAAGTTTGTAGACTTGATGGAATTCCTCTTCTTCGGTTTCGGCTGTACCAGTCATACCTGCGAGTTTTTCATACAAGCGGAAGTAGTTCTGGAATGAGATAGTCGCTAGCGTCATGGACTCTTCTTGAACTTCTACACCCTCTTTAGCTTCGATAGCCTGATGCAAGCCTTCGTTATAACGTCGCCCCTTTAGCAGACGACCCGTAAAGTCGTCCACGATCACTACTTCACCATCTTTGGTAACCACATAGTCTTTATCACGATGGAATAAAGCCTGGGCTTTAAGAGCTTGATCGAGGTGATAAATAGTACGAATATTCTCGGTTGAATACAGATGGTCGATACCAAGAATCTTCTCGACTTTTTTCATTCCTTCATCTGTTAGAATAGCGGCTTTGCGCTTTTCATCAGTTTCGTAGTCGTCGTCTTTGTTAAGCTGACGAACAACCTTAGCAAACTGTGCGTAAGCGGTACCGCTAGTCACGCTTGGCGCACTAATAATAAGTGGTGTACGTGCCTCGTCGATCAAGATTGAGTCAACTTCGTCTACAATTGCATAGTGCAACTCACGTTGACGTAGTTGGTCAACTTCACGCACCATGTTGTCACGTAGGTAATCAAAACCAAATTCATTATTTGTGCCATAAGTGATGTCAGCTGCGTAGGCTTCTTGGCGCGTACATGGCTTGAGCTTTTGCATGCGTGCATCGTAATGATTCGTATTCTTGAACGATTTATCATATATATACGACTCGTCGGCAATAATTACGGACGTAGTCAGGCCAAGGAAATCGTAAACTTCTCCCATCCAACCTGCATGCAGTTGAGCGAGGTAGTCGTTTACCGTAACGACATGTACACCCTTGCCAGTGATCGCGTTCAGATACACTGGTGCTGTTGCGACCAGGGTCTTTCCTTCACCAGTTTTCATCTCTGCAACTTTACCTTCGTGTAGCACCATGCCACCAATAAGCTGCACATCGAAGTGTCGCTGACCAAGAGTACGACGCGCACCCTCACGGACAACTGCGAAGGCATCAGGTAGGATTTTATCTAGAGTTTCTTTGTTTAGACGAGATTTCAGTTTTTCGGTCTGCTCACGCAATTGCTTGTCAGACATCTTCTTATATTTAGGCTCG
>CAYLGV010000005.1:0-34413 GCA_964383395.1 uncultured Candidatus Saccharibacteria bacterium
GTAAGGTTGGTTTGTTCGGTGGTGCTGGTGTGGGTAAAACCGTACTTATCCAGGAACTGATCAATAACATTGCCAAGTTCCACAGTGGTTACTCGGTGTTCGCTGGTGTCGGTGAACGCACCCGTGAAGGTAATGACTTGTATAACGAAATGGCCGATTCTGGAGTGCTCGAGAAGACTTCCCTGGTGTTTGGCCAAATGAACGAACCGCCTGGGGCACGTCTACGCGTAGCTCTATCTGGGCTAACCATTGCTGAAGGTTTCCGTGATAAGGGTTCAGATGTGCTTTTATTCGTTGACAATATCTTCCGCTTTACTCAGGCCGGTGCCGAGGTATCAGCTTTGCTTGGTCGCTTGCCATCTGCGGTGGGTTATCAACCAAACTTGGCACAGGAAATGGGTCAGCTCCAAGAGCGTATTACCTCAACACGCAAGGGCTCCATCACCTCTGTACAAGCTGTTTTCGTGCCAGCTGACGACATCACCGACCCAGCGCCTGCAACTGCTTTTGCTCACCTTGACTCAACAATTGTGTTGAACCGTGCTTTAACTGAACTTGGTTTGTACCCAGCAGTTGATCCACTGGATTCGAACTCAACCATTCTTGACCCAGAAATCGTTGGCGAGGAACACTATGAAGTAGCTCGTGAAGTACAGCGTGTGTTGCAACGTTATAAGGACCTTCAGGACATTATCGCCATCCTTGGTATGGAAGAATTGTCCGATGAAGATAAGCAGTCGGTGGCTCGTGCTCGACGTATCCAGCGTTTCTTGACCCAGCCATTCTATGTAGCTGAAGCTTACACGGGTAATGTTGGTCAATATGTGCCTC
The DNA here is from genome assembly GCA_964383395.1 of uncultured Candidatus Saccharibacteria bacterium. GTDB lineage: Bacteria > Patescibacteriota > Saccharimonadia > Saccharimonadales > CAYLGV01 > CAYLGV01. The sequence continues at coordinate 832 of CAYLGV010000005.1, forward strand.
TAAGTGACACGATTGCTGGCTTCCGTGAAATTCTTGACGGTAAGCACGATGACCTACCGGAGTCAGCCTTCTATATGAAGGGCGATATTAGTGCAGTTGTTGCAGCTCATAAGCCTGATACTGCTAAAGATGAAAAGTCTGCCAAAAAAGATGCATCTAAAGAAGCAAAGGCCAAGAATTAGTTCATGATTCACTTCCAGCTTGTCAGCCTTAGTGGTGTTAAACTCGACGACGAAGCGTACGAGGTTATCTTACCGACGCTTGACGGCTTGATTGCAGTACTACCTGGTCACATGCCTCTCATTAGTGTGGCCGCAACTGGTATGGTTAGTGTTCGTAAAGAGGCCAACACTCGTGATGACATGATGGACCACTTTGCCATTAGTGGTGGTGTAATTGAAGTCGAAAACAATACGCTACGCGTACTTGTTGATGAAGCTGATCATGCTGATGAGATTAGTGAAGCCGAAGCTCAAAAGGCATTTGAAGATGCTCAAAAGTTGCTAAACGAAGCTACTGACCAAGTTAGCCTTGAAAAAGCCCAGTCAATGATTGACCGCTCAGCAGTACGCTTACAAGTAGCTGGCTTGAAGCGTCGCGGTCGTCGCAACGGTTAGTACCTAATCTAGCTAGGCAGTCTCGAGTGGTTTGCCAAATAGCTCACGTAAGTCTTCAACAGTTGCAGCGCAATCTGCAGCGTAGAGAAGTTGGCAGCCAAAACTTCGTATTCTTTCGGCCAGTTCTGGGTCGTCAGGGGCAAGTTCGTTAGCTCCTGCGATGATCATGTCGTGAAAAAATGCGTGAGAAGGTGTATTCAGGTCTAAGAGGTATGTGTCCGTAAAAACCACGTCGCCATGAGCTCTCGCAGAAACTTCGTGAGCTGTTTCCATGGTTAGAGTTGGCAGATTCGGTTTTAGTCCCATACATTACCTCGACTATAAGATCACTATAACAAGCTCATACGCACTTAAATGTGATAAAAGGCACAGGTATGACCTCTAAGATGTCACAGTTGCATTATTACACCTCTGTTGTTATGATAGTTTTTGTGTTTATTTTTGAAAACAAAGGAGACCACCCGTGTTGCACGAGGATATAAAAGGAGTTGAAACTATGCCAGATTTAACAGTTGCTGCCGTAACAGGACCACTTGGTACTGGTTTGGGAGTAATAGCTCCAGAAGTACCTCAAACACAGCTTGAGGCTGAAGCCCACGCAGAACAGCTGGTTGAATTGGCTAAGCCAGTTGAACGACTTGCCCCTCGTGTCTGTATTGATGGCCGCGTTGCGCTCTATATGCTAAATGGTGCCGAAGTTAAAGCAGGTCTCAAGGCAGCTGGTGGTAACGGCGTTACTACCTATCACTCTCTTGAACTTAATGGTTTCTTCGGTGAGAGCAAGTCCCTCTATCATAACTTTGGTCGCACCGTTTACGGACTTGAAGAGAATGAGCTTACTGTTGGTTTTCACACCGATGATAAGAAAGCTGAAGCGCTTACTGCCTTGATCCTCAAAGCTCGTGAGCAAGTTGCAGGTATGTCTAGCGATGATGCAATCACTCACATTGAAGAGATGGTGCTTGACATAAATGCCACTGGTTGTGGTGCAAGTGACGGTGTTAAAGGTGTCAATGCTAAACTTTCACGCGTACCACAAGAGAAACAGGATGGTAGTTTGGAAAGTACCGAAGAGGTTGAGGCTCGTATCGAAGCTCACTTTGCTCAAGTTGGTGATCTGGCCGGTGAACAGCCTGACCGAGCAGCCTATGACGCTCTTGTCGATAAAGCAACCGAGCTGGAAGAGTCTGGCTACTTTAATGGTTGGAATCCAGTCAAGGCATTATTGGTGGCAGATGTTGTATTGAACCTCAGGGGCGTTAAAGATGGTGTACTGAGTCGGATTCAGGTACTTCACGATGATGGCAAAGGTGCACATGGTCATACTGAGCAAAACATCAACGTGATTATGAAAGAAGACGTAACGTTGGAAACAAGAGATATCCTTGAAGCAACCGGCAAAAAAGACTTCGTAGTTAATGCTAAGCAGATCGCTAATGAAGGTGCCAAGGCATTTAATAACCCTGCCGTTGCTCTCGGCGCCGTAATGTACCAAGTTGGTACCAAGACCCATCTAACCACGGCCGAACAGCGTGGCATCGTTATTGCTTAATTGTTAGTTAATAGGCGGATGAATACAGAACCGATGTTCTTTGCCGGCGGCAAAAGCCTGATTTCGTATACCATCAGCCACTTTGGCTAGGCGTGTATATGCTCCATCAATACCTCGTTGGGTTTTCTTGAGGCTACCCCGCAGGCCTGACTCAATAAAGTCGAGTGTCACAAGGGCCGGTAACTCATCGTGTTGGACTTGCCAAGCTAATGCGTATAGTGTGAGTTGCTCACTTGAGCTGGCACGGCTCTTGGCTTTCTCAGGAGTATCAACACCACTTGATGTTTTGTAGTCAACAACCTCCACGCTATCACCAAGTGGGAATACGGCATCAAAACGGCCACGAATCGTTAAATTAGCATCTGGTACATTGATTCTGAAAGGCTCCTCGATAGCGATGGGCATACGTGGTGAGTTCACAACAGATTCGTATACACTTGAGAGTGTTTTCATCCCTTGGGCTTTGGCTCGTTCACGCTGTGCGGCTGATAAATAGCCACCGAGTGGCCACTCGTTTTGCAGGCGCGCTTGTAGCTCGTTTAATTTTGGAAGTGCCTTGCCGCTAAATATACACCGGTTAAGCTCTTCCAGAATGCTATGCATTAAAGTTCCATAGGCCTGACTTGGGGATGGCTCACTTGGAACGCGCAAAACATAGCGGTAATAAAAGTCTAGCGGGCAGTCGAGGTACTTGATCACTTGACTGACGCTAAGTTTCACAGCATTTCCATCTAATATACTTGTTGGTACAACAACCTGTGTTTTGGTATTGGCTGCGTAGCCATTACTTAGACTGGCAAGATCGAAACTGGTTTGGCTTTTTACTGACGAAAAGTCGGTTGTTCCAAACGCTTCTTGCAGAAAGCGCGATGGTTTTCGTGGTCTGCTACCCCCATGACTATCTGAGAGAGTCATGATTAATTCGTCCTTAGCTCGAGTCATGGCCACATACATGAGGCGACGCTCTTCGGCGATGTGATCATCGGCCTCGGTTTCTTGGGTACGTAAACCTTCTGGCAAGGCAATGCCACGACTGCGATTGGTGAGCGGAAACGATCCTTCAGTACAATCTGTCACATACACAATTGGCCACTCCAAGCCCTTAGCCTTGTGAATACTGAGTACATTAACTACTTCATTACTGAGATCAAGGGTGCCGTCTTCACTACTGCCATCGGCTGCCAGCAAGGCTGGCAAGGCATCTAGATATTGAACAACGCTCGGCTGTATAGCCACCCGTTCGAACTCCTTAAGCGTTTGGAAGAATTCTGACAAACGATTAACTGATGTGGCTATTAGCGGATCGCTAAGGGCTGACTGGTATAGGCGGTCTTTGAGTCCACTGTCCTCAAGTATGTGATAGGTCATTTGTCCCACGGTCATCACACCAGATACATCACGCCAGGTTTGTAGTTTCTCATTGGCTGTCTTCACATCTGTTGACTCGGACTCTGCGAGCTCATCACGAAGTTGCGAATGGTGCAGCTTAGCCAAGGCCAATGCCTCGGTCACATCAGTGGTTGGAATCTCGAATAAAGGGCCCGTGAGGGTGTGGTACAGTGCATTATTGTTATTTTCGGTAATAGCCTTTAAGGCTTCAACGAGGCAACGAACCAGCGGCTCAGCATATATGTCGAAGCGTTGTCCAACGATAACGTGATCAACCTCGGCATAGGCTAACTGTTCAGCAAGGCGTTCTACTGTTATGTTTCGGCGAGATAAGATGGCAATGTCTGATGGTGCGGTACCGTTCTGAATGCGTTTGGCGATATCTTCGGCAATCCACCTCAGTTCTTCGTCGAGCCGATCAAACCTGTAGACATTTGGAGCTGCTCCATCGCGCTGGGCTTTAAGCTGTTTGTTGATGTGTAAACGTGTTTCAAGACGATCAGGGTTATTATGCACAATAAGACGATAGGCTGCATCGAGAATAGCTTGCGTTGAACGGTAGTTCTCGGTAAGTGTTACACTTGCAGCTTTAGGATAACGCTCCTTAAACTCCAAAATATTGGCCAACGTAGCACCACGCCAGCCATAAATACTCTGGTCATCATCACCCACGACGAACAAGTTCTTGTGTTTATTTGCGAGTAGATCAACAAAGACTGATTGCATAGTGTTTGTATCCTGGAACTCATCAACCAAAACATACTCGTACCGTGCTTGCAGTTGCTTTAGTACATTCGGGCGCTTACGAAGCAACTCAATCACTGTATAGATCTGGTCATCATAATCAATCACACTTGCCGAGCGGCAAAGCTTTATATACGTATCGTAGCTGCGGGCCAGTTCTTGGTGCTTGTGTTTTTCAAGTACAGCGGCATCATCATTTTCGGGCATATCAGCGACGAAGTTGAGATACACATCGGGAATAATAACGTTTTGCTTAAGTACTGAGAAGTAATCCGACAGGTTGCCAAGTTGGCTATCTGGCCCAGAGATCGGGGCAAAATACTCTAGCTCTAATTGGTCTAGTCGCTCACGTAAGAATACGACCTGAGCATTGTCACCCATCACTTTAAAGTTTCGATTCAAGCCTATGTCCGCAGCAAATTCGCGCAGCAAAGATTCACCAAAAGCGTTGAATGTCATGAGGGTTACGTCTGTTTGGAAATGCCCTGTCAAGCTGTTAACGCGGTCTTGCATTTCTGCCGCAGCTTTTTCGGTGAATGTGAGAGCAAGTAGACTATTGGCTTGTTTGCCAGCATCGAGCAAGCGAACAATGCGTTCTACAAGTACCCGAGTTTTACCCGTGCCAGCTCCCGCCACAATGAGGGCGGGTCCCTCGTTTACATCAACCGCTTGGCGCTGGGCGTCATTTAATGTGTAGCCGTTAGTTGAAGTCTCATTCACCTCTATATTTTACTCTAGCCGAAGCACTTTGTCTGTTGTTGATTCAGCCGGGGCGTATGCGGTAAAGCATATCTAATTGCATTCTAGGGCACGGAAAGCCGCCAATAGAACAATTGTTCTTGGCTTTCCTCCGGCAAATAAGCCGAGCCCCTTTCACGCAATTAGGTGTGCTTAAGTCTCTCAAACTTCGGAATTCAACAGCAGACTAGGTGATTTGATGCTTCAGTCGGCGGTGAGCCTTGACGGCATTGCGTTCAGCTTTGATGTTACTCACTTCTTCATCTTCGAAATAGCCCTCGAACATAAGATCGCTTACATTTGCTGGCGTTGCTAATACTCGATTAGTTCGCTTCATTTTATTCCTCCACCCTCTTAATTTATTCACCTAATCCCTCCTCAAGCAAATCACGTTTTGCCAAGCGATCAGGAATACCAATATCGTCACGCGCCTCCTCGATCCTCTCCTTGGCTTCGTCGGCAAAAGAACCGGCCGAATCCTTGGCACGTTCCTTCCCGTTATCAAATGTATCTTTAATGTGCTTGCGCATATCTGCTCCAGATCGTGGCGCGAATAGGGCTGCTAAGCCTGCGCCGAGCGTTATACCTAATAATAATAGTTTCGTGTCGTGGATGTTGGAACTTGTTGATTCGTTCATACGTTACTAACCCTCATTCATTATTATGTGCTAATTAGGGGCGAACAAATGTGCGCACAATAGCAAGCAAAACCACCGAACCAAATACAGCTACTATGAGGCTTCCCATGTTTAGACCAGTGATTCCAGTGCCACCTAAGGCACGTACTATCAATCCACCAATAACTGCTCCAGCTACGCCTACCACAATGTTGGCCGTGGCTCCTTGCTCATCGTTGGTACGCATTAACAGTGACGCTAACCACCCTGCAAGTCCTCCAAGAACTACCCAAACAATTAGATTAATGATCATTGCTTTCTCCTTTTTTATAGATTTGTATTTGCCGTTGTAGGCAGGTTATGTCGCGTTATGTAAGTGAGGCGTGTCTTGGACCATGTAGATGTGTCATGCGTTGTCGAGCTGCGCTCAGGCGTGATAGCAGTGACGAGCTGTCATTACGTGGTGCGCTAGGTTGCTCAACCAAGCTCGGAAATTGATCCAACTTACGTTGCATAAAGCGTTGAATTCGCTGTTCAAGCTGTTCATCGCTCATCCGTTCCATATCCCCTCCTTATTTATGGCTTGTGTAAAGCTTTTCAGCTGACTACTACTATGATGGCTATGCAGATTTATTGCTGTAAGCTAGCTAACGGTAATTTTGTGAGAAAAATTACGTTCAGCCACAGCAATATAGGCTAGTGTTACAATGGGGTTGAAACAGGAGAATTATGCAGGAGATAATTGACCAACTAAAGGCTGACACCATTGTTCGCAACGTGCGCAAGCATACTATTCTGTTGTATCAGGGTGAGGTACCACGAAGCGCCTACTTTATTAAAAGTGGGGTCATGAAGGTGTATAGCATAAATTCGAGTGGTACTGAGCAAATTGTGGCCTTTTTTACGGCCGGTGACTTATTTCCTCTCACATGGGTTTTCGAAAATACTACCAGCACACTTTACTACTATGAAGCTATGACCGATTGTACGGTTCTAGCAGTAGATAAGACGATTCTATTAAATACGCTCAACGAAAGTCCAAGTCTGCAAAAAATAATGTTTGATTACATCATGACTAATTACACCAGCTCCTTACTGCGTATTACGTCATTGGAGCAATCACGCGCAAGTGAAAAGATAAGTTTTACACTTTACTACCTCGTTTTCCGTTACGGCCGCGAAATAAAGCCAGGGGTTTATTCTGTACAGATGAATCTAACACATACGGTTATTGCTGATATGGTGGGAATCGCACGCGAAACGACCGCTGTTGAGATGAATAAGCTTAAAAAAGCCGGTGTTGTGAGCTATAACAGCAAAGAATATATCATAGACCGCAAAAAACTCGAACGTCTCATGGGCGAAGACACGTTTGATTCGCTTAGTCCCTAATTTTTAGTGCTGAGGGTACTTTCAACAATTTGCAGGAGCTCTTTTGGAGATGCCCAGGTTTTGAGAATGTAGCGATGAGCACCAAGCTTATACGCTTCATCGATTTCTTTTTGCATATCGTAGTTGCTAAAAACAATCACCTTTACATCTGGATGATTCTCCTTTAACTGATATTCACGCAAAAACTCAACACCATCCATCTGTGGCATGCGCAGGTCGAGAAGGATGAGGTCTGGCTCATTTTTGTCACTCTTAGCTAATGCTTCCTTGCCATTAAAAGCAGTATGTACGACATAACCAGCCTGCGTAAGAATCATCTGATAAGCTTCATTGAGTGAGGTTTCGTCTTCGACAATTAAAATCGTAGCAGGCTTCTTCATGTATCTATCGTTTTACCTTTCGTCGTTAATTCAAGCATAACAGATGGTGTTAATGTAACTGTAATAATTCTTACTGATAGATTCTGCGATACGGCAGTGATATGGTAAAAGTCGAGCCCTTATCTGGTTCAGACTCAACATGTATGCGGCCATGATGCAACTCTACGAGATGTTTTGTGAGATAGAGGCCAACACCAGTACCGCTAACCGTTTCGGTAAGGCTGTTATCGAGTCGTGTAAACAGTTTGTAGATCTTGGGAATGTCATCTGGTGCGATTCCCACTCCACTATCACTGACGCTAATCCTAACCCGGTTGCCTTTTGTAGCGACCGAGATTTCAATCTTGCCGGCTTCAGGGGTGTATTTGATAGCGTTGCTTAGCAAGTTCTCAATCGCCATACGCAGCATATGATCGTCGATGTTCAGTATGACTGGCTTGCTAGGGTAGTTAGTCTTTATCTTATGGCCAGCCTGGCGGATATCTGGTTCGAGCTCTTTTACGACTTCTTTCACTAGTTTCACAATATCGTATTTCTTGCGCGCCAAGGTAATTCGGCCAGCATCAACCTTAGCTACATGAAGCATCTCGTTGATGATATAGAGTTGGCGCTCGTTGCCAGCATAGGCACTTTGTAGTAGGTTTCTTTGAGTATTCGTTATATCACCTGCAAAGTCTTGTAAAACCATTCCTAGGTACTGCTTTACAGTCGTAGCTGGTGTGCGAAGCTGATGGGATGCCAATGATAGCAATTCATCTTTGGCGATATCAACTTCTTTATCCTTCTGTTGGGCTAGTTCGTTAGCGCGGGTTTTTAGTAGCAAATAAATCACTGAGCACAATAAAATACCAAGCGTAAATCCGAGGATAAGTACCCACCATGGACCACTCCTTTGTTGCTGAGAAGTTAGTGTGTCTGAACCGAGTACGTATTCAAATGTCCAGGTTTGACCATAGAGCTCAACAGTGTTTTTGTCTGAACGATGATTACGAACTGAATTCAGGGCATCATAATTTGGTGTTTGGTAGAACGCCTTATCATTACCGTCAACCATTGCCCAAACACGAAAGCCAAGATTTGTATCAGTAGATGATATGCGGAATAAACTATTAAAGAAATCTTGTGATCGAAACCCGGCGTACACATAGCCTTGCAAGGCTTGTTTGCGCTGAGCAGGTGTGTCTATCGGGTTGTTTGGCCGATATTGTGGCGTAAACAAGAAAAAGACCAACTCATTTGTCGTGCTATTTGGCATCAAGGCAGCGGTCGGCGGGGTAAGTGTTGAATGTCCGGTGTCACGGGCGTACTCTAAACTTGATTTACGAACTGGGTCAGCCGACATGTCTAATCCAATACCATTTGATTGTGGCTCGAGGTATATGATTGGCGTGTAATTACTGCGATCGCCTGTTGGACTGATCGAAAAGTCTGTTACTCCCTGGTTGCGTAATAATGATGTTGTTGCACTAACATTCTCAGCCGGTGTGTTTAGCAAATACCCAATACTTTGCACACCTGGATATTGTGAATCTACACTAAATGTTGAAACATAGTTATGCCATTCATTTGCAGTAACCTCATCCGATGATCGAAACAGCCCTGCACCGCCCAGTAAGATCTGCTCGTAGGAGGCCAGTCGTTGCTTGAGGCTATCTCGAATGTCATCCTCACGGCTGGATATTACCGTCGACATCTGGCGATCCAAGTTGATGCGAGTAGCGCGCCACGTCCAGAATGTGAGGATAAGTATGGCCAAGAAAATAACTAGTGGAGGAAAAAGCAAGGAGTGATAAATAGAACGGACGTAACTCATAAAACGTTCGTCACGCGTTTGTGTTCCACTGGACGCCTTTAGTTGGTTTAACTTCTTGCTCACATATCCATGGTACACCCATCTTTGGGGTATCGGAAAGTCGGCATTGGAGATTGTAAGATAACGAGCTTAATAGTATAACTGCCACTAAGGACTAATACTGTGATCTAAATCAATACCTGATTCATTACAGTTATGTTTATAATATGCATATGGATCACTCACCGCTCGTGTCGGCCCGTGTTTTGATGGGCGACAGTTTAGGCTTTCATATTATTTTTGTTTTACTCGGCCTGGCTCTGCCCGTACTCGTTGTGTGGTTTGAGTACATGGGTATTCGTCGTAAAGATGAAAAGCTCATTGGGGTGGCTAAATTCTGGTCAAAGATTATGGCATTGCTTGTAATCACAGGTGTGATATCAGGCACAGTAATTGCGCTTCAGATGACACTTGTTTGGCCGGGTATTTTGAAATTTGGCGGTAAAGTCATTGGTCTTCCTTTTATGTTTGAGACCTACGCCTTCTTGATCGAAGCGACATTCCTAGCGCTATATATGAGTACCTGGAATAATAAGCGTATATCCAAATGGCTTCACTGGGTATTTGGTTTGGGCGTTGTGATCGGCAGTACACTGAGTGCCTATGCCATTACTAGTGTTAATGGTTGGATGAATTTGCCCTCTGGCTTTGAATATAAAAATGGTGAGCTGGTGAATATAAATGTCTGGCAGGCAATGTTCTCACGCACAGCACTCGTTGAGTTTTTCCACTCAATGCCTGGGTATTACGTTGCAGCATCATTGCTCATTGCTGGTGCATATGCCGTCAAGCTTCTTATGAAGCGGAGTAAGGATCGTCGAGCTAAGGTGAGTGAAACGGATCGTTTCATATTGAAACGACTGGTTTTATTTGCGGTGTTTATGTTCTTGCTGTCAGGTATCACCGCGGATATCACCGGTAAATATCTGGCTAAGTATGAACCTGTAAAATTAGCTGCCATTGAACTGAATTACAATACTCGCAGTAACGCCCCGTTACTTATTGGTGGAGTTGCCCAGCCTGATCAAACAATTGCAGCACCACATTTTGAGATTCCTAATGCCTTAAGTTTGCTGGCGGGAAATAGTCCTGGCACTAAGGTTCAGGGACTGAATGAGTTTAAAGAGAATGAACGACCGCCGCTGTATATACATACGCTGTTTGATATAAAGATGACAATCATTACTTTTATGTCAGTTGCCTTTGTCGGTTTAGGCGTGGTTTGGCTGTGGCGACGTAAATGGGCAACTTCAAATCTGTACCTTATTGCTCTTGTACTCTTGGCCCCGTTAGGAATAATCCTTGTAGAGCTCGGCTGGATGATGACCGAGATTGGTCGTCAGCCATGGGCCGTACGGGCTTACGTTACTACGCAAGAAGCGCTAACTAAAACACATGATGTGCGTAGCTTTGGCTATATATTCCCACTGGCATACCTGGCGTTGTTTATAGTAACCATCTGGGGTGTAAAGCGTATCATTGACGACGAGCGATCGAGTACTAAAAAAGGAGCGAAGAAATGACCGCTGCTTTAATCCTATTCTTGGTCCCTACATTACTATTTGTTATTGCATTTCTCTACGAGACATACCTTAGTTTTTATCGATTAAAGTATCCACGCCGAGGCCGCAATGGCTATGTAACCGCTACCTGGGAACTCACCCATACACTGTTAGTATTTGCAGTGGTAATGTTGTTCATGATGTTTACACAATCGATTGAGTCTTTAGCTTCAGCTATCTTCTTGTCTACATTTATCGCAGCAATTTTCATTGGCTTACGAGCAGTTTGCTACATCTATATTTTTTATGTACGTCGTACCACTGCCAAGATTGATTGGGTCGACAAAGTATTTGCAGTTACTCACGTAGGAGCGGCGCTATTTTTGGTCATAACAGTAGCCAGTGCATTGTGGTGGATGTATCAGAATCATCCTGTTCCGAACTCTGAGTTTGTACCATACTTTCTTCCAGGCTTAGCGCTCGTTTTGGCAATCTGTGCAGTGCCAATTGGCATGCTGTACGGAACGCGAGACTAGTATTGCAATAGGTAATCATGACACCTATGTTTGCTGGTGATGTTGTGAAGTCAATGAAGTGCGACAGAGCTAAATTATGTAATCAAAGTCACTAAAGTGTCGCTTAATCTTACGGCGTGTTTCGGCATCAAACTTTTTAAAGTTTTTACGCACAGCATCTTCTTCGCCAGCTTCGAGCAATCTACGTGCAGTCACCGTTTCGAAGCTACCATCTTCATAATTGCCTAGAGTATCTGCGAGTTGCCAGGTTGGAATTCTGTCAATCAAATATCTCTTACCGTCGTTGTTCAGCATAGTTGCTGTTACGCGATCCACTAAGTCGTCAATATATTTTCGACTGTGTACGGCGGTGTCGATATGGCTGATAGTAAATTTAGCAACATCATAGCCCGCGTCTGTAAAATTATCTAGATGGTCGGTTATATATTCTCCGATTTCATCCTCGATCTCTAGCCAAATTTCGTTCAGTTCATGGCGCCGTTTTGCTTCTTCAGCCTCTCGAAGTTGCTCAGCTTTACGTTCAGGTACAAAATATTCTCGTGCTTTCGGATCATTGATCATTTGCCAGAGAGTTTCGCCATTAATACCCTTGAGTGCGCCGGCAAGAACTGGCAGGATCTGGCCATAACCTTCGTTCATTATTGTTTGTAAGGCAACGTTGACATTGGACATATCAACCTCTAGGCCAGTTATGATTTGAATGTCTTTGGCGATATCGCGTTGGCTAATGATTTCTGACATTCGTGGATCTGGTTTGTACCCAAAGCCTCGTATTGGACGCTCAAAATTATACAAGAGTACCAGATCATCAAATGCTAATGTCACATCTGGGTCGTCTCGAACTATGTTTTCAATATCAGTTACTCGTTGCATGTCAGCCGCTTTTTGGTTGTATGCTTCACCCCCAGGAAGTTCATGGAGCTTATCGCGTACAATATCAGTTACTTCTGACTCCATTTCTTGGTTTGCTAAAATGCCTCGCACCTCAGCAACTCTTCCATAATTCATATGGATGGCGATTCGGGGCACAGTAGCTTCGCCCTCTTTGTCATGTGAATAAAATACGTAAAAATCACCTTCCCTTAGTTGTGATTCGGCAGTACCTGGAGTTGCAGTACACCAGCCAGTATTGTGTCCCGCCAATGACTCAACTAAATTTGTAACCGTTTGTTTGCCAGTAGTCTCACTTTGGTTATCCAGTTCAAGGTATTTCACCCAACCACCCTTGACTTCAACTGCCTCAACGGTGCCTAAAGTTTCTAATATGCTGCTTGCATAAACTTTACTAAAACTTCTTTGTTCCCTTGCTTCTTGATCATTCGTATAAGCCTCATAGACTTTTGCAACAGCATCACTGTTAAGCTCTGGGAAGCTGGCTGTTGTACCAGTACTGCGTTTGCGAAATTCTTGCTTGCTCATATCGAATGGGGCTAACTTTGTGATTGAACCCCATAGGTAGTATTTGAACCAATCAGGATATGCCTGACCATCTTCTTGCATAAAGTCTGCCCATCGCTTTAGGCTGGCACGTTGGTCGGCTTGGGCAACTTCGACCAGCTCACGCTGTAACTTCTCAGTCATTTCAATATCGCCATGACCTTGTTGTCGAAGAATACGTTGCTGCATGACAAAGAATGCCTTTGGAACTTCGCTTGGGTCGACTATTTCTGCCTCGATCTGGCGGCTTATGCTCTCTGAATCACCAGTGAGAACTCCATCGTTTACAGAATCAGCTAAAAAACCCAGATAGGCTATAAGTTTATCTGATGGCTGGTTTGGAATCGATTCCCCAGCTGATCTGAGATAATCAACAGTTACTTCCACGTCAACTGTGGCGTGAAGATTTGGATTGCGTTCGTGAAGCGGATGGAACTCAGCCATAATACCTGTCCTTAGCGATATATAATAACAACAAATACAGTAATTGTCAATTACGCTTCCCAGTTAATTACGTGTTAGGAACTGCAATTCTTAGTTATAGCTTACCGCTGCCGCAAAACGCTTTTCGTCGGGTAGCTCTTTGGCCTTGTTAGCACGAGCTTCTGTGCCTACGGCGGCAATTTGCTGTCCGATCTCGTGACAGGCGTCTATACTGGTTGGCGAGCAGGTGTCTAGGAACTCTACAATGCTGTTGCTTGGCCCATAGTCTACAAATACTGGTAATACTGTTGCGCCTTGCATACAGGCATCAATAATCATATTGCAGGTTCCTTTACCAAAGGATCGCATCCTTACCACATTCTCCTCGGCATCGTATCGATCTTGTTCACCACTAGGAGCCATAGTGATAATACGTCCGTTTTGCGCACCAATCAGTTCGGCAAAAGCTTGTTTAGTATGGTGGTTACAGATCTCACGGAAAAGACGCAATGCTTTCTGTTCGTCTTCAGTCAGAGCTTCACTGCCACCGCTTGGAAATGTTTTTAGAATACTGCCTGCTTTTCGTAAGATGCCGTCGATAACGTTCTTCTCGGTGAAATTAAAGTATCCAACAACACGGCCAATAACTGCGGTCAGGTAATTCTCAAGTCGTTCAACACCATGTTCTTCAGCAGCCTTATGTAGAAAACCCATAGTAAAACCCTGATCAGACAGTTCCAAATGGTTACTAACAACTATTAGTTTTCCACTAGCTCGTTTTCGATCGTGTTGTAGTCTTTCAAAGATACCCACCTTATCGGTTGCAGCTGCAAATTGTTCAGTGATTTCAGGTACCTGTTCCCCAAGCATGAGGTCTACTAAGAATAATGTGTCGGCAATTTCTTGATTAGTGACAGCATTGGGCTGAAGTAGTGTAAGATCGTGCCGAATGGCGTCAGGTCGGTTCGGTCCTTCTAGTAGCTCTCGATCAATGACACTGAACAATCCACCATCTTTAGCCGCCTCTCGTTCGGCAATGGCCATAAATTGCGCATCAATGTGTGGGGTCGTGTCGCGGCCTAGTTCAAGGGCAATTTTGACAGACTCCGCTAGTAGCTGAGCACCATGACGAAGCTCCATACTCATCTCCTTTTCTTTCGTCAATAATACCATCGTTATGTCAAAAAATCATAGTGACAATCTGGCAGCATTCCTACATAAGCATCGCAGTACCGAATTCAAGAATGTGCAGACTTAACTAAAATACCAATGACTATACCAAACTGAACTATGAACAATGGAACGTATGTAAAGATAAGTGGTTTTTCGTGATGCCTTATTGCAAAGATGGCAAAAACTGCAGCTTGCAATGCATAAAACGCCCAGGTAAAAAGTGAGACGCCTTCTAAGCTTGGTGATCGCCAAATAACCCAAAGCTGTGGCAACGTAATAAGTGGCACACTAAGGCCGATAATCATAGTTAAGCGGTCAATATTCTGATTTTTGTTTTTTCTTTTTTGCACTCAGTTAAATTATAACAAAAAAACCTCCGTGAACGGAGGTTTAGGTACTTGGATACCTTTGATTGATGTACTTCACAACTTTAATTACTGCTGAGCTTCACAATGACAGGCGAACTGAAGTTATTTTCAATTACTTCTTTTATTTCTGATTGCAGGAAACGTGGCAGCACGTTAACATGTGCAACATCCATAAATTTGATTTCAGCAATCTCTTTTTGGCCATGTGATGTCTTATTGAGATCTATATCAATATAATCGTTACCATTTTTTACATGGATGAAAAATTCAGGTGTTTCATACCCTTGGTCGCTTGCGAACTGATGTATGAATATTACATTTCCTATAACAGGCTGTACACCCGTTTCCTCTAAAAGTTCCCTTGCGATCGCGCTGATAATGTCTTCGCTGGGTTCAACTTTTCCGCCAGGTAGGCACCAAAAATCTGGTGATGAAAGATTGCGAACGAGAAGAATTTTCCCATCATGTTCTATTATTGCTCGTACTCGTGTTCTGTTCATGTTTGTACTATAACAAAAAGACTTTCGAAGAAGTCTTCATTCTAGCTGTATTTGGCTGGGGGCGGAGGGATAAACGCTTCGCTACTGCCTGCAAGCCATGCTCGATGCAAGCATCTGCGCGTGGCTCTTGTCATCGAACCCCGGCTTCGCCGAAATGGCTTCAAATCCCTGCGCATTAAAAAGTGCTTGGCGCCCACCTGTTAGGTGAGCTTCAAGCACTTGGCTAGGGCGGAGGGATTCGAACCCCCGAATGCCAGTACCAAAAACTGGTGCCTTACCACTTGGCGACGCCCTAATATGTGGATATGTTAGGTTGGTTAGCAGAATTGTTTTGCATAACCTGTTAAACAGATAGATTTTAGCTTAGTTAGGCGGATTTCTCAACACCTGTCGTAAATGTTCTCCAACTAGGTTACGTAATTACCTGCATTTTGGCTACGCGAAACTGGCTTGTTTCAGCTATAATCATAAACAGAATGCGAGTGTTGGATCCGAAGGAGCTTGAGGAGCGTCGTGGTCATCGTGCCAAGACGCAACACAAAAAGAAACGCAAACATCTGTGGTGGCGTGTTTTGTTGGTGGGCGTTGCACTGTATGTTGGCATTGTTATGCTTTTGCCAGTGCCTTCACTGCAAGTCGAGGCGGATAAGCTTCAGTTAAGAGGTGCTCAGCCTGTCAGCATGCCCTGGCCTGAACAGGGCCAAGCGGCCGTGGGTGCCGTTGGCTATGGACTTCTCGAGAAGCATGGCGATGAAAAGCCTCTGCCAACTGCAAGCGTGGCTAAAGTGTTAACTGCTTTGGCCGTACTCAAGGCAAAGCCAATCCCTGCAGGCAGTCAGGGCGAGACGCTTACTATAACTGCCGAAGATGTTAAAACCTATGAAGCCTACCTTGCTGAAGGTCAATCTACGGTAAAGGTTGCCGCTGGTGAGAAGATTACCGAATATGAGGCACTCCAAGCTTTGCTTCTCCCTTCGGCAAACAACATGGCCGATGTGTTGGCGCGCTGGGCTTTTGGCTCAACCGATGAATACCTAGCTTTTGTGAATCCCTTCACAAAAACTCTAGGGATGACAAATACAACTATGGCCGATGCCAGCGGTTTTTCGCCTAAAACTACTAGCACAGCTGTGGACCTAACGAAGTTAGCTGAAATTGCCATGAATCATCCGGTTATTTCCAAGATTGTTGGACAGACCGAAGCTGATCTACCGGTGGCAGGTACCGTAACCAATGTAAACTTCATGCTCGGTGAAGATGGCATTGTGGGCGTTAAGACAGGTAATACCGATGAAGCCGGGGGTTGTTTTATGTTTGCAGCTCGCCGTGAGGTCGAAGGCCAAAAAATTACAGTCGTTGGTACCGTAATGGGCGCATCGAATCTCTATGAGGCTATAAAGGGTTCACAGCCCTTGGTAGATGAAGCCTTTAAAAACTTCCAGAACATAGAAGTTGTTAAAACAGGACAAGCCGTTGGTAAGGTTCATCAATCAGGTGGTGGCAGTACGACTGTAGTAGCGCGTCAGGGATTGCGCACACTGGTGTGGGCCGGCCAAGCACCATCTGCTGAACTTGTCGGTAGCAACTTGGGTACATCTGTAAAACAAGGCGATGATGTCGGAACACTGCAAGTTCATGTTGGTAACCAGGTATATCCGCTTACCGCACAAGCAGCTGGTGCCCTTGCCTCGGGCTCTGTGCTCTGGCGTCTTAGCCACGCAGCTGGTTACTTGTAGTCAACTGATTATCTCGACTTGCCCCATTCTCTCTGTTTCGGTAAGGTGTATATAACATGACGAAAACGAGCACACCAATGCCGGCTGACTTCATTGTGCCACTATATATCAATGGATTACAGGGGCGAATGTTGCGTATGCCTGCACCTAAGGGTAAAAAGCGTGAGATTTTATTCGTCTACGGACACCACTCCTCGCTTGAGCGTTGGTGGGGGCTCATTCAAGACCTCAACCAATACGGAGCTGTTACGGTGCCAGACCTGCCAGGTTTTGGTGGTATGGAAAGCTTGTATAAGATTGGACGTAAACCAGATATTGATACCTTAGCTGATTATCTCGCAACGTTCATCAAACTCAGATATAAACGTAAAAAAGTTACAATAGCTGGCCTTAGCTTTGGTTTTGTAGTGGCTACGCGTATGCTACAGCGCTACCCAGATCTTGTTAAGAAGGTTGATTTACTTGTGAGCGTGGTGGGTTTCTCTCATAAAGATGACTTTGCCTTTACTAAAACTCGTTGGACTTTCTACCGTTACGCGGCTGGTATTATGTCTTATCGCATCCCTGCTCTACTGTTCCGTAACGTTGCCTTGAATCCCACGGTCCTTAGATTGGCCTATCACCGTACAAACAACGCCAAGCACAAGTTCAAAGACATGGATAAAAAGCAGATCAGGGCCATGATGGATTTCGAGATTCATCTCTGGCATTGCAATGATATGCGAACTCATGCCTACACACTCAAACAATTTCTTATGCTAGATAACTGTGGCGTACGTGTGAACTTGCCAGTCTGGCATGTTACCGTAAGCGCCGATAACTACTTCGATAAGCACCGCGTTGAACAGCACCTAAATGTTATCTTCAATGATGTTCATGTAGTTGAAGCTGAGATGGACCACCACGCTCCATCTATTGTGGCTACACCCGAAGAAGTGGCGCCCCTAATTCCAAAACAGATTCGCCGTGTGCTCGCGCGTCAGCCTAAATAGCTGATTTGCTATACTGTACATAAGATGAAAATTGGCCTCGTATGTCCCTACAACATCTATAAAGGTGGTGGTGTGCAAGAAGTAGTATTCGCCTTGCAGGCTGAACTTTCCCGTCGCGGCCACGAAGCCTTGATTGTGACTCCTCAACCACGTGAGCTTCCAGATGAGATACAGCCCTTCGTACGCTTACTTGGTCGTGCACGTGATGTTAAATCGCCTTTTCAAAAAACCACTGCACAAATCTCGGTAAGAGTTGATAACAAGCAAGTTATGCAACTGCTCGATGAAGAACAGTTTGATGTATTGCACTTTCATGAGCCATGGGTACCTTTCTTATCCTGGCAGATGCTGCAGCGTAGTACCGCAAAGAATGTGGCTACCTTCCATGCTAAATTGCCAGATACGGTGATGAGCCGCACCATCGAACGCGTCATTACTCCTTACACCAAAGCCGTTCTAAAGCATCCTAACCTACTTACTGCTGTCTCTGAGGCAGGTGCTGAGTATGCTCGCAGCCTGACCGATCAAGAGATTAAGATTATTCCAAATGGCATTGACCTTACGAAGTACAGAGTGGGTAAACCAGCTAAAGATGCATATGTCTTCTATGTTGGTCGACTTGAAGGTCGTAAAGGCTTGAAATATCTCCTTAAGGCTATGGCTGTGCAGCAGCGAGGCCAAAAGCCCTTAAAATTAGTTATTGCTGGCGATGGACCGGATCGGCAACGTCTCACGCATTATGCTAATGACCAAGGGGTAGATGTAGAATTCTTGGGCCGAGTGTCTGATTCTGAAAAACTACGATTACTCAGAGCAGCAACTGTGTTCTGTTCACCAGCCTTGTACGGAGAGAGCTTCGGTATAGTGCTCCTAGAAGCGATGGCTTGTGGGGTACCTGTGGTGGCTGGTGACAATCCAGGCTACTCGGCAGTTCTCCATGACACCGGCCAGTTATCCCTCGTAAATCCCAAAGAAACGGCAAATTTTGTGCGTACCCTCGAACTTATGGCATATAACGATGAACTTCGAGAAATGTGGCGTACCTGGGCACTTGAAACAGTTAAACAATATAACTATCCAATCATAGTCGATGCATACGAACACCTCTACGCCGCTTAAGATTGCCTTCGTGCTCGATGACAGTCTCGACAAGACTGATGGCGTGCAGCAGTATGTAACTACTCTCGGGCATTACTATCAACATGTAGGTTACGAGGTACATTATCTTGTGGGTCAGACGGCACGAACTGACATACAAAACATTCATAGCCTCTCGCGTAATTTACAGGTCCATTTTAACCAAAACCGTATGAGTACACCGCTGCCAGCTTCTACTAAGAAGATCAAGGCATTACTTGAACGAGAAGCATATGATGTTATTCACGTTCAAATGCCTTATAGCCCACTGATGGCTTCAAAAATTATCAAAGCAGCCTCGCCTCGTACTGCAGTTATTGGAACCTTTCACATCATTCCTTTCTCGGGGCTTGAGAAAAAAGCTACTCGTTTGCTTGGCATGGCTCTTAAAAGCAGCCGACAGCGGTTCGATGCGGTCGTGAGTGTTTCAGAACCCGCCTCGGTGTTTTTAAAGCAATCCTTCAAACTCTCTTCTACGGTTATACCAAATGTCGTTGATGTGGGCAGTTTTAGTAAAGGTCACCGACTTACGAAGTATGCAGACGATAAGCTTACCATTGTGTTCCTGGGTCGCTTAGTTGAACGTAAGGGCTGCTCGTACTTTCTTGAAGCTATTGAGAAGCTACACGCCCAGCGACAGCTTGATGGTGCTCGAGTTCTTATATGCGGTAAGGGACCACTTCAGTCTAAACTCGAAGCCTATGTACACCAGAACCATCTTGGACATATAGTGCACTTCACAGGCTATCTGGCTGAGGCCGATAAACCAGATTACCTTGCGAGTGCAGATATTGCCGTTTTCCCAAGTACTGGCGGCGAGAGTTTCGGTATTGTGTTAATCGAAGCAATGGCAGCAGGTTCAAAAGTAGTCTTGGGCGGTAACAATGTTGGCTACCAAACCGTGTTGGGCGAACGAACAGATCAGCTAATAGAACTCAATAATCCTGGTGCTTTTGCAAAGCAACTAGGTCACTTTATTCATTCATCACAAGCCAGGCAAAAAGCCTATCGTTGGCAAAAAGCTGCCGTTCAGCAATATGATGTACATGATGTTGGGCAACAACTACTTTCACTTTATAGCAATGCTTTATTGAAAAGACGCGCAAACCTGCCATAATTGGGGGCATATGTTTCACCTAAGACGAAAAGACAGTGAACAACCCGTAGAAGTAACCATTTCGAATTCAACGGTTATTCGTGTGCTGCTGCTTATCATTGCAGCCGTAGTAGCAGTTACGGCCGTCAGACAGGCCGCTCATGCTCTTACCCTCATCTTTACGGCCTTTTTCCTCGCTTTAGCACTAAATATGCCTGTGCACTGGTTAGCGCAGCGCTTACCTGGTAAACAGCGTGGCAGTCGCAGTCTCGCAACTGGCATATCATTTCTCATCATTATTGCATTTCTGATTGGTTTTCTCGCCAGTATTACGCCACCAATTGTGCGACAGACTCAGAACTTCATAGATACCGCTCCTAGCATTCTCGAAGACACAAGAAGTGAAGATAGTTCTATTGGTCGTTTTGTTCGTCGCTATAATCTTGAAAACCAAGTAGACAAAGTATCTGATCAACTCAAGGATAGATTGCAAAATATGAGTGGGACTGCAGTTACAGGAGTAGGTAGAGTTGGTAGTAGTATATTCTCGACATTGACTGTTCTAGTGCTCACCTACATGATGCTTATAGAAGGCCCGCGCTGGTTACTATTCTTTAGAAAGCTTCTGCCTGATGAACACGAAGAACATGCCGGCGACATGGCTGGCGATATGTATAAGGTGGTGACTGGGTTCGTGAACGGTCAAGTTACCTTAGCGGCTCTGGCGGCGTTTTTGATCCTTCTTCCGCTTCTTGCCCTTCATGTCAGCTATCCAATAGCACTTATGGTCATTGTGTTTATCTGTGGTCTCATCCCGCTTGTTGGCCATACCATTGGTGCTGCTATTGTTACTACTGTGGCACTTTTCCATTCGCCCTGGTCAGCCATTATAATCTTGGCCTATTATATTTTGTATCAACAGATCGAGAACTATGTTTTGCAACCTAAAATCCAAGCGAACTCAACAAACATGTCACCATTACTTGTGTTTAGCGCTGTAATCATCGGTGTAAGTTTCGGGGGAATCTTCGGCGGTCTCGTAGCCATCCCATTAGCTGGTTGTATTCGTATCGTTGTACTTGATTACCTCACAAGTCGTGGTTATCTTACTCGTGCCGAAAAAGACACCATTACATCTCGAAAAGTAAAAGCTGAGGCTTACAACAAATAAAACACCCGCTTCGTAGCGGGTGTTTTATTAGACTTAACTATTCTATTTAGGCGTGTTTTTCGCCGACATAGGTAGCGTCACCAAGACCGAGGTCAAGGGCGCCAATGAATGGCAATAGCCAGATAGCAAAGATACCGTACGCAGTGCCCTTACCAAAGTGCTTAGCCATGTCGATACTTACGACGATCCATACAACGAAGCTTACAAATGGAATGAGCAACAACAAGAAGCCCCAACCATTTCGCCCTGCAATACGGAAGAACGTATAAGTGTTATAGAAAGGAATAAGAACCTTCCAGCCAGCCTCGCCAGCCTTTTCAAATAGCTTCCACCAGCCAATTAGTATTAGTGCTAATACAGCTACGCTGAGAAGCCAAACAAGCACCATTAATGTATTATCCATAGTTACCCTCCCTTAAGGTTTACTGCTGTTAATGATAGCAGATCTATCACAGCAGTAACAATACTATGTACGGAACCAGACTTGACCTTGGGCAGTGTCACGTACGCCGAGGTCCTGTTTAGCCAGTTGATCACGTAGTTCGTCTGATCGAGCCCAGTTTTTTGAGTCGCGGGCTTTTTGGCGATCGTCAATCATTGCTTTTTGTTCATCGGTAATATCATCATCCAGCAGATCAATACCTAACAAATCGCGGATACTTGTGAGAGTGTCGCGGTTTGGCATAGCAGTGTTGGCATCTACCTTATCGAAGTATTCGTCGACGAGTGCTAATACCTTGGGTGTATCTAGATCATTTTGCAATGCAGCAAGCAGCTCTGCGCTGATGTCGGGTTGATCATCTTCGAGGATACTGCCCTGCCAGCGGCGATTAAACATTTCTCGCCAATGGTTTAGTCGGTTCTGTGCTGCTTCCAGGATCTCCCAGGTAAAGTTACCTTCTGTACGGTAATGGCTAGACAATACGAGCAGCTTAAATGCGTTAAGACTAAAGCCGCGATTTTGGACATCTTTGAGGGTAAAGCTGTTACCAAGCGACTTGCTCAACTTAGTGCCATTCACTTTGATGTGATTGTTGTGGAACCAATACTTCGAGAACTGTTTATCGGTTACTGATTCAGTCTGAGCAATCTCATTGGTATGATGAACTGGAATATGGTCGATGCCGCCAGTGTGAAGGTCAATCTGCTCCCCAAGGTTTTCGTAGGCAATAACAGAACATTCCAGGTGCCAGCCTGGGAAACCCTTGCCCCATGGTGACTCCCATTCCATATCTCGCTTTTGATTTTCGGATGAGAATTTCCACAAGGCAAAGTCAGTTTTGTTCTTTTTGCCTCGAACATCTACGCGCGCACCAGCCTCAAGGCCTTTAATATCAAGTTTGGCTAATTTGCCATAATCACTCAATTTGCTAGTGTCAAAGTACACTCCATCGTCGGTAATGTAGGTATAGCCTTTCTCTTCAAGCTTCGCTACAAAATTAATTTGTTCCTGGATAAGATCTGTGGCACGAACCAACTTGTCGGGACGACGTAGTTGAAGCTGCGTGTAAGCTTCGTCATCGGCGATCTTGATGTACTTGTCGGCTACTTCCCAAGCAGTTAAGCCCTCTTGCTTGGCACCCTTTTCCATCTTGTCTTCGCCGGCGTCATCGTCACTTACCAGGTGCCCTACATCTGTGATATTTTGGATTCTGGTTACCTCGTAGCCACTGGCAAGAAGGGTACGTGTGAGCACATCAGAATATATATAAGCCACCCAGTTACCGATTTGGGGTTGCGAGTACACAGTTAAGCCACAGGTGTACATCTTCACTTTTTTGTCTTCGAGGGGGGTAAATGTTTCGATTTCGCGGGAGAGTGTATTGTAGAGTTTCATCTATGTAATTCCTTAGTTATTGGAGTTTTCAAGTTCGTCAAGAAGCTGGCTGGCCAGCGCGATACATTCACCTTTGATTTCTTCAAAACTGCGCCCATCTTGCACTTTAAAACCACTAGCATATGGATGGCCACCGCCACCAAAGTGTTCGGCAAGTTTGTTGCCTATGGCTTTACCGTAATTGCAACGAATCTTAGCGGTTACCTTATTGCCACTATATAACTTAAAGGCAATAGCTATATCAGTTCCCTCGGTAAGACGCATATCATCCAGTACCAGTACCGAAGGGTTATAAGAATGACTGTATCTTTCAATTTCTTCCCATGGAATAGTGATGGTCGCAACGCGGTTATTGTCGGCATATTCCACACGCTGCAATAGCTGGCCTTTGTACTTTACAAGCTCGGGGCTTTTGCGTATGAGCTCACGACGGGCATTATCGAGTAGCGCTAAACTGACGCCTGCCTCAACAAGCTCGCCAATAATGTGAATGCTGCGTGGTGACGTACCTTCGCTGATGAGCCCAAGGCTATCGGACATAATAGAAATAGCTAACATATTTTTGGCTTCATCATTCAGAGGCCAACTTAACTCTTGGGCAAGTTCATAGATTACTTCGCCTGTTGCCACGGCACGTCGATTAACATTGATACTTGCAAACGGGATTGTAAGCTCAACATCATGGTGATCAATAACTGCACATGGTTTTGCTGCAATCCAGCCTTTTTGGCCACTACGTTCAAGAGTCTCAAGCAACGTAGCGGAACTGTCGTCAACGATAATTGATAGGTCAAATTTGCTTGGTAATTCTTTGCTAACGCGCGCCCAGCCTTCCATATAATGGAGGTGACTTGGAACTTCTACACCACAATACAAGAACGGCTCTTTGTCCATGTCACCGAGTATCTGCTCTAGGGCTAAAGCCGATGCGAGGCTGTCGCCATCTGGGTTATCAGCTTGAATAATGACAATCGAATGGGCCTGATTAATGGCCTCAGCTAGTTTTTCGGTTTCACTCATTATTTCTAGTATAGCGTATCAGGGGTAAAGCGGGTACAAAACTATGGTTGTTCTCTGCTAAAATAGACCTATGATCGTGAGAGAGAAAGGGTATTTTAACTCCTGTTATAGAGTAGTTCTTCCCTCGAGAGCACGCCCAAGGGTAATCTGGTCCGCATATTCTAAGTCAACACCAACAGGTAAACCGCGAGCCAGGCGTGTGATAGCCACTTTGCGTTCACCTACCTGCTGTTGAATATACAAGGCTGTTGATTCACCTTCTACGCTGGCATTTGTTGCGAGTATGATCTCTTTTACTTGATCATCGTCAATCCGCTGCAATAACTCTGCAATATGGAGTTGTTCTGGTCCAACACCATCAATCGGTGATACTAAACCCCCTAGTACATGGTAAGTACCATGAAACTGGCTGGTTTTTTCGAGAGCCAAAATATCAAATGGTTCAGCCACGACAGCCACAATCTGTTTGTCTCGGTTCGGATTAGTGTACAGATCAGATAGCTCCTGACCCTTAGGGACCAGGGCAAATGTTTTCTTGCAGTAGCCAACGCCATCATGAAGATTGGCCAAACTAGCACTTAAGCGAGAAGCTATGGTTGGATCGTTCCGCAATAAGTAATATGCGTACCGCTCAGCAGTACGCGAACCAACACCCGGTAAGCTACCAAGCGCTTCAATAAGATCTTCTAAGGCTGGTGGCAAAACACTCATACGTTAATTCGGTATGAGTAGCTTTACAGACCGAGGTCGCCCAAAGCGCCCATCATTGGCTGCATCTTCTCGGCAGCAATCTTTTGGCTTTCCTGGATAGCTTCTTTAACAGCGTCTTCTACCCAGCGCTCTAACTGACCAATGTCATCGAGGTCAACGTATTCAGGGTCAATCTTGATCTTCTTGATTTTCTGTTCGCCGGTTATCTCAACTCGTACAGCGCCATCGCCCTTTTCAACTTCGATTACCATCTTCTGCAATTCTTTCTGCAGTTTCTTCACCTTCATTAGCATTTTTGCTTGGTCTAGCTTGCTCAAAACATCTCTCCTTTATGGTCAGGCTACATTGTATCAATCTTTGACCGACAAGGGTAGATCCCTAGGGTGTGTTGTTTGGATTTGGTGGTAGCTGATAGCTGTAGGCAGCACGCGTTGCGGGGTTTTGTGGCCATGCTATGAAGTAATGATTTATATGGTAGAACGAGACGAAGAGCACGGTTAGCGAAACTGCAGTTGTAGCCAATACACTTGCAAAAGGATTCTTTGGAAACACCGTAAACCATTGTTGTAATAAGAAAGCGATACCATCAGCAATCAGAACGAATATAGGCAGGAATAACACTGTAATAGGTATGCCACCCAGGGCCACTAGTACAAATAGAATTATGCCACCTCCGACAATCAGGTGAGAGCGCACTTCTTTCATACGATAACGCAAGCTATAGGCTCCAAATATTGCCATGACTACGCAAAAGATGTCGAGCAGCGGAAGACGGCCTAGCCAGCGCACGGGGTCATATGGGGCTGAAACAATGAAACTCCCAGGAATATGGATGAGGTTATGCCAAAGTACTTGTACCATTGGCATTTTACTTGGCAAGCCAAGAACTTCTAGGCCAACACTTGGATGCATGACAACTGCACGAGCAAGCGGCGCAAGAATGATGACCATAAACACGAGACATACGACCCGGAACCATACTGGTACGTTCTTGATCTCTTTCCAGATTCGCTTATGTTGCCAGATAGTGATGAACAGGATAAGCCAAATGAAACCCGGTACGTAAAAACACATCGCCGTCAGTACGGCTAATAATGCCAGCGCACTCTTGTGCAGGGTTGTGAAATATAACCATAGTACTGCCCAAACAACTGGCATGATAAGCAGGAACGTTGCTTCAGGGGTGGCCAATCGGCCAATGTGTAGAATCCAGGCGCTAGTCATATACAACCCTGTGCCCAGGATAGCGACACGAGTGCTATACCATTCCCTGAGCACAAAGAAACACCCCATGATTGAGAGGGCTGCAAAAATCGCACTGATTGCCCGGTAGGCAGCAATATTATTAATACCTAGCTTAAAAAGGCCATACACTGGCAATTTGTGCATAGCGAAGACGGGATTCTCGACTATCGCCTTTCCTGACCTAATAGATGTGATGTAGCTTACTTCGGGTCTGCTGGTTCCTGGTAGTAATGTACCCAGCTTGAACCCATAGAATATCGCCACTACCGACGCCACACCTAGTCCAATAAGTATGGGACGCCACATAAGCCGCACCCAAAGCTTTAACTTTTTCATTTACTACGTAGTATACATTAAGAATCGAAGGGTTGGGAGTGGTGCTTATTGTCGAGACTGCGGAAGCGCTGTTTCTCCTTATCGAAGTAAAGCTCAACGGCGCCAGTCGGACCATTACGGTGCTTCTTGATTAAGATGTCAGTAATGTTACGGCGGTCTGTTTCGGGATTGTAGTAGTCTTCACGGTAAATAAAGGCCACTACATCGGCATCTTGCTCAATAGAGCCTGATTCACGAAGGTCGGATAGTTGTGGTATTTGTGGGCTACGACTCTCAACAGAACGGCTCAACTGACTAAGAGCAATTAGAGGTACATTTAGTTCACGGGCCACACCCTTTAGGCCACGAGAAATCTCACTGATCTCTTGCACGCGGTTGCCATCACCACCAAATTTGTTGCCGCCACTCATAAGTTGTAAGTAGTCAACGATGATAAGTCCTAGGTCGTGCATGTGAGCTTCGCGGCGGGCCTTGGTACGCAGCTCACTTACGGTGATACCAGGTGTGTCGTCAATGTAAATCTCGGCTTCGCTGAGGGTACCCATTGCCTGGCCGATTTTCTCGAAGTCTGCATCAGTGAGATTACCCGTTCTAAGCGCCCATGCGTCAACGCCTGACTCCATGGCTAGCATACGGTCAACGAGCTGTTCCTTGCTCATTTCTAGGCTGAATATCAGAACCGGCTGCTTAGCTTGAACGGCAACATTATGGGCAAGGTTTAATGCCAGGGCGGTATTGTGGGTTACTACATAGTTGTCAGTAATGTACAGATTAGAAGCGTGGGAGACCGATATACATTGCGCCTCAGCAACGCGTACTTTCTCGATAGAAGCAAAGGTTGGTTTTTTTAGTCTGATCTTTGGCGATATTGTTCGGAGGTATTTTTCAGGAAGTGTAAATAGTTTTTCGGCAGAAGAATGAGAAATAGTTACCACATAACTAAGTAGCCCTGTCTTGCGTTCACCAGCATAGGTATAACTAGTCTTTTTTGGCTTCAGACTCGCCCATGCGCCCAAAGATCGAGCTAGCTCTTGCACATCTAATGCAAGTTGTTGACTAGCCGTAGCAAACCGCACACTGCCAAACTTTTCTGCCCAACCGTCTGCATCGAGAAGGCCCTGCAATAATTCGAGGCGTGATTGCCTATCAGATTGTTTATAAAGTTCTGGAATGAATTTGTCGAAACTGTGAGTGCCCCAGAGTTTGAGATCTTTTAGCTGTTCTTTCAGAGGATTTGGCCATGGACCTACATGACCTGAACGACGATGATTTAGTGCTTGAACAATGCGATAGTCGTAATTGCCCGCCCAGTTAATCTTGAAGGTATCGCCTAATTCGGTAGTAATACGATCGAGTATTCGTTTACTGGCAGTTGAGAAACGCATACTGTTAAAGTCACCTTCCCCAAGCAATACGCCCAGCGTCCATGGTTTGATAGGTAGTTCAGTCTGATGGCCAAATTCACCATTAAATTGACTGATCCATAACCGTTTTTGGTAACGTTGTTTTGTGAGTAGCTCTGACACTTCTAGTGTGGATAGTATGCGTGGTGTATCCCAGCTTCGATGGTGAACTTCCCAAAGATGTTCATCACAACATTCCATACTGCGCCCATCTGAGAATGTCACGCGGAAAATATCTTTCTTGCCTTGCGGGAATACGCCGTTCACGATCGACTCTTGGCCGTCAACAGATGCCAGTTTGTCACCAACTTGAATGTTGCCCATTTGTTTCCACCCTTGGGTTGTCAGAATATTTGAATCTAGGGGTTGTGCTTTACCCATACTCGGTCGAGCCGCCAAAATGAAAAGATCAGAGCGCTGTAGACCAGCCAGGATATTATCCATATCTTTAAAGCCAGTCGGTACGCCACGAATTTTGCCCTTGTCTTTGTGGAGTTCATCAAGACGGTCAAAGCTTTCACTTAGAATGGTTTCTAGACTAGTGATGTCTTGCTTGATATGCTTTTGGCTCACTTCAAACAGGCGTGTCTCGGCCTCTTCAATCAGCTCCTGTAGAGCTGTGCCCTCGTTATAACCAAGACCGGTGATATCTTGGGCGGCCTTGATGAGCTTACGGCGCAATGACTTCTGTGACACGATGTCGGCATATTGTTCTACGTGGCTGGCCGTTGGTACGAAGTTGGTAAGCTCGGCCAGGTATGATGAGCCGCCAATCGCATCGAGTGTGCCATTGCCTTTGAGCTGATCGGCTAAGGTCAGAACATCAATCGGACTATGTTTTTCATAAAGTTGAATAACCGCCTCATAAATGTAGGCATGTTTTTCGTCATAAAAATCATCCGCAGCGACTTTGTCGGCTATACGCACTAAGGCGTCAGTATCAATCAAAATAGCACCGAGCAGACTAGCTTCGGCATCTATATTTTGTGGTGGTAAAGCGACCCCCCGAGGTTCCATAACCCTATTCTACTATTTCCGCGCCACCGAAGATATTGCTAATGTTTTCTAAATCAACCGAAGGCGCTTCGGATGATGATGATTTAGTGCTAGATGCGGCCTTGATTAGGGTGTTTGCATCTGGTGGTGTGCTGTTTTTATCAACCAGTACTTTGAGGCTTACATTTTGGCCAGTAAGCTCGTAAATTTCGTTGAGCAGGGCTTGTTGGTGCTTGCCATCATTGAGACGCTTTTGATGGAACTGAAAAGTAAAGGTCAAAATTAATGTGTTGCCATCAAAGTTTGCGGTAGCCATACGACAAATACCATACAGTGTGTTGTATTTGCCGCGTATAGCTTCAAGTACGAGTGGCCAGGTTTCATCAGTTAACTCATGTGCTTCGGTTGGCTGAGTCTTCTTTGGGATGGACGCTTCTTCAGTGGCTGTTTTTGGTGTATTAGCTGGTTCGGGTGCCGGCGCTTTTGTAGTGTCTGGCTGTTTTGGAGCTGCTTTTGCTTCTGGTTTGTGATCAGAAACAGGTGGTTTTGGGGTATTGCTTGCTGTCTTAGGGGCAGTTGTTACCTGCACAGTAGCTTGGGCTGGTGCAGGTGCATTCGTATCTAGAGCAATTTCATACAAGGCAATCTCTAATGCGAGAGCCGGATCATGTGAACCTGGCACGGTCAGTAGTTGCCTTAATAGTCTCAAGCTATCGTGATTACTGAGCGTACTGGTGTTGTCGGTTATTCCTGCTCGTACGCGTGCAGCTAATTGTTTAGCAATCTGAGCTGGTTGAGCGCCCTGGATACGTAGTTCATCGAGTGAGGTCATAATCTGGCTGGCATTATGAGTAGCAGTTGATGTAAGCAATTGCTCAATTAGCTCAGCTGGCGCTTGGCCAATGGCCTGTTGTACATCTTTCAGTGTGACGTGTTTGCTGGTGTGCTGTACTTGGTCTAGAAGACTGATACTGTCACGGAAACTGCCGTCACCGTGAATAGCCACTAACTCAAGCGCGTCATCATCGATGGTGATCTTTTCTTGCTTAGCAATCGATTTAAGATGAGCAATTACTTTAGTACGGTCAACGGGTTTAAAGGTAAAGCGCTGCGTGCGACTTATGATGGTCTCGGGCACTTTGTGAGACTCGGTAGTAGCCAGTATGAAAATTGCATGCTCGGGCGGCTCCTCAAGGGTTTTTAGGAGTGCATTGAATGCCTCTTTAGTGAGCATGTGCACCTCGTCGATGATGTACACCTTATAGCGTGCACTAGTCGGACTTACATTTACTCGTTCTTTAAGATCGCGAATCTCATCGATACGGCGATTGCTGGCGGCATCGATCTCAATGATATCTAGATGAATTGCGCTCTCGTCGTAAGGCAATTTGTTTACTTCGTATGCTAGGATACGGGCAATACTAGTCTTGCCTACGCCTCGAGGGCCAGTGAGAAGATAGGCATGACTAATACTGTCTTGCTCTAGAGCACGCGTAAGCGTATCGGTGATATGCTCTTGGCCGACTATCTCAGCGAGTTTCTTCGGGCGATATGCCCGGTACAATGCTTTCCCCATATAGCTTAATTATAAACTATGCAGCTTCAGGGAGTTGTTGTGGTTTAAGAGCCTGATCAGCAAGTTCTTTGGTCGCCCAGCCACCAGGAAAGATTGAACCTCCGACGGTTCCTGCGTATCCAATGTACTCTGCGGCTTGCTGTCCAGTACCCGGAGCAAGCATGTCAGCAACCACGAAACCACCCATACCTGCTGCCGCTTGGACCCATGGGGTGATTTTGTTTGGAAGTTCAGTGTGGATTTCATTCCCACGATGTTTAGCAATACCAGTGAAAGCAACATTTGCAGCGTTCTGAATTGTAACGGCTGCAATTGGTAAAATTGGGACTACTTCAGTGACACCGAACACAATTAGTGCGCCAGCAAGTTTTATTTTGTCGAGGGATGCATCGACAACTTCACCAAGTGGACTTTTGGTCTTAGTCCATTTCGCGACACGGCCATCTAACCAGTCTGCAACAGCACCACCAACCATCTTGGCGAATCCAACAAGTTTTTGGCCCTGAGTGAAATCGTAAAGACCATCAAAGAATAAGGCTGCTCCACCAAAACTGACCAGATTAGCAGGCCCTAGCCATCCTTTGGTTCCAGCGGCCACACGTTGTCCGATACCCCACTCTTCGCGTGGGTACAGTTCCCACTCTGGGACATCTGGGGTACGGTGTAGATCAATAGACATTGCTATATGTTATAGCACGAGCTAAGTAATAAACCATGTCCGCTTTAGAGTGCGGCTTCGAGAGCAGCCCACTCGGCGTGGCTGTCATCTTCGGGAACGTTGACGCTTACCTGATCACCGGGCTTTGCTTTGAAGTAAGTAACGCTTGCTAGCAGTACACGTAATTGACGACCGTTAACATCGACAAAGTAATGTCCATTCTCGAGCTTGAGGATGCCGACAACTTGTTTGCGTGGCACAGGACCAATTTGCTTATATAGGAATGAGCCATCATCTGCGATGGTTAGTTTTAAAATATCACCTTGAACGAGTTTAGACTTGCTGGCGTAGTTGGCAGGTACAGGATAGTTCTTGCCATCTGAGCCAACCATAGCTTGACCATCAAAAACACCTTCGATAATTTTACCGAGGGCCTCTTCCTGAATACTTGCAGCAACTGCTGGATCCTCTCCCACGAGGCTCGTCAACAATTCCTTAGCGGCAGCCAAACTGGTCTCCGCCTCTGCTATCAGGGATTTGAGTCTTTTGATTTGTTTTTCTGGTACTTCTGCCATTTCGGTTGTCTCTCAAAAGTGTTTATTTGATACACTTCTTGGCCTTACCGTACCACGCTACCCCCATTTAGTCAAAGGAAACCATTAAAACTGTGGATAAATACGTCTAACCCCTAAGCGCCCGTACTTGCAAGTTCAACTGCACTACAAATGATAGTTTGCTGG
Source organism: uncultured Candidatus Saccharibacteria bacterium (assembly GCA_964383395.1). Taxonomy (GTDB): domain Bacteria; phylum Patescibacteriota; class Saccharimonadia; order Saccharimonadales; family CAYLGV01; genus CAYLGV01. The sequence continues at coordinate 32,706 of CAYLGV010000005.1, forward strand.
CCAAATTGCTTTGGACTATAGTCATTGACGGTAAAGTTAACGGCCTGCTCTGATATCTCTTTTCTATCGCGTAGATTGCTTAACAGGCTGTAACCAAGTTGCCAGCGCACGGCTTGATCGTCTAATGCGCCAGGAATCTGTTTGTCCCAGCCTACCTGGTAGAGTATTTTACTTTTATCCTTCTCTGTTGTGCTAAAGCGTAACATTTCATAATTACCATCTGGTAAATCCATGGAGCTAAAGTGCACTACCTCTACTTGGATAGTATTTTTATCACCAACTGACTTTGGTGTATCTATGTTTGGAGTCTCAAAGCACTCAGTTGTAAACGATTCGGCCTTGGCAATCTCTTTAGGAAATGGTCGATTCCCAATATAGGCCAGGTAAGCTGTATACGCCTCAAAGTTTGGTTCATATTGATTAAGTCTTTGTACAAACCGTTGCTGTTTCAAGGCCAATGTTGGTGCTGATATGCTATGAGCAAGACTATACCAACCACTCATGAGGCTAGCGCCTGTCTCTGCGACATCTTCTTGATAAGAAGTGGCACCGTATTCGCTTGGGGTAACGTTTTGCTTCTTGGCATCGCTCTTAAGTTTTCTGTCGGTACTATATATAAAGCCTGGTGGGTTATTTGAAATAAAAGCATTGTCATGTTTGCCGGTCTGTAACATTTGCTCAACGTCATCACCGCATTGCTTACGATGCAATACATGAGAAAGCTCATGCTTAAAACTCCAATTAATATACTCTGGGAATGAAGTGTCCAGAACAATATTTTCACCTTTTATACCGGCGCCGTAAAGATAAACCCCACCCATATCCTGATCCCCAACAGTAGGAGCGTGGGTTAAATATAGGTGGAAACCATCAAGCTGACGAAGAAAAGCATGCGGGATCTGTGAGAGTGATAACAAAAATGCATCACCGCTAGCTTTTGCTTCATCCAAAGTGAGTAGTTCTGGTCGATGATGTTCTCTGATGTCGGCCATCTCGTAGATGCCAATATGTGCCTGAGGCATGTCTGCGAGCTCAACTGAAACGTTATAGGGATCCATGGCGGTTTGTAATACAGCTTGGACATCTTGTATGTTTTTTGCATCGTCAAGCCTGGGTTTTACGGTATCGTACAGCTGCTTCTCAAGTCCGAATTCGATCCCAGCAACTTGCTGTCTCACGTCGAATAAACTTTTGGTTGCTTCAGTAGGTGTCTCCGGTGGAGTATCGGGACAGTGAAGTCCCTGCATGCTACTTACGGCATACGGAACCATACGAGCAACTCCAGGGATAAATAATGTGGTTACAAATGCAACTTTAGCAATTGTTTTTAGATATCTTGGCACTTTTGATGGCGTCGCTTCAGGACGTTCAATAAGCTCAGGAGTCGGTACTTCCCCGCCCAGACTTGCAAAGCTTGTTTCAATTGAACATTGAATCTGCTCAGCAGTTACCTGGCTTGGGGGCTGGTAGGCATCAGGTTGTTCCCAATCAAAAGGCGTGCCGGGGCTACTGACAATTACTTCTTTGGAATCCATCCCGATTATTAAAACATAAAATAGTTATAGATACAAATATGTATCGCACTTATAAAAAAACCGCCCAGGTTTCCCTGTGGGCGGTTTTCGTATGAGGCGGGCTTAAACTTAAGCGAGCTCGACTGTAGCGCCAGCTTCTTCCAAAGCTTTCTTGGCGTTCTCAGCGTCTTCCT
>CAYLGV010000006.1:0-30892 GCA_964383395.1 uncultured Candidatus Saccharibacteria bacterium
TTACTGTGACCATATCTTTACACTTACAATAGTGTTCTGTCAACTTTACAGAGGTGTATGATTTGTACTACTATTACCCCATGAACCAAAAATCAGGGAATCTTCTTCTGTCACTTACTGTTGTTATCAGTCTCATGGCAGGTACATATATTCTTTTGATGGACTGGAATTTCTCGGGGATGTTTGGCTATATTGTGACCTTTGGTCTGCTTCTAGGCGCTGTTATGTATGCTGGATCGCCACACCGCTCGTGGGCTGCGGTTATAAGTATGATCGCAGGTGCAATCTATGTTTTTTATCGCACCACTGGCCACATTAGCTTCCCATTATTGAGATACGTTCTTGGACTAAGCATGATCAGTTATGGTGTCTTTGGCCTATTTACGCTATTTCGTTCACTAAACAAGCAGAAGGATGAGCGTGGATAACCAAAAAGACTTTCTTCAAAAATACACCTTCCAACTACTCGCTGGAGCCACTGTTACTATCCTGTTTGTTGGAACAATAGTTTTCCACCTCATTGAGAAGTGGTCGCTATTAAACTCTTACTACTTCTCCGTAATAACCCTGACCACGGTTGGATACGGCGACTTCACACCAACCACGCCTTTTGGCAAAATCTTTGCAACCTTCTACATCTTTTTGGGAATCGGCATCATAGCCACCTTTGCGCAGACAATCGTAAAACGTCGTGGCGGTAAGATCGCCGTAAACATGGAAACTCGAAGAGAAAACCGAAGCGACAAAAAGCAGTATCCAGAGAAGTAGCGGACGAGTGTATGGAGCTTTAGGCTCGTATACGTCGGTCGGGGACAATGTAAGCAACTATCAATGCAAGTGGGAAGCAGATGATGCTGAAGATAAAGTAGAGGAAGAAGCTATGCCCTTTGCGACCCGCTACGCGTGCTGGCCAAAATGCAATGGCGATCCAAATAAACAAAACAATGACAGCCCAGATGGTACTGATAGTAAATCCAAGTAATGAAGTTGCAAACACAGAAGTCTCCTTTATTGCTAATGCTATTATCGTCTCATTAAGATATGACTTGGTCAATAACATCCCCTGGCTAAAGTTTAATATTGGTTCACCTGTCTCGTCGTAGAGTTCCAAACAAAGAGCGGGTCACCCTTGCGTAATCTTGAAGCCAGACAAACCCTTCGTTCGGCCACGCGCTTGTCCCATGTCTGGAAACTATGACCGTGACCTGTTATAAATGTCTTGTTGCTTACCTGCTCCGGAATAGCACGTAAACGTGCTAGCTTGTGGCTAAAGAGTTGAGGTAGTTCATTATAAAGTCTGTTATTTTCATCAATAGTGTCGAGTTGTGTCGATTGAAGCGACCATGATGTATCCAACTCAGGGCCTGCATGCACTACAACAAACGTATCAGTTTCAAAATATGTCTTTAAGCTCATTAGCCATTCAAGATCACCACGTTCTCGCATTGTCCTTCGCAGCGCATCAGCATTCTCAGACCAGTCTGTACTCTGCTTAACACCGTAGCTTGCTAATACATCAAGCTCATAGCCCGGCCATACATCGTTACACCACACTGAAACAGCCGGATCCTCAGCTTCATCTAGCGCGTTTCGGCAAACCCATTCATGATTACCTGCAATCGTCACTGCCCGTTCGCAGAGCCCTCGTATTAATGTAATAAGTTGGTTGGAATCTGGTCCGTCGAGTACATCCCCTGCGAACACATACGTATCTATCTGTGTTTCTGTTTCTTTAATAACATGAGCAACACGCTCATACTCACCGTGCGTATCGGGTAAGACAAGATATGACCAGACCATAACATAGTAGTTATAACCAATCAGATCGATAGATACAGTGAAGAGGTTTTCACTGAAGTAGGCTTAGCGTCGCTTTGGCAGTCCGACTTCGCGCCTTAGCCAGACGTGAATAAGTACTTCGGCCCACATACGGTAAGGCCGCCAGTTTTCGGCAAGCTCGAGTACTTTTGCCTGATTTGGCTCAGCCTCAAGACCATATGCCTGCTGGATGGCATACTTCGTTAGCGCATCATCAGTTACACCATCGACAATACCAGCGCCTCTATACAGAATGCCACTCGCGTAAAATGGGCCGACACCCTCAAGACTTTGCAGATATGAAAGTGCGTCATCTTCAGGCATAGCAAGTAGTCGAGATCTGTCCAGCAAACCCTCGAGTGCTGCTTCGGCGATACCATGCAAACGCTTTATTTTTATCTCGCTCAAGCCAGGGAACTCATTGATATCTAATAAAACTTGTGGCGATGGAAAAGCTGCGTATGTATTACCATCGATAGTACTCTTCACACCGTGAAGCTCAGCCATCTTCTTTTGGATTGCTTGTCTTTGTTTAACTGAGATTCGCTGGCCAATCACAAACCCTGCCGCAGCCTCGTATGGTGAATGGAATAGCATTGGCCGAAGATAGTCATACTTTGCCTGAAGCATACCGATCACTTTGTCTTGTTTGCCAACCTGCTCCCAATGCTCGTCATTAACATCAAGGGAAAGGACGGTCAAGGCCTGATCAATGGCTTTGTCACTATGAGACTCTGCTCCATGACATTCAGCTGCAATCCTCCCATCAAGGTATTGTGTCACTACTACGCTAGCAGATTCATTCCAGCCTTCTACCGGAAATGAAATGACAATCCCGTATTCATCAGCAGTGTCTTTACTAGTCGGCCAACCACCGAAGAAACTATTTTGATTTCTTAAGTTGTATTTAGTTTTGTGAGTAATAACCCTATTCATGCCTGTATCATATCAGAAAGTTGAAACGCCTAGATACATCCAAAAACAGTACTTAAGCGGGTGAAGCATCTTATCGATATGCTGATACAATGGATGTGATGAAAGATTTAAAAGAGGCTCTGGGAGCAAGTGGTTTTGACCCAGTCTACGCAGAGATTGCAATGTATGCCCTAAAACGCGGACGAAATGGGGAAGGTAGACCGTTTAACATAAATGTAGTCACTAGGACAACTGCAGTTGGCTTGGGTACTATTGCTCTGTGCGGAGATGAACTCGGATTAGTTGCTGAGGTAGTTGACACTTCGTCAGTGCTTGAAGTTGGAGCCGAGATGCTTGGTCATAGAGTCGAAGACTTGATCCTTGGAAAGCTAGCAGATCAGCATAGACAAACCAATAGCCAGACAACTGGCTTGTCTGCAAGAGTTTAGTAACACGCTGTTATCTCTCAATAACGAATATTTGATTGTCACATTCAATCTGGGCAGCTTCTATAGCTAGCACCATCTGCTCAGGTTTAGTAGTCACGAGCCCGTCCCAAGGATCTGCAACCAGGAAGTCACCATTCTCCTCATTACCATAAATAACCACGCTATGGGTACTAATCCTGCCTGCTATATCGTCTTGTATATCTTTTCTGAGCTCTTTACTTAAGGTTCTACCTTTGCCACTATTTGCCGAAGAGCAGATATTTGCATATACTGGGCCATCTTTTAGTAGCCTATAAAGTAACTTTGTTGTAATAAATTGCTCAACCGATAAATCTGCTCCGCTATCTAGAAGTGAAAGATATGCATTCTCATAAATACCTACCCAATGTTTATCCATCACTGGAACACTTCGCTTCAATTTTACTTGCTCGAGACGATCTCTAATTTGTTTTGAACTTTTATTCTTCCAGGATAAATCTACTATGTAAGCATCAGAAACATACATGTGAACATGTAAACCTTCTTTTTGCACCCACTCTGCTAATTGCGCAGTTACACTACCAAATACTGTGCCATCAGCATCTTTGGGCTGTGGAACTTTATCAACTAGTTCTTCGGGCTTAATTTCCTTGCCATAATGCGAAAGTAAGATAGCTAACGCAGTGTACCCACAAGTGTTATTTGTTGGCTGAAAATAATGCGTGACTTGGTGACGTGTTTTGTTCATTAGCTACATCATAGCAAATAGACCCTTTAAGACCGTTAGGGCAAGACAATCTTTACATGTAAATGCTAGCGATACTCTGGATTTTTGTTCAAAGCGTTTGTGACATGCTTCCAATCGCTTACGGTATTACCCTTAGCCGGGAAACCTTTGTTATCTTTGAGCATCTTTGCTGCATGCATGAGATTCCAGGCCATGAACGTTGTGTTGCGATTAGTGAATTCATTGTCGTACCCCATTGGGCTGTCGAGCTTTTTCCCATCCCATTCTGTATCACCGTAACTTGGTCCTGGTCCGGCTTCGCCAATCCAGCCGCAGTCAGCCTGGGGAGGAATCGTATAGCCAATATGTTGTAATGCATAAAGAATGTCCATTGAACAATGCTTAATGCCGTCTTCATTACCAGTGATCACACAGCCACCGACTTTGCCATAGTAGGCGTACTGATCCTTGTCATTGTGATCACCACTGTAGGCATACAATCTCTCGATAACTTGGGTTGCAACCGAAGATTTAACACCAAGCCAAATAGGTGTTCCAATTACCAAAATATCGCTGTTCAGTACCTTCTCTTGGATCTGGGGCCACTCGTCATCTTGACGTGGTTCATCCTTGGCACCATCTTTGATCATACCAAAGGCAATTTTGTGATCCAAAGCATAGATATGCTCGACCTCGACACCTTCTTTTTCCATAATACCTGCAGCTCTTTGCATAAGGAGCTGGGTATGAGATTTGGAGCTATCTTTTTTGATGGAGCAATTGATGAAAACAGCTTTTAATCCACTAAAATCTGCCATGTAATTTCTCCTACTTAGTATGTTTAGATACTAACACCAAAATGTAAACACAGGCTAGTTAGCTGTACGAGACGGTCGTAGTCTAGTCATTAATCTTAGGTTCGAGATGTACTGCTGTGTATTGATACCGGGGTGACTTTGAAGATATAACATGTGCTTGTCGACAAATGATATAGCGTTGTCGGGGTACAGCGAAGTGTTAGCACTGTAGCTTGCTTCTGTGAAATACGCTTTGTTGTCGGCGAGAGCCTCAAGTTCTTGCAATGCTACAACGCCTTCTTCAGAAGTAAAAAAGTTAGCTCGTTTTTTTATTGTAGCCATAATTACTCTTTTGTCTTCTTAGGTTTCTTAACTTCTTTGCGGCCTTTGTCTTTTGACATTTCTTGCTCCTACCTTGGTGGGAGCTGCTCCCTACGAATCATTTAATGCTGAGGTTGGTTTAATTACCTTTAATTATAGTCTCGTTATTGACAATATCCTAATCTCATATTATGACATAATATTTTAAGAGGTGGTGGGCAACTTAGAAATAACTCACAACTATGTACATAATGACCAAAAGTCCAAATAATCTTCGGAAATAGTTAACACCTGTGGTGATCTCCAAATATGCCCATGCGAATAAGACTGCTCTGCTTAACTGCTCAGCCCCCACATGCCATGATCCATTTGGGAGTAAATAAGCGAGTAATTTTAAGAAGATCCAGCTCCAAAGTAAAAAATTAGGCCACTGAAAAAGTACGATGTGGCCATCTTTATTTTTAAAAAACCTTTGGACTCTGATGGATTCCTTACTCAACATACATCTTAGTGTCCATGAATACATAACCTTTAGCAAATTATTAGCTAGGTTGGTCTATTTGTGGCTCAGCGTAACGACATTCCTTAGACTGTGCGCCCCAGCCACCAGGGCGAACGATGATTCCCCAACAATATACGCCAAGTTCTGAGTTCACTGCGTTGCCTGCTGCTTCGAGGCTGAGCTGATCTTTGATCACTAATCTAGCAAATTTTGAACATACCGAGTAAGCCGTGTCGCATCCCTCACATTGTGAAGGTATAGCCGCTTCTAGCTGCATTGAAACGGGTAAATCGCTTAAGGCATCTGTGGCTCCAGAAATGGAAACACTAGCTTCAGTCACAGCCTCAACTCCTCTGTTAAACTCAGTCATGTTGGTATTCTGCAATACAAATCTTCTAACTGCAAGCATGAGCGAATCCAAAGCTAGAATTAGTTTAGAAAAGTTCGTATCAAAAACGACCCAAGCTTATGATTAGGCTATAAGCTGTTCCAGTAGCTAGGGGAAAAGTTGTCATCGTAGAACCGTCGGGCTGCACTCCAAAATGTGCCCTGCCCTCAAAACTGATCAATTTGGCATTTAGACCTTTGGCATTTTCAATACCTGCTTCATATGGAACCCACTGGTCATCTTTTGAATGGAGAATAATGAATTCCTTGCAGTTGCTGCGTATCGTCTCGAAATCGTACGGGCCCGAATAGAAGTCACCTTTTACCTGGTCGTTAATATTTGCACTATTAGCCGCAACAAGCACGACCCTCTTCACTGGACGGTCTGGAGTTTCTAACCATCTTAATATGGCCATGCCACCACGAGAATGACCAATCAAGATCGTGTCTTTATCGGGCTTGTATGAATCGATAACTGACTTCCATTCAGCAATTCTTGGATTATCTTTTCTTGGCAAGTCAGGCACTTCACAATCTATACCCTTGCTTAGTAACTGTTCTTTTATCCAAGGATACCAAATGTCATTAGAATCTTTGTCTTTACCGTGAAGTAGAATAACTCGCGTCATAAGTAGATAGTAGCAAACACTAATTGGAGTTGAAAACTATGGTAACTTCACAAAAAGCACAGCAATACCGATTAATAGGACAAATATTTCAGATAGGTGCCACCAAAAAGCATACTGAGTGATTTGAAAGGTGTGTTTATGCCAGTCTTTGTCACCATACTTGTCGAATAGTTTATTCTGTTCGGATTTACTCCAGACCCAGACAAACTTTTGTGGTTGGCCAGCGTGATGCAGGTCGTATTGATAAAGGAATTTATAGTACTTCTTTGAAAAGGGGTATAGCCATGGTATACCCCAACCTATCCCAACACTGTCATGCACAAACTGAGTAAGGGAGGCGGCAATGAAAAGCGGGATCAATGCTGGCCAAAGTATTACCAATAACACTATGCCACAAAACATGTAAATAAGTGGGTAGTGGAATAACTCCCGGTGATCCCTCAATCTTTCAGTGCCTTTTATCTTTAGACGCTTAAAGGTAAGAAAGAACAGCATATCAGCATCTGGCAGCAACACAAGCAAAGCTCCTAGGGCTGCATTAACAAGAATAGAGTCTTGTGGGCCAAGCCATAGGCCAAGTAGTATTCCGATTCCAATATCGAATGGCATGACCGAAGTATATCAAACAAGGTTAGCTAAATATCTGACATAAGTGCCATGTATCGATCAGTGGTCATATAGTCGTCTTTGTAAGCAACCAGGCTTAAGTATTCCTCGTCGCTCAATTTCCACCCAAGGGCATTCGCAAAAGCACGGACATAGTTCAAGGCTTCTTGTTTGTTTTGCAAGAGGTTGGTTCGCTCAGGACGTTGATACTCATGGAGCGCATCTTTTAACATACTAAGGAAAATCCCACGTTGTAACGCTCGAAATTCGATTAGTTCGTTCTCTTTTGTAGGGTCAAGTAAGATATCGCGGTAGGCAATGTTTAAGTATCCGTAGAGATCAACTAGTTCGTCGGTATCAATTAAATACAATGACTCGCCATCAAAGATCTTGTCATCAAAATCATGAAAACCCTGTTTTCTGTAGCCGCTCCGACAGAGAGCTGCGAGCATAGCTGCATCCTGCTCAATAATCTTGGTACGTGCCTCTGCGTTATTCAACCATGTCGAGACTTCTCCGCCCTGTACTGCTTCAACAAAAAGCCATTGCTCGGTGAGTGCCTCATAGTAACCAATTGTTCGTGGCATATGCACACCTAGCTTTTCAAGATTAGTTGCATGTGTCATTTCGGCTTGAGAATTGACGCGCGAAATTCCTGCTAAATACGTTTTGCGATGCTGTGGCTTAGCATGTTCATAGTAGTACGACTTAGTGTTGACTGATCCTTTGGCAAAAACACTTACTGGGCCATGTTCAGTATCAATGTTCATGCGTATGATTGGTCGCTTTACATCCTTGACGACCTCGCCTGTTTCAGTGAAGTTCTCAGGCAACAACTCATTAGGATTTACGCCTGAGACTATTTTACTTACTCGTAGAACAGCTTTAGGTGCATGTCGATAATGATTCCACTGACCGTCGATTCTTATCCATAAGCCGTTGAAGAACCTGTCACGTGAATGACACAGAACAACGTCGTCAGATATTGCCTCGGTGTCTTGTTCTGGTAATGGCATGCCAACTGCTGCACCGAGACCATCACCAGTAAGCATCGCGTTGATGGTGCTTAGTTCTGCAATCCAACCCTTTGGATCTGCTGCTAATTGAGCGTACAAATCAGGTTCCAGCTCTTGTGCGTAATCTAGTAAGTTTTGTCTAGCAGGAACACGATGAATCAAGAACGGATTCTCAGGGGTTGTGAGGCCTTCACCGAATACTACTGCTTCTGCCATGCCGATCCCTAGGCAGCTAGAGCAGCACTAGCCAAATCTCTAACTGACTGTAGGTAGTCACCAAAATTAATATCATGCGTACGGGCATCAATAATTTCTAGCTTTGCTCCGGTAATCAGGAACGTTTTCATAGCCCTAAGTGCAACCGGCAACACATCATTAACAATAAGTACGGTATTTGGATCATCCATTAAACCTTCGCCTGAGATTCTGTCTACTTCTTCGACCACACCTTCCAGCCGACCTTTGAGGTCAATAATATCTTTCTCACTTATACGGTGCTGATAACCTTCTCTACTAACCACTCGTCGTTCCCACTCAGTAACCGATCCTGCCTGTTGTAGGGGTGGCACAGGAACAACAATTGGTAGCTCTGGTGCATAGGTTCGTAGTTTTAACGCGCCTTTCAGTTCCAAGTCTTTGACATATCGCTTGTCTGGATTCAGTCTGGCAGGTGTTGCGTAAAATATACCAGGACGAACTTCTTCAAGCTCAAGCAACTCACCGTTTTGTGCAGCAGCGGCTAGTTGTCCGAGGCTCATTTTACACTTATCAACTCCTTCTATTTCACCGGGTCGCAAGTCACGATTCGTGAAAGATGGGATGTTGACTCGCCCATCCCGTTCTAGTTCTTGGATAAATGTTGATTTACCCGCACCTACAAACTGCCCCGAAACAAGAACTAAGTCTGCTTCTTGCAAGGCTTCAATACTATCTGTTGAGGGCACACAATTAGGGCCAGCGAAACTTCTTAACGTCTCGAGGGCCTGCTCATCATTAAGAATAGGCATTGTACTCACTTCACTCATTATGCATATTCTAACATATTTGTATTATATTTACAAAGATGCTCGTCAACTAATTTGGTTGGAAAGTCCTATCGGCCCAGTCATTTACTTGATGCACCAATGATTCTTGGGAACTCAACAACGCTATTTCTTGAGTGCCAGCTTGTACTCCCCAATTATGAAAGTTATGGCTACCTGTGAGTACAACGTCTCCGCCCTCGGGTAGTAGCTCCCTATCATTGTTTGGAGTAAGGCGAGCACTAATAAACTTTGCATGTACATAACGTGTTGGATAATGGATCTTCGGCAGAGGTGGCGACAATGCCTCAACCATCTGTTGAACACGTAAGCTTCCTGTTAACTGGTCGCTTTTATTAAAGACACTCATAGCAGGATTTTTCTCAAACAGATCATCTTCCAATTCATCAGCAGGCCTAAACTGTGAAACAAAGCGAATGGTTCCTGACTCCGCTTCTCTCACAATTAGCTGGGCAACCCTTTGGATTGTTGACACACCTCGTTTGCCACCATCCACAATTACGATATCTTCACCAAACTGCTTAATCTCGTCGTCTTGTGGCTTACCGGGTATTAGGTCAGCTTGAACGAGTCCATATAAGTAATCTGCTACTTCTTCATGTTCTGTACGAAGCATATAGTCATGATTTCTATAAAAACTTAGGCCGTTAAAGTTACAGCCCCCAAAGCTATAAACGACATTATCTGCCTCATATATCTTACGATGATTACGTCCAATCTTACTGGTAAAGCTTCTACGCAATATCCCAAGCAGACCCGTCCCAAAATCATTACCAAAAGTTGCGCTGAGTCCGAGATTCCCTAACGTATCAAGTGATTCAAGTAGTTGAGGCAATTGTGCTTCTTGTTCGTCTGTATCAAAGCATGCTTTGGAGAAAGCATCAGGCAGCACTATCGATCTTCGTGCTAGATCTGGATTGGACTCGGCTCTTTCGGTAATCGCCTCAAAAATAGCATCCGTTTCGGCGTCATGAGCTACGTGCATAGCTTGGATAACAATACGGTCATTGGCCGCTACCACGTCTTGTTCTAATCGATCTAAAACATGACTGCTGTCGATAAGCTCCCAGGTCGGTGTTTGCATGCGTTAATAATAACAGACCGGGAAATGAGGAGCGGCCTAAAAGTTCCTCTTGTAGTGTTGGTCAAATGTAAGCTCCATATTTGTTGCACCGACTGGAACATTTACGGCGAGTTCTCTAACATTTGCTGCCGCTAAGAATAGCTCACCTGGCGAAACGACAATACTACCTTCTTCTTCGTGTGTTTCAGGTGTGGTGCTTATCATCACTTGGCCCACTAACGGAACCTCTACCCATGCCAGTGAACGCAATAATTGGTGATCTCTGGGTTCCGCATCTTCTTGTACGGGAATCGTATGATTAGTGCTACCTTCCTCGCAGTCGTCAGTAACCCTCCAGGCATCTATGCTCAAGTGGTACCACTCATTATCAGAATCTGTTGTTGGCCTATACTTTAGCTCACCCCATAATATTCTTTCTGCAAGCTTTCGCACTTGGGTATGGGCTGGATCAACGTTATACCACCTCGTGAGATCACCTCCCGCACCCATCAAATCACCACCATGCAACAAACCCTCAACCATCTCTTGAATGGCTTTGGGGTATAGTATATCTTCAACGTTTACTACTTTTCCAAGCTCAGGTCGTGACATATTGGTAACAATATACACCTGGGTCAACGTTTTACCATGAGCATTATTCGCGTGATAACTATCAAGCCGTGGCCAAGCTCTACCTATAGTAAAGCTTAGTCTCTTTCATGATTCGTAGTAACTGGCTCGCAAAGGTTGGTGTACTCGAACTTCTTCGTATGTACTCAATTAACTCAAGCCCCTCATCATCTATTTCCAAACTTGACGCCATAACAGCGCTAGAGATATATTCTTGGTTTGTACAACTAGTAAGAACAATGGTCTCTTCCTGAGCAGCAACCCACCCAATGCAAAGCGTTGCTAAGTCTATGCCACATGTATTTGCATATTCCTTAAGTTCACCTAGATCATGAATGCCATCTTGGAGCAATACAAGCATCGACCGATTGCTCACAATCTTATTCTCTTTTAGCACCTGGTCTATCAGTTCCTCCAGAGAACTGACGCCATCGTCGGTCAACGCACCTTTATGGAGAGGACTATGCGCTAGCACCGTCATTCCTTCGGATTTAGCGTAATCAATGACATCTTGACTGGCAAAACTTGTTAACGCGTTATGAAAAAGCTGCACGCTCACTGGTTGCGGTAGACCATTCCCTGCTGCAACTTGCCTCAACTCAGCAAGTGCTGCAAGTGGGTAGTTTGAAACACCGTAGGAAGCAATCTTTTCCTCATCAATCAGTCTTTCCATGGTTCTGGCAATATCCATGGCAGGCACGTCAGGGTCATACACATGTAATTGATATAGATCAATGCGACCTACATCATCACCCAATAACCAAAGACTTTTCTCAACCTGTCTTTGAATACGCTCTGGACTGGTATCTTGTGACCTGTCTTCTTGGCCCCAAGCCATTGCCTCAGTTGCCGATGTGGCTAAGCCTGTTTTTGTGGCGATAACAACTTCATCACGCTTAATCATGCCTTCGCTAACTGCACGCCCGATAGCAAGTTCAGTGCCGTAATTATCTGAGCTGTCAAAAAAGTTTATGCCTGCTTCGTATGCAGCCCCTAAAGATTCAATAGCCGTATAGGGATCATCTTTGTCTAGTAAATGATATGTACCAAATCCAATAACCGAGGCTTCTCGGTCAGTTCCAGAGAGTTTAACTGCACGTAAAGTATTCATTGAGTTAATCCTAGGACTAAAGTTGAACCATAGCAAGGATAAGCAAAATGGCTAACAAGGCTTTTTGAATACTAGACAGCGATTTTAGGATTAACCTTTTTCATCAAGTACGGGAATGGATAGGTGACAACGATAATTGCAATAATAATGCCTACCAAGTTGTAAATGACCCGTTGCACAACATTAGCCTTGCCTGCCGTTATATCATTTGCTGAATATAACAATAGTATCGTCGCGGTGTAAAAGAAGGGCATCATGCCAAGTTTGGTCTTCTTAAATAGTCCGTTCAGGATGGCAAATACACCACCAACAAACACTAGAATCGAGACACTTGTCACAAAGGCAAGTGCAATTGCTGCTAATAAGGCACCTGCAATCGTGCCAATAGCCCTCGCCATTGCGCGCTTTTTTGATAAAACTGGGTCGTAACGTATCACATTACCAACTGCGCTTGGCGCCCAGCCAATTTTTGCGAATCCAAAAACAAACGATATTGCTAGTGCGAGTGATGACCCGATAGCCATCCTTAAACCTTGCTCCGCTAATGCTCCATTGGATTGAGTGGTATCAACCTTCGGCGGTTCTATTGGTTGCCAGAACGGCAATAAAGATATTAGGGCTGACCAGCCAAGTACTACTGCAAAAGCCAGAAAGTTAGCTGAAGCCTTCTCTGGGCTACCGGTATTCAAGCCAGCTGTGTAGATCATCACAAGGGTAAGCGCGAGTGGCCCACCAATTTTCCAGCTAGTAAGAAAACTAAGATTCAGACAAACCATAAAGGTAAACGCAACAGCCAACCAAGGATTTGGGGCAACAACCCCACCTATTAAGTAGAATCCTAAACCGAGTGCAAGTATAAGTGAACCCATTACGGCTCGTCCGCTTACTTTTTTGGGTAAAAACAGACTACTGAAAAAGAAGCCACCCTGGCCAAGTGTAACTAAGAAAGTAGTCTTTCCTATGCCAGAGGCAATAAACATCGGCAACATGCATAAGAGCGCCCTTGCCGCCTCGGTCCACATTAAGGTCAACTTACCATCAACTTTGATTCTGTCTAACACTGTTTTATCCAATTAACTTTTAAAGGATTATGTTCTTTTTATCTCTCGGTGTAAATAAACTTTGTCAAAATTGTTGATAGGTCTTGACTACATATTGCTGTTTTGATAAATTTCTACTTGGAAGATAAAGTGAAACAGCACGTTAATATATGTAGCCGTTCGAGTTAGTAAGTTAGATAGTTAGTTTTAGTTAGATAGTTTGTTGGTTAGTAGGCTACATCTGTGGGTGCAAGTCTTCCCCGGATTAAGAGGCACATTCTGTGCCTCTTTTTTATGTCTAATCAATGCCTGTTCCGATTTATTCGAATTATTAAAATGATATATGCCTAGAACCCGGATGCTATCATGTAACTATGTCGTTACACCCAGATGTTCCATACGTAAATGATGAAGATGTGGTCATAGACACGGGCCAACTAAGTAACGCAAGAAAAATTGGAAGCGCTGTTCGTATTACTAGGCTTTTCTTATTGAATAGCGATGACCAACTACTTCTCCAACAGAGAGCAGAGGGAGTGAATGACCCTAATACCTGGGATTGTAGTGTGGACGGCTATGTGGATGTATTAGACAACGGAGAGGTGGAAGACTATGGCTCAGCTGCAATCCGCGAAGCCTATGAGGAACTGGGCGTAACACTCACGATTGATGAACTTCGAGAAGTAGCACATTATATGTTTATAGATGGCCCTAACAAAGATTGGACAAAGGTGTTTATAGCATCCTACGATGCCACAAAACATGGTGATCTTAAGACTAGCCCTGAAGAAATTCAGGCTATTGAATGGGCAAAACCTGAGGAAATTCTTGAAAGAGTAAATACTTCTGAAGGAAGATTTGAACCCGGTTTTCCTTCAGCACTGCGCCACTATATTGACCGAGCAATCTAGTGCCGAGTGTACCTATCCTAATTAACTACCGGCTTCTGATTCCATTTTTGCTAGTCGAGTGTAGTAATCTGGAATTTCTTTGAAATGCGCCCAGGCTATTTTGCCAGTAAAATAATGATCATCTTTGGTGACATTTGTATCTTCGCTAAAGTAGGAGCCGTGCTCTAACTCTACAGATAAGCCCATGCGAAATTCTTCAAGATTGAAGTTTGAAAAATCAATTCCTATCGTTTCACCAATTTTCTTCGCTTCTTCTGTAGTAAATTCTTTTATTCAGAGTCGTCCTAAAAAATTATTTCACAACCCCATAAAAGTTCTCAAGAAGCTTATACACTATGTATGCTGGCCACACCATCGACTTGAGTATACCCGTCACAACGGCTCCAAAACCAACAGCGGCTTGCATCCAATACACCAATGATCCAATGAATCCAACGAAGTAAAGCGCACTGCTAGTGCCGTGGTTTGAGTTTATCTTTTTACTCTTATTCCATTCTTTCCAGTTTTCGGCACCCTTCATTCTTGCCTTAATCTCTATTTCTGGTTCATCTTGTTTAGTCTTTGCCATATATACCCCTAGTTATCATTACAAGTATAGTATAGTCCGACTCCGAGAATATTCTCCTCTTAGCAGCCTTTTGTGTACATTTTTCGCATATGACTGGGTTCTATCTAACTACGCTGTTTGTAATCTGAAAATCGAGCGCTCGTAGGAGTGATTCGTATGGCAACGAAGGCTTCTTCATGAATCGTTGTCACAGGTGGCAGGCGCATTTCACCTTCGTAAGATCGAAGTCTAACAAGTGTGTTCATAATCTTCTGTTGTGTTTCTACGTCAGTTACAACTGCAGCCAAACCACTTAGCTGAACAGTTTGAGCTTTGGAAGCGTCAAAAACCGTTAAAGCAACCTGTTGATTAGCAAAGATATCGCGAGCCTTTTGTGTGCCAGCCTTAGTTACCATACAGATCCTGTCTTGATCATCTAGGAAATAATAGATGGTCGCACCGTGAACCGCACCCGTACGCTCCACAGTAGACAACACTCCGACCTCATGTTCCTTCAAAAATTTGATCGCCGCTAGCTCAATTCCATCAACCTTTTGATTAGTTGCCTGAGCAATCGGATTACCGTCGCTGCCTTTTTCTAGGCGTCGTGTCTCAATATATTGGACAAACTTATCCACCCCTGTTGGATTTGCAAATCGAACACTATAATCGCCAACCCTCGTATGCAAGGTAACCGATGATGCAAAACTACTACTTGTTTTTTTAACTCCCGTAACAATATCGTAGGTAATCTCGTCTGTTGATGTGTAGCCTGGCTTATGGTCGAGAAAGAATACCCTTCGATCAGTTGCTACCAGCATGCCAGATGCAAAGCTCAATAAGGCTCCACCTTCTTTATAGCGCCCGTAAACTGCAGCCTGGATATGCTCATCAGGGTGAATGATGTTTGGCAAGTATCGACTGGCAAATTTTATTGCTCCGTAACCTGTGGCACCGACATCTCGCAATTCTTGAGACACACGATTGTTATGTTCTTTGTCCTTAGTCATAGTCTTATGATATCAGATAGGAACAGGTGATTACTTAACACTAGTTTTTAGTAGTGTTTTTATTTCATTAAGATCATCTTGAATTTTCTGTAGGTCACTGTTGGTATTTTCAGTTTTCTCTTGCGGTGATAAAAACTTGTTTGCCAAGAACCCAGTAAGTACTCCGAATAATCCTACACCCACGAACATTATGAGCATACCTATAGCTCTGCCCGAATTCGTAATTGGATACTTATCGCCGTAGCCAACTGTAGTTATAGTCACATACACCCACCAGATGGCATCTGAAGCCGTCTTGATATTGGAACCCGAAACGGTACTTTCTACGGATAATATAGCCATGCTTCCAAATTCTAGAAGTAGGATCACAGAGAACAAAACAACGTACAGAGCACTGGCGGCTCTGTTTTTAAAGAATTCTCTAGCCACGTTATCTGGTCCAACTTGCTTGATAACTCTATAGGCTTTTACAATTCTAAATAATCGAAGGATTTTTAATTGAGGTAAAGGAATGCTAGCTAGCAAGTCAGCCCAACCAAAGTCACGTAAAAAATAACCAGCCTTTGATTGTGCAGTAAACAATCTATGAATAAAGTCACTGAAGAAGATAATACTTAGGAACGTATCGACAATACCAATGACATACAGGATGTTTTTGGCATCGTATATTGCAAATAGAAAGATGTTTACTATTGAGAGTACTGACAATACCGCTACAAATAAATCGTAAGAACTAAACTGCTTTTCGGTGACTTTCTCTTTGTTTCGTTTACTCATCATATAATCTTATCAAACAACCAGGTATGACCCGAACCAATTGATTCATCTTGTTCTTAAGGCCTGGAGTACAGCAATTCCCACTCGCTCAACCTGGTCTGCATGTAAACCACCTAGGTTGATTCGAGAGTTTGGCAAAGCAAATACACCTGCCTCTGCTAGTACTCGTTGTTGTTCTGAATTAAAACCAAAGGGGCTTACTTTAGTAAAAAGTCCTCCGCCCTTACCTACTGCAGGTAACTCGTCTTTTACAATTTCGGCAAAAATACCACGATTCTCGCCTAAGCGAATACGTGCCTGTTCTAACTCCCGCCAATAGCTTTCTTGTTGCAGCGCAACAGCAGCTGCTTTTGCAACCGTTAACGGAGGATTCGAAACAGTTCTTCGTATACTTCTTGCGGCAAGTTGATTGAGCCGTGGGAACTGCTCATCCCCTACGTTTGGTTTGGCGTTGGCAATAAATAGAGCACCGAGTCGCTCGTTATATAATCCCATGTTTTTTGAAGCAGAAAAGCTCACTAGTGTTAAAAGGCCTCTCTCAACACTTTGTTCAATTGGATACCGTTCATCTTCGTAACCAGCAACAAGTCCCATGTATGCAGAATCAAGTAGAATAGTTGCTTCTTTTGCCTGGGCAACTTCCAATATCTCATCCCATTGCTCAGGAGTTCTATCCATTCCATCATCGTTATAACCACATGTTTGAAGCAGAAAAACAGCATTCTTTGGAGCGCTGCCAAATGCATCCAGGGCAGCTTGATGATTATATTCTCCTGTTTCTTCATGCATGTGATCATAGCCTGTAACTGTAAATGGCTCAGAAAAGATTGCTGGGTGGTTTGGCCAACCAGAATCTAAAACAAGTGGAATCTGACCACCTTCATCTCTGCAGATAAGCTTTTCGAGCATATCTTTTGCAAGACTTAACGCACCAGTCCCGCCAGATGTTTGATACGCGAGAATATCACCAGAACTTTTAAGGTAAGCATCTAGCCCAAACACTAACTCCCCAGAAGTTGCCAAAAAATCTGCATAGCCAGCTTGGCCTTGGTAGCCAAATGCACCTGCATCTAAAGCATCGCTCAACGCATTTTTTCTCGCGTTTTGTACCGTTTCTGGCTGCCATGGTCTTTGCCACGTTGGATCAATAAGTACACCGATAGTTGTGTTTACGGCACCAGGATGCTCAGCTACAAAATTAGGCCATTGGGCGTTTGCGACCATTATTTGGTCTACTGTAGTGGGTGGTAACTCGTTGAATCTCTCTGCCATACATATAACTTAACCTTTTAGAGGTGGTATGAGCAAGCATGAGCAAAATAAGATACCTGCAGCAAGATGAGCGTTTTTTGTATTACCCCTCTAGTGACTAGACGTAGTACCCGAGAAGTCGAGCTCGAAGATTTTGCGTTTTGCTGTTCCATTGTCGCCCATCTCAAATAATCCTAATTTTAGGAAGGCTCCACTAAACTGACTAGGTTCACCGAGTACCTCAAGTGCACCTAAGTTATCACTCTCTATCCTACTGAGTGTCATGTGAGGTCGATACAATTCGCCCACTGACCCCCATCCATATTTTTGGTAACTCTCTTTTTTAGCACCAGTTGCTTCTTTCATGCGAACTTCGTCTTTGGCACGCATGCCGTCTCGGATAGGGTTTAGAAGCTTAACAATGTCTGCCTGCAAGCTGACGAGCTCAGGAGTTTTCTTATACTCCACGTCAATGTATCCATTGGTGTGATCGAACAATTGGGCTTCTAGCTGGGGTGGTGAATACGACTGTACGATTGTTTTTAGGAGTCTTTTCACCTCATCAAGACTCTCAGTTTTTAGCTGAAGCATATAGACCGACGCATGGGGATAGCAGTCACCCATTTTTAAGGTGAACAGGCTATCGAATTTTGATAGCTTGTTGCTAGCAGTAATAGCCCGTTCGGCTAGTAGCGGATTAGGCAGAATAACAACATCGCACGGAAGACTACTCATTGTCACATCATAGCAAACACCAAGCAGAACTGGAACCTAAGAACAGGGGTGGTAAATAGACAGAGACTAGCCCTTAAGCTAATCTCTGTCTGCTAAGGCGGCGAATCAGTACTTAATATTAGTATTAGGTAGTTTTGACTTCAGTTCGGCTATCTTTTCTGCAGAAAATGGGTTGCCAGTAAGATTCAGTGTTTTAAGTTGCTTAAGATTTGCTATTTCGTTTGGATAAGAATCAATATTGTTATAGCTATAATCCAGTGTTTCAAGTTGGTTTAATTGGCCAATCTCCGCTGGTATACCAGTCATTTTGTTATAGCTAGCATCCAGAGTTTTTAGTGGCATCATGCGTATCTCTCCTATCAGCGAACCCTCTAGAAGGTTATGGTCTAGCTTCAAAACTTCTAGCTTTGTCATCTTACCCATTTCAGATTTTAATGATTTGAGCTTATTGTTTGAAAGAATCAACACTACCGTATCTGTTTTACTATAGATGCTTGAACCAACTTCAGTTAGGCCTTGATTACTTAAATCCAAGGTTTCACCACTTGATATTTGTGTACTCTCACCATTTGTAGATGGAGTTGATGTTTTGGAGATTGTAGATGCTGGCTCAGAGTTAGATGTTTTATCGTATATAACCCAACCTCCTAAGCCCAAAACTACAAGTACCAGTGCGGCAATGATTACATTCTTCATAATACCTATTAGCTTCCTGCTTCTTTTTCCATTTTTTCTAGTCTTGTGTAGTAATCAGGTATTTCTTTTAAGTGAGCCCAGGCTATGCGTCCTGTAAAGTGAGGGTCGTCTTTAGTTACATTGGTCTCTTCGCCAAAATGAGACCCATGCTCCAACTCAACTCCTAAGCCCAAACGAAATTGTTCTAGGTCAAACTTTGTAAAATCAATACCGATTTCTTCACCAATTATTCTAGCTTCTTCAGGAGTAAAATCTTTCTTCATACCACCATTGTACTCTTAATAAAGAAACAGGTAGCATCGGTGCACTCAAATAGGAACTTTATATCTTGATAAGTTGGCTAGATGGAAGCAACTATCTCCTGCACTACTTCATTAACTGGTCGTGTTGCGTCAATTATGTGAGCACCAATTTTTCGATAATAACCTTCTGTGGTCTCTTGCCACTCCAATAGACTTTCCATTTCGTGGGGATTTTTGCCAAAGTCGCCCACTGTTCTTGTCATAACACGGTGTACCATAGTATCTTTATCGACCATTAGGGCAAATACTCCATCGAAAACATCTATGTATTCATCTTCATTCGAAGCAACACCACACACAAATACCGGTTTGTCTGTAGCCTTTTCTTTTAGCTGGAGTAACTTGGCCTTTGACATCTTCCAAGTGTGTTGGTCTCGCCAGTCTGGGCTTCTTTCCGAAGCTTTAGTCGGACGTATAACTGGAAGCCCCGTAACATTGTTATAAAAACGACTGAGGTTATCGTCCCCTTCATGAGCTTCATAACCAAGTCGCAGCAGCTCTTTACAGACCTCAGACTTTCCGGCTCCTGCAATGCCAGTAACGTAAAATAAACTCATTTCTGTATCATAGCAGACACCAAGTAAGGCTAGAACCTAATTAACAGAGGTGAGTAATATGACCAACAAAAAGAGACTGGTTTGGAACCAATCTCTATCTGTAAACTTTCACTTGGTAGCGGGGGCAGGACTCGAACCTGCGACCTTGTGGTTATGAGCCACACGAGCTGCCACTGCTCTACCCCGCGTCATTTAGAACCTGGATATCTTATCAAACAGAGGTAGTTAAGTCAAGACACCCGTATAGAACGCCTTGGGGCTATAATGAAACATGATATGGATACTCTCGATACTAAGGTACGTAACTTTTTCGCCACCAGCCGCACACGCACATACAAAAAGGGCCAGATTTTGATCTTTGCAGGAGATGATCCAAAGTATGTCTTTTATATTTTGAAGGGCATGGTGCGCATGTATGACGTATCTTACAGAGGAGAGGAAATAGTTACCAACGTTTTTAAACCAGGTGCTTTCTTCCCGATGTCATGGGCCATCAATAAGACACCGAACTACTACTTTTTTCAAGCTGCTGATGACGTTGAGGTGGCTTTAGCAGATCCAGAGGAAACTGTTGCATTTGTAAAGAACAATGCAGATATTATGTTTGATCTTCTTAGTCGGGTATACCGAGGTACAGATGGCATGATGCTGCGAATGGTACAACTCATGGGCGGAAGCGCTCGTGAGCGTCTGGCACTTGAGATATTACTTGCCTGTCGTCGCTTTGGTATTCAAACCGAAGAGAACAGCTACCAACTACAGATGACCGAGACTGAGCTTGCATCTAGGGCTGGGTTAACTCGTGAAACCGTGAGTCGTGAACTAAAAAAGTTAGCACGTGACGATATTCTTCAGATCAAACAGGGTGACCTCCGCGTTTACAAGATAGAGAAACTTCAAGCTATATTAGGCAAACCTCTTTAGGAACTCGGCTACAGTAGTTGTATCTGGCTAAGGCGGCTCTCAGCTAGAAAGCTATACTAAGCTACATGGAAGCACAGAAAAATAAGCAAATTGTAACAACGATTGTTGTACTTGTATCCGTTGCGATTGTAGTTGGTGCAATTATTCTCTTTAACAAGAAAACTCCTCAAAATACCTTATCTACTACTGATAGCTCTACAACTAGTACCAACATATCACCAGCACAAAACACATCGAGCAGTACAACTCCATTAAGTAGTACTTCAGATAATCCTGCAACCAGCTCAACTACTCCAACAACAAGTTCGGGTAGTTACAAAGATGGTAGTTATAGTACATCTGCCGAATACTACACACCCGAAGAAACTGATAGTATCAAGGTAACACTGGCCGTAAAAAACGGTGTAGTAACTAACGTAAGCGCATCTACCTCAACCAGTAGTCGCGAGTCACGTCAGTACGACTCAGCTTTTCTAAATGCCTATAAGTCATATGTCGTAGGTAAAAGTCTTGGCAGCTTAAATCTTAATCGCGTATCTGGTGCATCGCTCACAACCGAAGGTTTCAACAAAGCCCTCGATGCAATCCGCCAACAAGCCCATGCCTAGAGTGCGCTATACTTAGCATATATAGGGGGTCTCTGTTCATGGAAAAAACGAGTCGCAAACAAGCCATTATTACTATTGCAGTTGTTGCAGTTACTATCTTTGCTGTTTTTGGCGCGATTTTGCTAACCAAGAAGAAGTCTAATAAGAACTTGGCTAACGCGACTGGCACTGCGAACAATACAAATGCCAGCCAGAATACTTCGAGCGACCAAGCTGCAACAGATAACCCCGCAAGCAATACCCCTCAAACCAGTACGTCGACCTTCAAAGATGGCACCTATAAAGCCACAGGCTCATACACATCACCAGGTGGCAACGAAGAGATTACGGTGAGTGTGACCCTCAAAGACGGCGTTGTGACCGACACAAATGCTACAAGTGGTGCCAATGACCCAACCGCAGAGCAGTATCAGGGTGAATTCATTGCGGGCTATAAAGACAAGGTCGTAGGCAAGAAAATAAGTGCTATTAAGTTGAGCCGTGTATCTGGTTCATCACTGACGTCAGAAGGATTTAATAGTGCCATCCAAAAGATCCAACAGCAAGCCAAAGCATAGTATTACATTTGAGTTTGATGCTATCGGCACACATTGGTCGATTGAGCTATTTGACCGCGATGCACTGCCAGATGGGCTAGCCGCAGCAATACGCCAACGTATCGACATATTCGATAAAAGTTACTCACGTTTTCGTGATGATTCGTTGATAGCCGAGATGGCGCATTCACCAGGCAACTACTTGCTTCCTGAAGACGCCAAGCCAATGTTTGATATGTATCTTGATCTTTATACCCAAACGAATGGTGACGTTACACCGTTAATTGGTCAAACCCTGGTAGATGCGGGTTATGATGCCCAATACTCTTTCAAACCAAAAGTCCTTAATAAGCCTCCAACCTGGGATGATGCATTGACCTACACGTTCCCTAATCTCCGTGTTAAGCATCCAGTCTTGCTTGATGTTGGTGCACTTGGAAAGGGTTACCTGATTGATATTGTGGCTGATGTAGTGGAATCGTTTAATCTGCAGAACTTTGTTGTGGATGCTGGCGGCGACATGATTATACGCGGGAAAAATGAAATAAAGGTTGGGCTTGAAAACCCTGATAATACCGACGAAGCAATTGGTTTTGTTAGGTTACAAACTGGAGCCCTTTGTGGCTCTGCTGGCAATCGCCGCAAGTGGGCACAGTATCATCATATTATTAACCCAAAGAAGCTCAGCTCGCCGGATCATATAAAGGCCGTTTGGGTAACTGCCGAATCAACCATGATTGCCGATGGACTCACGACTGCCCTCTTTTTTGTAACTCCAGATAAGCTTCAGAAGCAGTACTCATTTGAATATGCCATCGTAAACAGCGATAATTCCTTAGTGTGCTCTCAGGCTTTTCCAGGAGAATTCTTTTAAGTAGTATATGAAATTATTAAACTATATTGATGACTGGTTAAACCATATAACGATGTATCGCTTGCTGCTATACGGCCTGGCAGCAATCGTTGCTATAGCAGTGGTGTTTGGTTTTACAGATACATTATCTCTATCTGGGCCAGGCTTGTTGTTGTCTACACTAATCCTCGTTACTGTTTGCTTCGGTACGAATGCTCTACTTGCTAAACTTTTTGGCGCCCCTTCAAATAGTGAATCATCTCTCATCACAGCACTCATTTTGGTCTGCATCATGCCCCCAGTAACGTCAGTTTCTTATGGCTTGGGCATAGCTGCTGCAGGCTTGGTATCAATTGTCTCTAAGTATGTGGTTACCTGGCGACATAAAAATCTGTTCAACCCGGCAGCATTCGGTGCAGCGGCTATTGGTTTTGTGGGCCTGGTGTTCGCAAGCTGGTGGATTGGTAATCCAACCATGCTGCCATTTACACTGTTTTTTGGAATATTGGTTCTGCGAAAAACGCATCGCTTTGGCTTGTTCTTCACCTTTTCAGCCGCTGCGCTTTTGACAGCCGTTGTAGTAGGTATCGTAACAGGGCAAAACTTGTCTGTCGCTTTACAAAATATGATCCTTTCGGGCCCTCTGATCTTCCTTGGCACCATCATGCTCACTGAGCCAGCGACAATGCCACCCAGACGATATTATCAGTACCTTTTTGGAATTATTGTCGGTGTACTCCTTTCTTCCCAACTACACATAACTGAACACCTTTACACAAATCCTGAGCGTGCCCTGCTCGCGGGTAACTTGTTTGCTTTTGCTGTTAGTTACCGTGCCCGTTTAACGCTTAGATTGAAAGAAAAACATCAAATCAATAATTCAGTTTACGATTACGTTTTCACACCAAACTATCCTCTGCATTTCTTGCCTGGCCAGTATATGGAATGGACACTGCCCCTAAAACATAATGACGGACGCGGTAATCGCCGCAGCTTTACACTAGCTTCATCGCCCACCGAGAACGAAGTACATGTTGGTGTTAAGTTTTACCAACCAAGCAGTAAGTTCAAAGAACATTTGCATGCGATGGAGCTTGAGGAAACTATTACCGCTGGTGCATTGTCTGGAGACTTCATTCTTCCATTCGATCCAACCAGAAAACTGGTTTGGATTGCTGGTGGCATTGGTATTACACCGTTCCGAAGCCATGCCAAATACCTTATAGACGTTAATCAAAAACGTGATGTGGAGCTCTTTTACATAGTTAGTGATCCAACCGAGATTGCGTACAAGAGCATCTGGAGAGATGCACGTGACGTTGGAGTGAACACTACCTATGTGTTGAGTGGCGATACTCATGTAGAAGGCTGGCAGGGCTTAACCGGCCGGCTTACAGCTGAACATATAAAGGCTGTTCCCGACTGGCAAGATCGTTTGTATTACATATCTGGCCCAAACGCTATGGTTGAAGCTTATAAAACCATGCTCCGTAAGGCTGGCGTAGCTCGTAGGCACATTGTCACCGACCACTTCTCGGGCTATTAACCTCTGTTATTAACTCTGGTTCTTCCTAAATAAGAAGCTTTTCCATGCTTCAAGATTTTGTTGATACTTTGGTTGATTAGCACTGTTGTTTTTAGCTTGTTCTTGCTCATCTTTTGGCAGCTCTTTTGTCTTAGAGAGCGCTACACTTTTTGGCACGAGTAGCAACTTTTCGCCTGGCGCAGCTTTACCAAACTGTTTGCGAGCCGTTAACTCAAGATAAGTGTCGGAATTATAGTATTCATTCTGTAGTTTCAGGTTAGCGTTCTGCAGTTTCTGTACATTGTTTTGTTGGTCCACCTGGCTGATCTGTTTTTGTAGATCATAGTTTGTCTCAATAACACGTACACCACTCCAAGTAGCCAGCAAAACTAAAACACCAAAAAGCAAGAAACCTAGGAAGCGAATGTCCTTGAGATTCTGGGCAAATGGATATTTTTCGTATTTTTTTAGTTTTTCTAACACTACGGGTCTGATTATACACCATAATCTGGTATACTCTCATCTGTTAGCCGCTCCGTTACATTCTTGTAACGAACAGCCACACGGGGGTGTAGCTCAGCGGTTAGAGCAGCGGGCTCATAACCTGTTGGTCGCTGGTTCAATTCCAGCCACCCCCACCACATAAACCAAGGCCATCCAAAAGGATGGTTTTTGTCTATATATTGACATAATGGTTTTTAGTTGTATAATAGACACCATGTACGTAGTTGAGGCCCAAAAACCTGCTGTTGATGAGTTTTCTGTAGCTTATCATTTTATAGGCGAACAGAACGAAGTTGATGCATACAAAATGAATGTTGGATCACTCGTTTTGTCGTCCGTTGAGTTAGACATACTCGAAGTTGAGTCAGCATATCGATTGATTCGTAATCTTTCCGGTGGCAACAGTGTGTCAGAGGGGGAACGTGAGACTTATGAAACTGTTGTACTCGACTACAATGTGCTCCGAAATGAACGGATGCGCACCCTTATAAGAGGTGCATCAAGGGCTGCAATGAGCACTTCTCAACTTTGGGAAGAATATAAGTCACTTGATAATTTTGACCCCCGTGATACAGATGAGTCCATATGGCTAAATAGAGATGGTCTAGGCCTTACTCTAGGCAGTGATGACGCTGAAGATACTACTATAGAAGTTCAGCTTATTGAAGGGCTTGACGAAATAAGGGGCGACTATGGCCCTGATAGTGAAGAATACAAGCAAGCAGATTCATTAGGCTTGAATGCCGCTGCTTACCAATACGAATTAGTATATGGTGGGGTGCTAGGTCGTGAACCGGCCATACTAAGCCCCGTAGTTCATAAGACACTAGGTAATGTGAGTGCTGAGGGCAACTTTACACCCGTTGTTACTGTTTTACACGAAGCCCATCCTGCAGTCGCGAAATTGTAACCCTGGCTCCGAAAAATACCAATCAAGTTCTCCAAACATATGCACTTTGTGAGAAGTGTTTTTTTGTTATGATGAGGGTATGCCCCACACAGACTTCTCAGGTGAGTTTTTATTTCATCCACCGCCTCGTTTGGAGGATGCTTCTGAATTAAGCCATATGGCTTTGCAGATGGCGGCAATTTCTGGAAGGCTGGCGCTTGAAGACCGAACGATGGTAAATCATTCAAGTGGTAGGGCCGAGAATGTTGCCGAACACTCTAATATGCTGGCCCTCGTTGCACCAATACTTGCTGAGAATTATTACCCGGATCTAAATGCCAATTTGGTGTCTAGATTTGCCACATTACATGATGCTGTTGAAGCTTACGTTGGAGATACACCTACTCAGGATATAGACGATGCCGGACAAACGAGTAAAGAAGATCGAGAAAAGAAGGGCTTAGAGCAATTACTGCTCGATTATCAAAATATACCTACCTTTGTGAAACTTATAACGTTATATGAAGAACAGGAAGTTCCCGAGGCAAGATTTGTACGCGTCGTGGATAAATTAATGCCAATTCTGATGCACTTTCTCGAAGGTGGAAAAACATTACGTGGGCATATTGATGTCCCAGGCTTGTTGGAAAATTCAGCTCAGAGGGCACAGAAACTACGCGAAGAATATCCAGATTTCGAAACGATAATTGATGCTCGAGAAGAATTAGCTGCACTGGCTGGAAAACATCTTTATTAAGTTCACTACACCATATAACATCAGTACACTTCAGCAGCTTATTCAGATCTTTTTAAGAGGTAGTCACTGATAATCATAGTTTGTCAGCTACATCATCAGCGGCGTGCTTAGCCTTCTGTTTCAGTTCTGCTGAGTCGTGCTGAAACTTGCCCTTCATTTCCATACGCTTATTGCCTGTTACCTTACCAGTCATTTCTTTGGCTTTACCACTCATCTTATCTGTTGTATCACTCATAGTGTTTCTCCTTCTCGGCGTTAATTTTTCTAATTTCTACAAATCATCTTCGGCTGCACGATCACCTATGCTTATAAGCCGTATGGCCATCCAGGTCACAAAACTCCAGAAGACTATGGCAATAAGTGTTTCCCACTCAAAACGTACAGTACCAATTTGTGGCTGGTAATTGAAAAGTCCAAAGAACGGTGCGACAAACGGCCGACTAATGGTGTAAATAAAGTTAGCGAACGCATTGGTGCTGTTTGCACCCAATAACGATAGCAGGAATCTTAAGCCCAGAACCGTTACAATCGTAGTTCCGATCAAAGATACAATTCTTGCAGCTAGACCTGCCGCACTACTACGAACCCGTACAAGCTCGCCATCACGATCAGTATCACTTACTCGTCTTACTTCTCGATATGTTTGAGCCATATAAACTCCCTTTCATTAACACTCATATGGTAGTGCTTATTCAGAGAATGGTCTGTAATAAACGTAACTATTGCGCAGTGGTAGTTATTGCAGAATCCAAGATATCTAGAAGTACGTCGCTCGAACGAGCGGCCATGAGTTCTTCGCGCAATTCTTTGGCGCCATCAAAACCATTTACATAAATCTTGCAGAATTTGTTAAGCGTTACGATCTTACGCTCGTCGTGTTGCCAGGTCTTGGCAAACAGCTCAACATGTCGACGGTATATCATTAGACGTTCCTTTGGCGAGATTGTATCCCAAGGTGACTGCTTGGCAAATACATAGGGATCACTAAAGACACCGCGGCCGATCATAACACCGTCGAGTTGGTACTTTTCGGCATATTCGAGGCCCTGTGCGTAGGTCAAAACATCACCGTTACCAATGAGCTTGGTTTGAGGTGCTATATTATCACGGAGCGCCCTGACTTCAGCAATTTTTTCCCAGTCAGCAGGCACTTTGCTCATCTGTTTCTTGGTACGGCCATGTACCGTAAGGGCGGCAATGTCTTGCTGTAATAGTAATTTATGCCAGGTGAAATCAATAGTGTTATAACCGAGGCGCGTTTTGGCTGATACAGGTATCGAAACTTTGCCGGCTTTCGCCCCTTCTTTTGTGGCTTGAATAATCTCCAATGCCCGTGGTCGATTCTCTGGCAAAATGAGTGCAGAACATGTTCCTGCACGGGTTTCGTTCTTGGCAGGACAACCAAAGTTTAGATCCACCCCATCGTAGCCCATTTCGGCAATGTCTTTGGCCGATTTATAAAAATTCTCTGGATTCAGACCCCAGATTTGGGCAATGATAGGTCGTTCTTTGTCACTATCGAGCCTTAAGCGTGGTAGGGTCTTTTCCCTGCCTTTACTCTGTAATGCCTCAACATTTACGAACTCAGTGAAAAACAGATCAGGCGCCGCTAAGTCGGCAACCACCTGACGAAAAACCGTATCAGTTACATCGTCCATTGGTGCCAATACAAAGAATGGCTTATTGAGTTCGTCCCATATGTTCACGAGATATATTCTAACCTAAAAGTTGTAATTGGTTAGGATTTGGAGCTTTTTTTGATTTCGAGCGTTGTTGTGGCGTAAATGAAGGTTCTGTACTTCGAGGACCGCGGTTGCCATCTTTGATTTGCTTCGTTACACGTCTGTAATGCTCGCGCACAGCTGCACGTGCGTTATTCCTTTGTTCAGGGCCAGAAGGTGCCGCCTGTGCTGAACGATCACGATCAGCCCGCAGAGCGTCTGCCTCTGCTTTCGTTTCCTCTTTCCTGCGTTTCCAATCTGCGTACAGGTCTTCATCTGTTAGGCCAAGCCTTTCACGTTCAGCCTGTTCGGCTGCCGCTTTAGCGACTCGGGCGGCTTCTGCTTCTCTTTCAGCGGCTGCTTTTTCATCAGCTTCAACTGCATCTTTGTAATCATCTGTGTCAATAACATCTAGCGTTGCAACGTGTCCAACGTCTTCAAGATGCTCAAAACGAGGAGCGTTCTCTTCGGTATAAGCAGGCATTACATTGCCATCTTGTTCAATAAAGCGTTCAAGATGAGTTATCATGCATCATATTATACCACGTGCTGTCAAATTGGTCAATTTTAGTGCATGTTCGAACAGGGGTGGCTACTGGTGTTGCCTTACTCCCAGCGGAAGACACGGAAGGCGATTGCGTAGATCACCACTGTCCAGACAGCCATAAGAGCCAATTGTGGCCCTAAAGCAGTCAGATGCTTGCCTTCGGTGGCAATCAGGCGGATACCGTCAATAATCGGCGTGAGTGGCAAGACGCTTGAAAGATTCTGTAGCCACTCTGGCATCAGGAAGCGCGGGAAGAATGTACCAGACAGGAAAAGCATTGGGAAAACAATGATATTACTAAGTGGTGCTGCCTGGTTCTGGTCTTTGGCCCAACCACCAATGGCCATACCAATACCAAAGATAGTTACGATGCCAAAGGTAATGAACAGGATGAGCTCGATGTAGTTGCCCGCTACTTTCAGGTGGAAGAACAGCATGGCAGCGATGAACTGTATAGCGATAGACATCAAGCCAACTACCGACTGTGACATAACGTTGGCAGTAAAGTACTGCCAAACACGGATTGGCGTGGTGTGCAGGCGACGGAGAATGCCCTGCTTCTTAAGCTCAGGGAAGACGTTTACTGGCCCGAAGATACCCATACCAATGATCGAGAAGCCAAGTAGACCGGCAAAGGTGTAATCGAATGGCTTGAGACTCTGCTCGTTAAGCTGTTCACTCGCCACAGTAAACGGCGTTTCAGTTGGTACGAACTTCTGATTGACCCCAGAAAATACCGATTGCAGTACCGCTGTTAGGGTTTGTGCTGCTGACTGGCTGTTTTGGGTGTAAACCACCTGAGCCTCACCGGCTGGATAGGTCTTGCCCTCTGCGACCTTACCAAAGCCTTGTGGCAAGACAATGGCTGCATCGAGTTGGCCTCGCTTTAGTTTCTCCTTGGCAGCATCTTGTGTATTTGCCTTGGCATCTATCTTAAACGATTTATTTTGATTTAATTGATCCACAAACTGCTTAGAGAACTCAGTCTGTGATTCGTTAATAACAGCAACTTTAAAGCTGCCACCGCTGCTTTTACCGAATATTCCACCGAAAATGAACAAGAAGATGAGCGGAAATAGGAATACGAAGAAGATGGCTGTCTTGTCTCGGAAAGCTCGACGAATCGCAATCTTGGCGAATGTAAAGACGGGGAGTAATTTTTTTGGCATAATTAATCCCTCAATTCCTTTCCAGTAAGGTCAATAAACACATCTTCTAGGTCAGCCTGTTCAACATGCGTGGTTTTCTTAAAGCCTCTCTTAAGTAGGGCTTTAATGAGGTTTTTAGGCGTATCAAGAGCGACAATCTTGCCATTATCCATAACTGCTACTCGGTCGCAGAGCAGTTCAGCTTCTTCCATGTAGTGGGTAGTCAGCAGGATGGTTGTACCTTTGTCACGAGTCTCTCTGATCAGATCCCAGAGATTGCGTCGCGCTTGAGGATCTAGGCCGGTCGTCGGCTCATCCATAAAGAATACTTTTGGCTCGTGAACTAAAGAGGCAACGATACTAAAACGTTGTCGTTGACCACCCGAGAGGTTCTCTGGGTAAGCATTTGCCTTGTCAATCAGTCCAACCTCTTCAAGTAGTTTCTTGGTATTAACCCGGCCACCATAAGCTGAAGCGAGTTGCTCCAGTTGCTCGGTCAGCTTCACTTTGTCCATAAAGGCAGGAGCTTGAGGCTGAACGCCAATAATGTACTTCACCGCTTGTGGGTCTTTAGCGACATCGATGCCATCGACAATAATGCTGCCGCCATCGATCTCACGAAGTGTCTCAATCATCTCAAGGGTAGTAGTTTTTCCAGCTCCGTTTGGTCCGAGGATTCCAAAAATCTCACCTTTTTTTATATCAAAACTAATTCCGTCGACGGCAGTTTTGTCGTCGTACTTCTTTGTAAGATTCTTTACTTGTACGATTGCATCTTTCATTTCTACCACTATAACAGCTCAAACTTTACTTGTTAAGTATTACTCTAACATCTCTTATAAGGTCGAAGTATCTAGGGCAAAGAAAAACCGGCCAACAGATGCTGACCGGCTATTTTTGAGATCGTTTTATGTCTTACTTGCGCTTAACGGTCAAGAAACCATTGCGTGGGTTCTCGTTAACCATCATGCCATCTGGAATTGCTTCAACTGCTTCTGGACGCTGATCCTTGCTGAAGTAATAGATAACTTGTTGCTTGCCGCCACGAAGCGTGACAGTCT
>CAYLGV010000007.1:0-30216 GCA_964383395.1 uncultured Candidatus Saccharibacteria bacterium
CAGTGTTACCTTGCAGGAGCACCGTACCGGTGCCGGAGGTGAAGGTGTTGGAGCCCGTTACACTTGTTGCACCGTTGAGTGAGATAGCGCCCGTACCAGTACTAAAGGTAGTGGAACCAGTTTGGGAGAAGTTGCCAGTGGCTGTTATAGCGCCACCGTCAGCAATCTTGAATACGCTCGTGCTCGCATCACGGACATCAAGTATGTCACCCGTGCTTGCCAAGTTATCAACAACTAACTTAGTGGTGCTCGGTGTTAGAGTGCCGATACCGACATTACCAGCGTTTGTCACCTCAAGTCCGATGTTAAATATCTGGTAATCCCAGTTTAATGCAAGACTCTGGCTACCGCTCACAGTCAGCGTTGTTGCATTGGTATAACCAGTAATGGTGGTCTCAATACCAAGCTCAGGTATTCTCAGGCGCTTGCCGACCATGGCAGCCGTGAATGTTGTACCGGTACCGGTCACGGTGGTACCACTCCACTGGATGGTACCAATATCGTAGTATACAGACGCTACAGAAAGAATGTTGTTCGGTGCAGTAGTACCAATACCAACTTTACTTGCAGTACTGCCCACACCACCCAAAACGATACTATTACTCTGTGAAACTTGTGAGTTAACGCCAATAGCAGTTGAGTTACTGACCGAAGCTGCATTATAGCTGAGCACAGAAGCGCCATACCCTAAGAACGTATTGTATGAGCCGCCCGTATTATTGTCTCCCGCATAACTACCAACTGCTGTGTTCCCGTTTCCGGAACCATTAGATCTAAGAGCATACGAACCCATAGCGGTGTTATATGAACCTGTGGTGTTCTTAATAAGTGTTCCGTCGGTAAAGCCACTACCGAATGCACTGTTATACGAACCCGTGGTGTTATATGCAAGCGCACTACCTCCATAAGCAGCGTTGAATGTACCCGCTGTATTATTGCCCAGCGAGTAGTTTCCGTAACCATAATTAAGAACACCGGTGTTGTATGTGCCGCTAAAAGGACCGTTAAAAATACTGTAGTTAGAAACACGTGTTTCTGAATTGACCGTTCCACTACTATCCTGAATTGAAAGAACCGAGTTCGACGCCGTGAGAGCTTTTACTGAAACTGCCGAAATCGTACCATCCCAGCCAGCTCCTTGCGCAATGAACTTCAATGCACCAGTGTTTGCGGCAGCTATATTCAAAACATGTGTTGTGTTGCTCCTAAATGACTGGACTGACTGCGTGCCACCGATTTCGACTAGGACACCTGTGTTATTAAGACCAGCTACCGACACGCCAGCAACCGTAAAACTAATCTGGTAGGTGACGCCTGCTGTTACTGAGATATTACTTGAAGTTGTGTCACAAGAAGTAGTTCCACTTGTGTGAGTTGCACTGCTCGCACCTGTCGTCCACCCTGCTCCACAGGTCCAGTACGTTGCATTATTAAAGGCGTTGCTTGTGATGAGTTCAGAGCCGATGCTTCCTGAAGTATTTGTACCACGAAGTGTTGTGGTGCTGTTAGTTGTATCCACCTTTAGTACACTTGTGCCACTACTATTCTTAATTTCAAAGGCAGCCCCGGAATTAGTTGTATTCTGAAGCAGTACTGCACCACCGTCAGAAACAGTGACTACATTTGTGCCATTGTCTTGGACATTAAGTATGTTCCCGGTGGATGTTGAGTTGTTTACCGTTAAAGCAACACCCGTGCTAAGGCCCGTGATGGTAGTTGTGCCAGTCAACCCAATGGTTGAAGCCGATTGAAGTGCAATTGCTCCTGCGGCAGAATTACCAATATTTACTGCACCGGTGCTCGTACCAGTATTAATATTTGTATCAAAGTTACTGGAAGCATTTAGGTTAATAGTAGCGCCTGTAACGCTAGCACCCGCTTGACCTGTTAATAGGCCAGCTACCGTCACTGTGTTATTAAATGTCTTAGCTCCACCAAAAGTTTGTGAGCCAGTACTTACCAACCCTGGGTAAGTTGCGTCGGCAGTTTGTAGATAAATTGCGCTAGTACTAATGACTGCACCATCGGCACTCTTAGACTGCGAGTCAATTGTTCCGATCGCATTAACAACACTGCCACTCAAAGACACTGTTGTTACCCAGTTTGAGCCGTTCCATATAAATGCGTTACTCTTTCCTGAAGCGATCACACTGCCATACATAGTGAAGCTAGCTGAGCCAATATTGTTTACGTAGACCATCCGGCCTGATGTAGAAGACGTAGGATTCGGCAAGGTAAGTGTTTGACTAGTCGTAGTCTGATTAACGTCAAAGGTAGTGTAGATATCAACCGTTGCAGGTGCAGTGCCAATATTGCCACCTGAGGCTACATCAGCTATTGCGAAAGCGGTGTTAAGGGTTGAACCATTGTTTGTTAGCTGTGCGCTGTTGATGGTTGTTGCGGTGCCCGATCTTCCAATAGTGACACCAGATGCATTTGCTGTACCAATGCTGATGGTGCCTGTTGTGCCTGTTGCCGTACCCGCGTCTATGGTTACGTTACCAGAGTTGCTAGTCGCACCCAACGCGTTACCAGACTGCAATGTAACGCCATTCGTATTGACTGAAGCGGTGTTCGTATTTTTTGTTTTCAGAGTAGTGTCTACCGACAAGTTTCCGTTGCTGTCGAAGTATGCTTTTGGCGTACCAGCACTATCTTGGATCTCAAATAAGTTCGCAGTTTGACTTGCTGCACCTCGGACAACCAATCCCTTGTTCGTAGTTGCACCACTGTACACAGTCAGTGCGGTTGCACTACCTGCGGCTGCGCCAGTGAGCGTAGTTGCTCCAGCTGTAACAGTCAGGGTCTTCCCTGTTGCAATAGTCGTGTTTTGGTTGAGATTAATCGCGGTGGCGTTGGTGGTACCGATGTTGAGCGCTACCGCAGTTGCTGTATCGAGTAACGGCGTTAGTACCGAAGTATTCGCCCTTGCCGTTCCCGAAATACGCAAATCTGCCGTCTGATCGGAGGCGTTCTGATTCTGGATGTAGGCGGCATTGGCGGCATTGCTGGTTAGCAGCGAGTAGGTACCAGCTGCACCCTGATCTGGAATTTGGAAGGTTTGGTCACCGCCAGTTGGCTGCAGGATGCTTAGCGTCGAGACGAAGCCATTACCGCTATTGGAGGTTGCCAGGCTACCAGCTCGGAGGGCATATGGCACCGCAGTGAGCTGCAAGCGAGGAGTCATTTCCCCGTCCCAGCCTGGGGAGCCAGTGCCACCGATGTTCATCGTGAGCCAATGCTGCTGATCCCAGTTGATGGCACCGAAAGCTGTGACGGATCCGAGGCTCACCGTGAGGTAACCGTTCTTCACAGTAACCTTGTTGCCGCTGATCCTGGTCTCTGTCCAGACACAGGCTGCATCACCAGTACAGCTACCTTGGCTAGAGCCGCTACTGGTGCTAGCGTTGTACAGTTTGAACTCGACGTTGTAGGTGCCGTCTGGAACGATGGCACCACTTGCGGTCATCAAGCGAGCTTGGAAGTTGATCGTACTGCTGGTCGCAGCCTCAACTCGCGTAGGCTGGCCCACGCGCGTATATAAAAACACCCCTGTTAGGGCGACTAAAAACAAAACAACTCTGAACCAGTTAGCGAACACACGTGCCGCTGGCCATTTCAGAGCTGTTTTGAGTTTGGGTTTGTACATTGGGTTTTGGTTGTATGTCCCCGGTAAGGCAAAACGGTAGTCAGCGTGATCACCACTGTTTTACGAATTTCCCGACTGAGGTTTATGTTAGGTTTCAGTGTTTGTTTAGCTTCTGTGCCGTTTGTTTCTTTGGCTCCGGTGTTATTTTTGGTTACCGTTACCTTTTGGCGTTTTTGCTGTTTGAAACCTTACATTCATTTTCCCAAGTCAGTGCTCTTGGCTCAATCAGAAAAAACACATTTTCGTGTTCATTTTTGATACATACTTCGTAACTTTATTTACAACAAAAAGTTTAATTCAATGTTGTTATATTTAATACGATCTTAAATTGCTTTAGTGTAACTGTGTGTTTATCTGTTTTATAAGAGAATAAAAACTATGTGTAAGTGTAGCAAAAAAGTCTACACATTTTGAATGAGTAAAAATATTCATATGAAGTTATCCACATGCACTTTAACAAAATTTTAATAATTCGAGGAGCGTGGTAGCTACTATGAGTTCATGTAAGCATCAAAGGTGGTGGCACAAAGCTATATAAGCCACTCAAATGACCTTTTCTAGGCACGAAACTCTTCTCCGATACAAATAGTCTGTGTTACGGGTAACATAGCACTGCTTATCTTAGAATGAGTGGTATTTAGTGCGAAAATCTACCATCTTTGGATGCAATTAAAAAAGAGCCCCTTTCGGGGCTCTTTACTGGGCTAGGCGATCTTTGTGATCTTCAGATGTGTTTGGCGTTGTCGATGACCACGTACGGTGTGTACGCGCTTTTTCGCCTTATAACGGATTGAAGTAACTTTGTCGGCCTGCTTGTCTTCGGCAATAACCTCAGCGGTTACCTTAACACCTGTAACTTCAGGGGTACCAACAGTTGTCTTATCACCATCTATCACTAGTAGCGGCACAAAGCTCACACTCTTGCCAGGGTTTTTGATCAGCTCAACGACAATTGTCTCACCTTCGGTGACGACGTACTGCTTTGAACCGGTTGTAATGACTGCTTTTTTCATAGATACCGACAAAGTCTATCAGATACACACCTGATTGTCAAAGGTGTTCTCCGCACAAATTTCGCTCAATTCTTTAACGACCTTTTACTACTTTTGGCTAGCTACGGCGATCCTTTGCTGCCGCTTGTCGTACCTTCAGTTGCATGGGGTGCAAATAAACACACACGTTGTTACACTCCTGTTATAACAACGTTCGCACGATGTTAGAAAAAAATTGACCGCGACCCTTTATGAAAGATACCCAGGTTTCCCAAGTCTCAAGGCTCTTCCATGTCTACCAAGTCTCTGGGTTCTCCCAGTTCTTAGAAGCCTTCAAAATATTTGAGATCTTCTAGCTTTTCTCAAGCTGAATAGTCAACGATGCTCCATCAATTACAACTACAGCCTCATAAGAAGCCTTGCCATCAGAAGTTAGGTGATTAGCTAACACTTCCTGCTTAATTGCATCGCCGAACTCATGTATAGCCTTAGAAAGATCTTTGTCCTCAGAAGTGAGTACAAGCTTAATACGATCATCTACCTGTAGACCAGCTTGTTTACGAGCATTCTGTACCTGCCTGACTACTTCACGCATCATACCTTCGCGCTTTAGTTCAGGTGTTAGTTCAAAATCAAGGATTGGCTTCTCGAGAGTCTTTTTACTCACTTCCTCGACGAGCTTAACATTTAGCTCTTCTTTCACAATATCTTCAAAAGCCAATAACAAACGCGCATCCTCACCAGATGCCGTGACCTTTTTGAGTGGCTGACGAACCTTAATGCCAGCCTCGGCACGTTGTGCCAAGCCATCAGTAATGACGTCACGGAGTTTAGCCATATCCTTAAGGACCAACTCATTAACATGGCCAACCTCAGGCCAGTTACGAAGATGTACTGACTCACCCAGAGTTCCACCTGTAAGCTTGAGGAACAGCTCCTCGGCCATGAACGGCGCAAATGGGGCTAAAACGTGACTGAGTTGCAAGAGAACATAGTAAAGCGTCTTATAGGCATCATTCTTATCGCCATCATCTTCACTTTTCCAGAAACGCTTGCGGCTGCGACGCACGTACCAGTTACTAGCATCATCAAGGAATGGGATCAGCGGCTTAACCGCGTTTGGTAGATCGTAGTGCTGCATATGCCCGTCAACTTCCTCAATCACTTGATGTAGGCGTGAGACGATCCAGATATCCAACGGATTATTCAGATCACCACATGGATCATTGCATGAGCCATCCCACTCCCAGTTGTCTACATCGGCGTAAAGTGTAAAGAAGTCATACATATTCCACACCATGGCCAGCTTACGCTGTACGTCAGCAACCTCTTTATCTTGTAGTGAATAGTCTTCGGCATTAAGCACCGGTGAGCTTAAGAGCAAGAAACGCAAGGCGTCGGCACTATATTGATCCATGAGCACGTTTGGATCGGTGTAGTTACCAAAGCTTTTACTCATCTTGCGTCCATCGTTACCAGCAAGTGTACCTGTAACAATAACGTTCTTGAAGGCTTCTTTGCCAAACAAACCGACGTTCACGGCATGGAGGTAATAGAACCAAGCGCGGACCTGTCCAACGTACTCCGCAATGAAGTCACCAGGAAAATTGTTCTCAAATTTAACAACGTTTTCGAATGGATAATGGAACTGTGCAAACGGCATGCTGCCAGACTCAAACCAGCAGTCCATCACCTTATCAATGCGGTGGTACTCTAAGCCGTCTATTGTAAATGTGACATCATCTACCCATGGTCGGTGATAGTCTTCTAGCTCAACTCCAGAAAGCTCTTTGAGCTCCGTGTAGCTACCGACTACTTTTACGTGTTCGACGCCTTTTTCGTCCACGGCCTTCCAAACTGGCATGGCCGTAGCCCAAAAACGGTCACGGCTCAGGTTCCAGTCGGGAGCTGATTCAACGGTTTTTTCAAACCGACCATGCTTGATGTGCTCAGGGAACCAATTGATATTGCCATTTTGCTCAAGCATCTCGCTGCGCTGACCATCGATATCCATAAACCAACTTGGGTGCGCACGGTACATAAGCTTGGTGCCACAACGGTGACAATGCGGATAACTGTGACGAATATACTCGATCTTCCAAACCACGCCCTGCTCATGCAAGGTCTTAGCAACCTCTTTATTGGTGTCCCAAATCTGCTTGCCCTTCCATGGCCCTTCGGTATAGAAGCCTTCTTCGTCGGTATCGATGACTAGTGGAAACTTGTTAGCTTTTGCGAGATTATAGTCGTCTTCACCATAAGCGGGTGATTCGTGGGCAATGCCTGTTCCTTCTTGGTCATGCACAAAATCAGCATGCCAGATCTTATGGGCATTTTTACCCCTGTCTGCAAACAAGGGTTCGTAGCTACGACCAACCAGATCCTTGCCTTTAAAGGTCTTTAGGACTTTATATGGCAGCACCTGATGCTTTTCATTGGTCAAAGCCTTGTCCAGGAGGGCTTCGGCTAGGATAAGGGTCTGCGTGCCCTGCTCGTCGGTCAATTCAACCTCGGCATATATTACGTCTTCATTAACTGCTATGGCTGTATTAGAAGGTAGCGTCCAAGGGGTTGTCGTCCAAGCTAACAGATAGGCATCACTATCTGTTAGCTTGAATTTGGCATACACCGAAGGATCAGTAATATCTTGATAGCTGTTATCCATGGCCACTTCGGCCTTACTAATAGGGGTAGCATCACGCGTACAATACATGAGCACTCGTTCGCCCTCATAGATCTTGCCCTTATTATAGAGCTCTTTAAAGGCCCACCAGACTGACTCCATGTACTCTTTGTCCATGGTCTTATAGGCACCCTTAAAATCTACCCAGCGTCCGATACGATCAATCGTATCTTCCCAGAGGCTACCAGTCTGAACCATGTTCTCGCGACAGGTCGTGATGTATTCTTCGAGAGTAATTTTTGTACCAATATCTCGTTTATCCTGGATTCCTAGCTTCTTCTCGGTAAACACCTCAGCTGGCAATCCATGACAATCCCAGCCCCAGACGCGCTCAACGCGCTTGCCCTTCATAGTCCAATAGCGCGGCACTGCATCTTTGATAAAAGAGGCTAACAAAGTTCCAACATGAGGTACACCCGTAATAAATGGAGGGCCATCATAGAATACATAGCCATTTTCTGCTGGTCGTTGCTCGACCGACTTTTCAAATGTCTTATGCTCTTTCCAATACTTGACCAAGTCTTTTTCGTACTCGAGTGCCTTACGGCGCGTGCCTTGCTTGAATTTCATGTATTTCTCCTTGCCGATTAAAGCCGACTTTGTTGACCTTCGCCAACTTTCGCAAATAAAAAAGCCCCATGTATCCAGGAGCGCCTTGGGTCTCTTCGGCACGGTACCATCCTGGTTGGGACTTACTTTCAGCGATAACGGGCTTATCCGAAAGGTTCTACTGAGCTTCTTGAACCCCTAATCGGAGGTTCTACTATGCTGTTCTTCCTTTGCCTTGCAGTTGATAGCTGCTTTTCAAACAGACGCATCTGTTTGTACGGTTTTCTCAATTGTTAACCTCTGTATTTTATCTTTTAATGTTGTAAAAAGCAACCTGTTCTTCTGACTATTGACGTCTGTCTTGTTCTTTCTGGTTTCTGGTTTCTGGTTTCGAGCCTCTGGCTCAATACATTTGTTTAGGTAGGGTGCTGATTTGTTATAACTCTGTGTGCACGCCGTGGTAACAATGTGATAACGGCGTACTTACTTTTTGACCGCGACCCTTTTGACACGTGTAACATCCGATTCGAAAAAACGGTTTCGAAAGTTAATAATTAGGTAATATCTATTTGCTACTATCTTGGCATGGCCGAAGATAGACTAACTATAAAAATCGATACTGCTACAAAAAACGAGTTAAAAGCTTTTGCGACAAGTGTTGGGCTAACAAGTTCTCGCATGGTGCGTATTCTTGTAAAACAAGCTCTTCGTGAACGCCGTATTTTGATACTCAATAAAGATCCTGCCATTTCCATGAAGGCCCGGATTGCAAAACAAGAACTCACCGAAGATCTCGATTAACATCACGACACATAAAATGACGCTTTTGGTTATCAGGCACCTGTCTGATAAGGTGTAGCCATGAGTAAAGAAAAGGCCAAAAATAAGAATTCGTGGAATGTTTCGACTGCATTGCGCAAGGTTGGCGGCGGCTTAATGATTCTCGTCGCTCCAGCGGCTATCGCCGCCGGTTTTTCAATGGGTGTAAGTGAAGCAAAAGAAAAACCCGCCGAGACTCCTTTGGAAGTTGCGGAAGATGTCGGTAACATCGCTCTTAAAACAATTGGATTTGGCCTGCCTGGACTTTTTTCGGCATACCTTGGAATTGAACTCTTGGACACAGGTAACGACAAAAAGCGAGCTATCATGAGTAGTGAATCCGATCAGAAACAAAAGGCAGCTAGCAAACCAGCTGCACAAGCTCCAGAAGCCACAGTAGCAACAGCACCAGAAGAAACAACCACAGAAGAGTCGCCAGATGCTAAACCTGAGACGGCGCCAGAGGTAGTGCCAGAGGTGGCGCCAGAAACAAGCACCGAAATATACACTGACTCCAGCGTAGAAGCTGATAACCAAATCGAGCAACCACCCAGCCTATCAGCTGACCCAGTTGAACCAGAGACACAACTAGAGAGCTAGATGCGCAGCTAACTCGTTCATAAGTGGGAACGAGTTAATGCCAAG
The DNA here is from genome assembly GCA_964383395.1 of uncultured Candidatus Saccharibacteria bacterium. GTDB lineage: Bacteria > Patescibacteriota > Saccharimonadia > Saccharimonadales > CAYLGV01 > CAYLGV01. The sequence goes on from CAYLGV010000007.1 coordinate 9,338, forward strand.
CCACTGGTTCACTAATTCCCCACCTTCGCGAGTAATAAGCAAAGCAGGGTTATCGACAACATCATAGAGTTCAAGCGCCGATACACCACGAACAGAATCAATGTCTACAAGCTCAATCTCCTTTCCACGCGTGGATTGGAAATCATGCACATACTCTTCTGTACGCCTCGCAAACTCAGAGTTTGGACGGTAAAGGATAAACGCTTTCATGACTTCAGTCTATCACAGCTGACCCCATGAGAAACAATCACCCCTACCAACCAAAGGCATCCTGGCTATAGATTATGGTTGCTCGATACTGACGGCCTGGAATGCCACCACTAATCTGGAACGAGCCACCATTTACATAGTCGATGTTCAACGGAAGTGCCTCGCTGCTATTGCCCCTATAGAAAGCCTGAACCGTAAGAACACGAGAGTAGCCGTTTGGCAGACCATCGGCAACAGTAGCTGAACCACTGCCATCAAGCGTGCCTGCAAAACGTCCTATTTGGAAAGAAGGATTACTTCCCCCACGACCTGCCCTAAGATAACCATCAGCTTCAAAGTTGGCGCCATTCACCGTATAGGCGACCCCTGGCTGGATTTGCATCACGGCGTTTCCTGCCGCGCTCACACCGACAACATTTAAGCCTGCTTCGTAAATACCAGTGTTGGTATTGTTATTAAAGCTAAAACTTGGGCTTTTAGCACTACCAGCCGCAGCCAAAACCTGACCATCAGCTACAAGATTACTGTTCACCTTAAGCGTACCGGCCACTAACAGCTTATAGCCGCTGGCGCTTGTCGCCCCAATTGCAACTGAACCCTTATTAGCTTCTACAAATAAGGCATTGTTACCAATGTTAAGATTGTTTGGCGTACTGACCTTAGCAGCTTGGATAGTTACCAGACTATTACCATCACCGCCTAGGGTAGTATTACCTTTAACAGCCAGATTGGCGTTCGCATTGGTATCACCTCCAACATTTATAGCGTTAGTCAGTGATAATGCGTTTTCATCTAGCTTTGCCCGAGTGGTAGTTCCTTGAATGAACTGCAAACTTCCGCCTGCACCTAGGACTTGCCAGGTATTCTTTTGCTTATCTTCAAAGATAAGACTAGGATCACTGCCCTTTAGTAAGCCGAGACGAACATTGGCAGTACCACGAGCTTCAGCGCTTACCGTTGCTCCAACCTGTAAACCATCAGGGTTGTTTGGCGCCACAACTCCGACTGAATTCTTGGAAGAATCAATGTAAAGCGTCGACTTGTCGAGCTGACTACTATTAGTAATCATCTGTATAGGTGGTGAGAAACGTTTACCCAAGAGGATGCCGCCACCTACGAACAGAAGTGCACAAAGCCCCACGAGGCCGTATTTAACTGCTGGTTTAGAAAGTACATGCTTAAATGAGCTTGAAGTCGCAGGTGGAGGATTAGCTGCTGACTTCACAGTAGTAGCATCAGTATCGGGTACAGCTGGTGCCGTCAATGAACCTGGCGGAGCCGCTCCATTCGGATCAATTATTGCGCCTGTATTATGTGTAACTTCTGTGAACTGTTTGTTTGTGTCCATGTTCCTTTTCCTTTTTGTTGTTATTTTTATATCATTTATTGTTTGTATGTTTCATGGTGATCCTTATAGGGGTTGCATATTACATGAGCTATTGGCATAGAACGTAATCGAGCTTGCACCATCAACGGCTTTGGCACGTAGTTGCCACGTACCAGCGTTGGCGCCATTTACTAGTACTGCGTTATAACTGACTATAAAGCGGTTAGCGCCTGTAGACACAGTGTTTACACGGAAGGTGGTAGCTGCACTGGCGTCATCATAACTGCTACTGGTGGCATAGTTATCACCGCTCGACTGATCAAGTGACTTCAAGAAAGTGGCCGTATATTGGCTTGGGCTGGCTGGACCAGTGGTCGACATATTGCCACCGCTCGTTCCACTTGGTACAGACACAAGCAGCGAACATGACAGACGATAGGCTTTGTTAGCGACAACACCAAATGACAAGTTATTTACGTTCGCATACGCTGTTGAGTTGAAGGTTTGATCGCTCGCCTTGGTAGCTACGCGATTGTTGTAGATACAGTCTTTCCATTCGCCCTCTTCGTAACAACGGAACTTGCCCAGGTTTGAGTTGTAGTACATCGCACCATCAACACCAGTTGGATCACCAGATGTATTCTTGGTGTCAAGCACCAGTACTGTACCTGTACTATCAGCCGTTGGATTACCAATATAAACTCGTGAGTTAGTACTGTCGACAGTAAAGAGACTGGTACCAGCAGCATTCTGAACTTGCATAGCCGTCACAGAGTCCACGCTATTTTGTAGTGTAGCCTGACCGCTTGCAGAGAAGCGTGCCACGGCTACATTATTGGCAAGAAGGTTGATGCCAAAGTTGTCAGTAGCACCAAGCGTAACGGCAGCACCAAAATTATTTCCCCCTTGATTCACATTACCGTTTGAAGCTGGCGCACAAGAGCCCCAAGCGGGCGCGGCACCTGTAGTAGCAATCAGACACTGACCACTATTGCCTGCGGCTGTTGATTGAACGGCATTTGTCCCATCTCCAAACAAGATGCCGTTGGGAGTAAAGCTTGTGGCACCTGTTCCACCTTTAGCAACAGCAATCGTTGAGCCGTTATAGCTGACGTTAACAAGCGATCCAGTGTTATCGATCCGGTCAACACCAGCAACTTTGAGTGAACCAGCTGTGATATCAAGGCTGCCCGTTGCTAGGGTCATATCTCCGTTAGCAGCCACACTAGCGAGTAATACGCCGGCGCTGCTACGCCACTCTTGCAAGTTACCCGTCTGACCACTTGCGCCCCTGAGGTACAAAACTACGTCTGCAGTAGTATTACTATCGTTAACCACACTCAACTTAGCTGAGTTGACTGCAGTACCCAGGTTAATGCGGCCACCGTTCGCGTTAATGTTGGTTGCACCGTATGTTATGCCCCCATTACTTCCAGACTGAATCGTGACAGCACCTTGTACAACGCCACCGATACCTGCGGTAATATTTACGTTACCACCACTTCCAAAGCCTGAAGCACCAGAAATGTTTACATTACCGCCCCCAACTGCACCAGCTCCTGGAGGACCGCCATACAGGTTTAGGTCACCACCAGTACCGTTACCATTCGCTCCTCCACCTTGTATAGTTAACGCGTAACCATTGCCATTAACGGTAGTATTCGAAGCTATCGTAATGCTATGGGCAGCCTGACCGAACACCATATCCCCTGTACTGTTAATACTATTTAGGACGGTTCCAGCACTACTCTGCCATTCCTGCAGATTGGCAGTCTGAGAGGCTACACCTTGGACAACTAAACCTTTCGATGTTGTGGCTCCAGTTGCCAGAATACTTGCCGCCAAGTTATCAACGGTGGTTGGCGTGTTAACGCGCAGTTTCTCTACGGTACCGACAGCTCCTGTACTACTAATTTCCAAGCCTTTGCTCGTAAAGCGAGCAACTTCTGTACCTGAAGACGAAACACCAATTTGACCAGCCGAAGCACCAAAGAAACCGGTCGTCGTATCACTCGCGAAACTATATGCTGGCGCACCAACCCCTGAGCCACTTGTTCGGAATGAGCCAGTCGAAGCAATATAGGAAAGAACTGTACCTGCGCTGGACTGTATTTCGAAGAGATTTGCTGTCTGGCTAGCTGCACCCTGCACTACAAGTGCCTTATTAGCAGCCGCCCCCGCTGTGATAATTGCATTGGCAGTATTATCTACCGTTGTCGGAGTATTAACGCGTAACTTCTCTACGGTACCAGGCGCTCCAGCTGAGTTTATCGCAAAGGTGCTGTTATTGAGCATCGCCTTCGTGGTACCACCCGTTACAAAGCCAATTGTTTGCGAGCCATTTTGACAAATACCAGTACCGGTATCCCCAGTAAAGCTATAAGCTGGTGTTGCACAGCTACCTGCTGCAGTTTGGATCTGGGCTGAAGTAACCAAATTACCTGCAGCGGTGATTTGGCTTAATACGGTACCTGCTGAGTTCTGCCACTCTTGTAGATTGCCAGTGTGAGTAGCATTACCCTTTACAACTAAGTTAACCGTAGCATTCGTTACATTCGTAAGTGTTACAGCGCCCCGGATAGCGACTGGGACATCTGAGCTAACGCGCCCAACAGTAACATTTCCAGTCGCAGTACCACCTAATACCAGCCCGCCATCGGGGTTGAGAGTTAATACGCCGCTAGCACTAGTGGTCTGTACAGTTAAGCCTCCGTTTGTGGCTGATATGAACCGTGTCGACTCAGTGCCAGTTGAATCGTAGATACGGAACTCACCTGTAGCAGTCACTCCTACTCGAGTGATGCCATTGCTCGTCTGCCAGTCCTGCAAGTTGGCACTTTGTGTAGCCGAGAAACCACGTACTACTAAGCCCTTGTTGGCGTCGTTAGAAGTTCCAAGCAAGAAGCCACCAGTGTCACCATTGGCTGTTAAGAGCGCTTTGCTCGCAGTGGTTGAGCCAAAGCTACCTGCTCGTACAGACCCACCAGCGGCAAGGATGGATACAACTGCCGTACCAGTATTATTTTGGACCTCGAAGACAGCTGCAGTTTGACCAGATACACCCTGCAATACAAGGGCTTTGTCACTAATACCACCGGTTGAAAGAATTGTGTTGGCTGCATTATCTACGGTAGTTGGTGTATTAACGCGGAACTTCTCGACTGTACCAGCAGCACCCGCACTATTTACAGCTACTGCACCTGTAGCGCTAACAGAGAGACGAGTAGCATTAGAAGTAATAAGATTGAGGCCAAAGGCATCTTGGGTACCAAGAGAGATTTGAGAACCAAAGGTATTACCCGTATGCAGTACATCACCAGTACCAACACCCGCCGCCCCAGCACAATCCTTCCAAATACCCGCTTCATAACAGCGGAACTTACCAAGGTTACTGTTGTAGTACATGGCTCCGTTGGTACCTGTTGGGTCGCCAGCAGTATTCTTGGTATCCAGCACTAGCAAGGTGCCCGTTGCATCGGCAACCGGCTCACCAATTTGAATCTGATTGTTCGTAGTATCCACGCTAAACATATTGATGCTGCTGGCATTCTGAATACGGAAGGCTGTCGCTGAATCACTCACATTCTTAAATGTGGCCTGACCAGTACTACTCAGTGTCTGAACTGTTGTGTTGTTTACTTCAAAGTTAAGTGCATAAGCATCGTTTGTACCAATAGTCACATCTGCTGCAAGTGAGTTACCACCTTGCAGTATGTCACCACCACCTAAACCACCGCCACCACAGTCAGCCCAAGTACCATTGGTGTAACAACGGAATTTGTTACTAAAACTGTTGTAGTACATAGCACCATTGGTGCCTGCTGGATCACCAGCAGTGTTTTTATTGTCGAGTACTAAAAGGGTGCCTGTTGCATCGGGTGTGGTACTACCAATGTTTAGTTGGCCATTGGCACCGACACTTCCTACAACTGCACCAGTATTTGTCTGCCACTCTTGCAAATTGGCGTTCTGCGAGACCACTCCCTTTACAATCAAACCGATATTATTTAAGCCACCACTTTGCACTGTTAGGCCTGAGCTAACATTGACTGAGCCGTTCACGGCCAGATTTGATGTTGCTGTGTCAGCGTTCACAAATGATGAGCCATCAGTGTTCTGCACATACAGTGCACCAGTAATTGTATTGCTGTATGCTCCAAAAACAGAACCAGTTCTACCTCCAGGTAGTTGAGAGTAGTACACACTGGACTGGTTCGATGTACCATCTGATCCATTCACAAGATATACATATCCATTAGCAACGACCGCTCCAGCCGAGTAGCGCGCACCCGGCAATGCTGTGGCGGTCTGCCAGGTAGTAGTACTACCACCACCATTGAGAGTGGCATACGAAACAGTATTTATAGCTGAGCCGTTATTCCCGCCAAGAACATATACTATTCCATTAGACACAACAGTTGATTGTGTATAGTTTACAGACGGCAAAGCGTTAGCACTGGTGGTCCATGTCCCCACCGAACCATCACCAGAGTTTATTAAGCCATAATACACTGTGCTCTGGGCTGAGCCACCACTAACAGCCCCGCCAATTACATATAGATAGCCGTTACTACTAACAACAGCGCTTGCTTTATAGCGGTTAGCTGGCAAAGCGTTGGCATTAGTCGTCCATGATCCATTACTACCGTCAGCATTCAGGGCCGCATATAACACCGTTGATCGTATATTTGCTGGGCCTGTGCCGCTTACTGTTCCACCGATGACATATAGGTAGCCATTAGCAATAACAGTCGCATGGTTTTGGCGTGCCTCTGGTAAAGGATTTGCGCTCGTATTCCACGCACCCAGGCTACCATCACTGTTTATCTTGGCGTAGTTCACGGTAGTAAGCGTCGATACATCATCATTTCCACCGATGACGTATAGATAGCCGTTGGCAACCGCGGCAGTATGTGCGCTTCTGAGGTCTGGCAGACTGGTGGCTGAGTTCCACGTACCAGGAGCGCCTGTAACATCCAGTTTTGAGTAATACACATTGTTTGATCCTGCACCACCAGCAACGGTGCCACCAATGTTATATATGTATCCATTATAGGTAACTGTTGCCGCCGAAGCTCGTGCTGACGGATGGTTACCGGCTGTTTGCCAGGCACCCAAACTTGATACAGTTGAGTTCATAACATTGATGGTGTTATTGACCGTATCAGCCAAAAGTAATGTTGTTCCAGCGGCATTTTGTACCTGAAGCGCAGTCGTAGAGTCAGTTATATTCTTAAATGTCGTGGTCGCGCCAACAGTTAATGTGTTATTGCCAGGATTAGCCGTGAGCAAGTAAGTATTATCAGCGTTCTGAACGTAGACTGACGTATTGAAGGTAGCACTCGTACTAGTAAAGTTCGTACCACTATTAGAGCCAGCCAAAGCAGCCGACATTACCATTGAGGTAGCTGTTCCACCCGGCAAGTAACCACCAGTTATATATGCATAGCCACCTGAAACTGCCAATCCAAAGGCTGCACGGCCGCCCAAAACAGATGAGGTAGATGATAACTGCCATGCATTTAGCGCGCCACCTACACTTGTAGAAACCTCGTATACCAATGGTGATGCTGGAGCAAAGAAACAGCCATCACCCGAACTCAGTGGTCCGCTACAGCCCCCGATGTAGTAGATCTTGCTGTTATAGCTAAACAGCCCTGCTGACTGCATAGCCGCCGGCAAGGTAACCCCACTTGTTGTCCAGGAGCCTAAACTACCATTACTGTTTGGTGTAGCATAGTAAATCGTATTTAAGCTCGTGTTGCCACCACCGTTGCCACCCATCACATACAAGTAACCATCATGCATAACCGCCTGAGCAAAACGCAAACTTTGAGTAAGGGCCGTACCTGTCTGCCAGGCGCCAATTGTGCCGTTACTATTTAGTGTAGCGTAATAGACTGTTGTCGTTGCAGAATGAGATGAATCAGCACCACCAAGAATATACACATAACCGTTGTTGGTAACCGTCGCTGCGCCGTAACGGGCTGCAGGTAAGCTGGTGGTCGTATTCCAAGCTCCAATTGTGCCGTTGCCATTAATTTGAGCGTAGTAGGTGGTTGCAGTTGCTGAATTCGTAAAACCACCGACCGCATACAGATAGCCGTTGGCAACAAAGACCGAGCTCAATGACAAATTGACCGGTAAGCTCGTAGTACTCAACCACGTGCCTGTGTTTCCACCTGCAACTGTGGCATAAGAAACCGTGGATACACCGCCAGTACCGCCTACTGAGTAGATATAGCCATTATATATAACAGTACTATGACCAGATCTTGCGGCCGGTAATGTAGTACTGAGCTGTGTGAAGTTGCCCATGGTCGTACTACCGGTGTTGTACAAGGAGATCTTATTATTCGTGCTATCGAAATTAAGTGCTGTTGAGCCAGAAGATGTCTGTAGTTGGAACGCGTTAAGGCTGTCTGTGCCATTCCTAAATACGGCAGCCCCCGTCCCGTTAATGCTGAACATGGTGTTTGCACCTGTTGCATCCACTACCTTTATGAGTTCGGCTGTCTGACCCACATTTGATTTTACATATAAGCCCGTGTGATTTACTGTCGCAGGAAGTACGGAGAGACTGTTACTCTGGGTGATTGTGCCACCATTACCAAACATGATTGAGAGCTTATTGGTGTTACTGACAACAGAGACGACCACTGCATCTCTTTTCCCATCATGATTTACATCGGCCGTATCTACAAAAGCTGGGCCATTACCGGCAGTGTACTGCTGCTGAGTTGCAAAGGTACCATTGCCGTTATTTATCAATATAGAGACGGTACCGCTGGCGAAGTTTGCGGCAAGTATGTCATTTATGCCATCACTATTAAAGTCATCTAGCTTAAGATTAGACAAGAACACGTTGCCCGCTGAAACAAGTCCTATGTTATAGCCTACCGGAGCAGCAAGTGTACCGTCGCCATTATTGAGACGAACTTGGACGCTGTCATTAGTTCCCGCTGCTGAATACATAACATCAGGGTAGCTGTCACCGTTTACGTCGCCACTAGTAAAACCTTGAGTGGTACCAGGAGTAGAATAATTGATTCTCGAGCCAAAGGTACCATTGCCGTTATTCATAAATACACCAAATGTCGCCTGATTTTGTGCCGAGACAACTAAGTCTGGGTCTCCATCGTTATCTAGGTCTGGGGCTATTACTTGTGTAGCTGCTCCAGACCCAGTCCCCGCCCCAAAACCTGTAATTGGTGCATTGAAGCTGCCTGTACCACTGTTCATGAACATGACTGCAATGTTGTTGCTCAGGTTAGACGAGGCAGCAAAGTCTGCTTTTCCATCACCATTGAAGTCAGCTGCAACCACCGACATTTTGCCACTAACAACACCACTCGAGTACATACTGGCAGAGCCAAAGGTACCGTTCATGTTATTCATTAAGACAGCAAAATCATCTGTTCCAGTCACTCCATCACTTGAGATCACTACATCCAAGAAGCCGTCACTATTGAAGTCAGCCGTTGCCAAGCCCATTGCGTCAGTGATATTTGTGGTGTAATCAACTTTATTTGCGAAGGTTCCATTGCCATTATTCATTAAGACCGAAACAAAGCCTTGACCAGTGGTTATTATGTCAGCCCATGTGTCATTATTCAGATCAACCAATCGAACATTACCTGGACCAAATGCATTACCCGATGTTGTATATTCGGTCCGGTTAATTAGCATATCACCACTAGCGGTGAAGCTGAACGTACTAGGACCACCATTAATATTTACACTGCGATTAGTCGTATCAGCATTTAATAAGGTGTTCCCGATCGTGTTCTGAATCTGGAAGGCACTCGTTGAATCGGTAGAATTCTTGAAGGTTGTCACACCGTTATTGGCTACGGTCACTACATTCACACCGTTGTCTTGCAGGTTCAAAATATTCCCAGAACCATTGCCATTGTTTACGGTTAGTGCGTCGCCACCTGTGACTGCCAAAATATTCACTCTCGCAGTGCTGCCTGGGATTACTCCAAAGCCAACAGTGTTATTAAGCGTATCTATATATTGAGTATAGGTATCAATATTTAGGTTGTTTGGTGCGAATAAATCTCCACCCTGTAATGTCGTAGAATTGCTAGCATCAGCCCCAAAAAGCGTATTGCCATCAACGACAAAATCGGCGACTACCGTGGTTAAGCCATTATTATCAATTGTGATGCGATTTGTGTTGTTGGTTTTGAGTGTAAGGCCAAAATTATCATTGGTACCGAGCACCATAGTACTGTTGTAATTATTGCCACCATTGTTAACATCACCCGTGCCACCGCTCGTGCTACAGTTACCACTACTTAAACAAATCGTACCATCAGCATTGGGTAAGGTTATGGTTCGGTTGGCGGTTGGGTCAGCAACGGTAAAGAATGTAGCAAATCCATTATCAGTAACACCCTGGAAAACAAGTGGTGTACCCCCAAGGATTTGACCATTGATTGTAACTCGATCTGTATTTGCATCACCTAGGGTTGTACTTCCGTTAACGCTTAAGCCTGCACTGAAAGTGGCATCGCCAGTGTTAGTTATACTCAAACGCGTTACACCATTTGTCTTAAGTTCCAAGTCAAAGTTATCACTGCTACCCAGAACCATCGTTGCCCCAAAATTATTGCCACCTTGCAGAACATCTCCGCTACCACCCAGTCCAGCACAGTTACCACTTGTCAGACAGACTGTTCCGTCGGCATTTGGGAAGATGATAGTGCGGTTAGCAGTTGGATCACTGATTACAAAAGAGGTAGCGAAGCTGTCATTGGTTGCTCCTTGGAAGACAAGTGGTGTACCACCCAATACCTGACCAAGGACTTTAATCCTTGAGCTACTACTCGCACCTAAAGTGGCATTAGCACTTATTGATGTGTCTCCGAGTAAGCTAATTGCACCCGTATTACTAATAGTTACTCTATTAGTATTAAATGTCTTAAGATTAAGTCCATAATTATCGTTGGTACCAAGCGTAATTGCTGAATTAAATGTATTACCACCGTTTAATACATCGCCATAACCACCAGCACCGCTACAGTTACCACTTGTCAAACAAACAGTACCGTCAGCATTTGGCAAAATAATGTTTCGATTGGCAGTTGGATCTGTCACCTGCAAAGTTGTTCTAAAGAAGTTATCAGTAGCTCCCTGGAAAACAAACGGACTTGAGCCACCTATTTCACCTAGGACACGCACTCGGTCAGTCGTAGCCCCACCAACGGTAATCAAGCCATTATTAGTAATACTGAGTCGGTTCGTATTATTAGTAATCAAGCTTAGACCAAAATTGTCATAGGCTCCTACGATGATATTGGTGGAGTATGAATTCCCACCCTGCAAAATAGCCATATCACCCCTGGCGAAACCACAATTATTGGAGTCGTCACAAAGCTGGTAACCATTTTGTGTAGCAGTTCCATTGAGCGTTAAGCCTGCGAAAGTCGGTGAGCTCGTAGAATTTATGTCCTGTGGGAGAGCGAACGTTATAGTGCCATTTGCATCTGTAACAATAATCTGGTTAGAAGTACCTTGTAATGAAATAGTGCCTGTTAAACCGTTCAGTTTTTGTACCCCACCATTAGTGGCAGCTGTAGTGGTGGTAGATGTAGTATCAATCGCGGCCACATCCAAGCCCAAAGCAGCAAGTTGAGCATTCAAGGCAGCAATTTGGGCGCCAGTAGTGCCAGCACAATTACCAGAATCTAAACAGATTGTGCCCGAAGCATTTGGTAGTTTATAGGTTTGCTTGCCTGTTAAATCACTACTATCGAATTGACCATAACCAGTTGTGCCATTTGATACACGTAGAACACCCTGAAGTGATATATCACCGTTAACGTACATCGTAGACACACCTGGGCGTAGGCTAGACGTATTGTTGCCTATGCCTTCTTGGCTTAGCTGTACGGTTTGATCCTTGATCTTCGCTAATTGATCAGCAGCTGTCGGTGAAGGTGTATGGAGTTTTTGGTATCCAAATACACCGCCCACCATGAGTAGCATGAATCCAAGCAGCACCAGAGAAGTTACACCAACCTTGTTAAACAGATTTTTTTGTCTAGAGTTTGGCCTACTACCTAGAGATGAAGGGGCTGATGAAGAAGTTGCTGATAGAGAAGTGGCTGATTGAGCATTCACAGAACTAACTACGCTTCTGCTCGTAGTGTAGTTTTGGTTTATACCAGGACTCTGAGTAACTGGGATAGTATCAACTCTCTCTAGTGAGTCTTCGGGAGTCATGATGTCTTCGACTGGTTTTGGTGGGGTCATGTTATCCATTTGCTATATCCGTAACACCACGTAAACCGCTGCCAGGCCGACGGCCAAGACGACGACAACTAAAATTGATATTTGTGCTAATCCGCGCATGATCACCCCTCTTCCGAGAGGATTGCGACCGAGTGAAATAATCGAACTACTTATAGCACCGTAAACGATGCCTCCTACCACAAACAACAGAACCAGCAAGATAATCATGGCTACCACCACCTGGGTTGTGCTAACAGGTTGGCCAACAAAAGTTTCGCTAATTTTTTGCAAGAAAGACTTGTTGCTCTCTTCTGCGTTACTGGTGAGCTTCACGTCCATGTTCATCTTGATCAGGCCAACTTTTGTTTTTACTTCTTTGTCGTTATTGTCCTTAACCGTAAGATCTTTGCTAATTTTCGGGAAATCTTCCACCGCTACACCCATTATGCCTTTGGTACCCGCAGAAGCGGTCATGAGCACACCTGCAATCGGAGATGGAGCAAGCAGATCACCCCTCTTAACCGTACCGTTTATGTTACTGACGTATACCGATGCTACACCAGAGCTAGCTACAAATACTTGATTAGCTCCACTACTGACAGCTACCAGGCTACTATCTGGGGTAACTACAACTCCCAATGACTGATCAGCTCGACTTGAGCGAGCCTTTTCTATCATTGGTTTGGCATCTCTGCCCTCTGTGGTTGCAACACCTACGGCCATACCTGTAGTGATACTACTGTCTACAGTGTTGTACCCTTGCGTTTGAGCAAAGGCTGTATTTAGAGTTATGAGGTTAACAACCGTTAAAACAGATACCAACGCTACCATTGTCCGCATCAACACACCAATACTACGCACAGGCACGCCAGTGCGCGCACGCGTATAGGTAATCAATCCTGCTAACCAATAGCAGAAGAATACCTTCAGGTGTGTGATTTTTTTATTCATTTTGTTTTTGGTTTTTTGTTTTGGTTTTTTAAACCTACTACTAATATCCTCTTTTTAACACCTGGCTTCAAGAGGTGGAGACCCTAAAAGCCTGCTGCGTATTTTGAGAAAATTTTAGACGCATTAAAGCATACCATTAGTTGTTGTTATAACAACATAAGATAATTATTAGCTGTTGGGTTAACTCTGATCACGGTGTTCTAAATAAATAAGCTGTAGTTGAATTAACTACAGCTTATAAATATTGCTAAAGTTATCCACAAGCATTAAGATGTTTGAATGATGTATTAGCTAGATTTTGGGTTGAGGGACTTCTTAGCTACAACCCGTAGTGGAGCCACAGCTCGAGCAGACATAGCAGCTACCAGCCTTCTGAGTCTGGTTGCCACAGTTGAAGCACATTGGTGCCGCATCATCTTGCTTGGTGGCCTTTTGAGCTGGCGTGTTCACAACTTGTGATGGAGCAGCTGCAGCAGGAGTTGACTGTGGAACTGGTGTTGGCTCTGGGGCCACAGTAACCGCTGGAGCAATAACTGCTTCAGCCGCTGCAACAGCAACTGGCTCTTCGAGGAAGCTCGTCTGTTCTTCTGGCATGTCTTCGATAGAAGCGAGGCCAAGCTCAAGTCGATCGTCAAATGACAAGTAACTCATTGCCAAGCGGCGGAAGATATAGTCGACAAGTGAGGTAGCGGTACGAATATCAGCATCGTCAGTGATACCTGATGGTGCAAATGACATGTGAGCCATACCCTTTACATATACCTTGAGTGGAACACCGTACTGAAGACCATAACTTACCGAGCGGGCAAAGGAGTCCATCAGGCCAGCAAGGGTTGATCCCATCTTGGCTACCCGTACAAATAGCTCGCCCGGCGCACCATCCTCGTACTCACCAACAGTAAAGTAACCATGACAGTCAGCAACCGTGAAGGAGAAAGTCTTTGAAGGACGCACTTTTGGCATTGGGCGACGAATAGCTCCACCGACAACAACAAACTTATCGTTAACTGCTTCGGCAACAGCTGCCGGCGTTGCAGCTGCTAGAGCTGCCGCATCCGCCGCATCTTGCTTGCTGGTATCTTTCTTGGCCATGGAGAGCGGCTGAGCCACCTTACAATTATCACGATAGATAGCGACAGCCTTGAGGCCAAGTTTCCATGATTCCATGTGTAGTTGTTCAACATCTTCGACACTTGCTTCTTCAGGCATATTAACGGTTTTGCTAATAGCACCAGAAATAAATGGTTGTACTGCTGACATCATTTTTACGTGACCCATGTAGTGGATTGAGTTGTCGCCCATTGAACAAGCGAAGACTGGCAAATGCTCTGGCTTGAGTTGAGGTGCACCGATTATAGACTTTTCTACATCAATATAGTTAATGATGTCATCGATTTGAGACTTACTGTAGCCGAGTACTTTTAATGCACGAGGTACGGTCTGGTTCACGATGGTCATATTGCCACCGCCAACCAATTTCTTAAGCTTCACGAGGCCAAGATCTGGTTCGATACCCGTGGTATCACAATCCATCATAAGGCCGATTGTGCCAGTTGGAGCCAACACACTTGCTTGGGAGTTGCGTACACCGTACAGCTCGCCTAGCTCAACAGCTTCGTCCCAAGAACCAGCAGCAGCGCTCAGAAGATCTTCAGCAACCCAGGCAGCATTGATCTTAGAAACAGCTTCTCGGTGCTTACGTAGTACGCGTAGCATGCCGTCACGATCCTTCTGGAAGCCAGCGAATGGACCAACACGATTAGCCAAACGAGCACTAGTAGCGTAAGCGTGACCAGTCATAAGAGAGGTGATGGCAGCAGCAATAGCGCGACCTTCATCACTGTCATATGGAAGACCCTTGGCCATTAACATAGCACCAAGGTTAGCGTAACCTAGGCCCAATTCACGATAAGCCTTAGCGTTCTTACCAATCTTCTCTGTTGGGTATTCGCTGTAACCAACTAAAATCTCTTGAGCAGTAAAGATGACCTCTACTGTGTGCTTGAAAGCTTCGATATCAAACACATCGTCTTCGCCGAGGTACTTAAGCAAGTTAATACTTGCGAGGTTACAGGCGGAGTTGTCGAGGTGCATGTATTCGGAACAAGGGTTACTAGCGTTAATGCGGCCAGCGTTTGGTGCCGTGTGCCAGTCGTTGATAGTAGTATCAAACTGCAAACCTGGATCAGCACATTCCCATGCTGACTCAGCAATCTGACGCCATAGGTCGCGAGCTCGTACCTTCTTTACCGGAGAACCGTCTTTAACTGCGCGTAATTCGAAATCACCGTCATTCTCAACAGCTTCCATAAACTCGTCAGTTACACGAACTGAGTTGTTGGCATTTTGATACTGAACAGAGTGGATATCTTTGCCATCCAAGCTCATATCCCAGCCGGCGGCCTGTAGGTCACGAGCTTTGCGTTCTTCACGTGCCTTACACCAGATAAATTCTTCAACATCTGGGTGATCAATATTAAGGATCACCATTTTGGCGGCACGACGAGTCTTACCACCACTCTTAATAGCGCCGGCTGAAGAGTCAGCACCACGCATAAAGCTGATCGGGCCCGAAGCCGTACCAGCGCTCTTACCGAGCTTCTCAACAGAGGAACGGATAACACTCAAGTTAATGCCTGAGCCTGAGCCGCCCTTAAAGACCATGCCTTCTTCGACATACCAGTTAAGGATAGCAGGCATCGTGTCTTCGATACCCAAGATGAAACAAGCACTAGCCTGCTGTGAACGCTCAGGGGCACCAATATTAAACCAGACTGGAGAGTTAAAAGCCGCACGTTGGGTTGCGAGGATGTACTTCAGCTCTTCGCGGTAGTCATCGGCCTCAGCCTGCGTCTCAAAATAACCTTCTTGTAGACCTGTTTTTGTAATAGTGTCAGCCACACGATTGATAAGCTTCTTGAGGCTATCTTCACGTTCTGGTGTGCCTGGAGTACCTGTAAAATATTTCTGGGCCACAATGTTGATAGAGTTGAGTGACCAGCCCTCTGGAAATTCCACGCCAAGCTGCTCAAAGACTGGCTTACCAGTCATTGGATTCATGATAACAGAGTCACGCTTTGCCCATTTGAGCTCATCGTAAGCCTTAGTCTTAGGGGCCGTAAAGAAGCGCCTGCGGCCCAGGATTGTTGTTTGTCCCATAGTTTTACCCTCACTTATGTAATAATTATTTGTTGTTTTTATTTAGAGTTCTTGCGCCGTCTCTCGGTTGGCGTTTTTAGCTCCTTCAGAATGATGATACCCCTATCATCACCCCTTAGTAGCTAAAAATGCCTAGGATTCAGCAGGTAGCTTCACCTTGCGCTCCTTAATTTGCAGTAGTTCTTTTTCGAAACCAGCAATATCTTTGAAGCGTCGGTAAACACTTGCGAATCGGACGTACGCAACCTCGTTTAGCACTGCGAGTCGTTCCATTACCATTTCACCTAAACGTGTGGTGCTCACCTCCTGATCACCGCAGGCATGGATAGTATGCTCAATATCAGAAACTAATCGTTCTAATTGCAAACTGGTAACGGGAGTTTTCTCACAGGCCCTATACAGGCCAGCCAGTAGTTTTTCACGGTTAAAGAGTTCCCTAGTGGTGTTATCGTTTTTGATAACAATGAGTTGTGGGCGCTCCAGGCGCTCATAGGTCGTAAAGCGAAAGCCGCAGTCCGGGCAAGCCCGGCGGCGACGAATTGCCTCACCTTCACTCACGTCACGTGATTCAATAACCTTTGTGTCTACTGACGAGCATTGGCTGCATTTCATGCTATGCATCCCTCCTCGTGTAAATTATGTATTCACTTTCAACGTGCTATTACTATATTTTTATCACCATATATAGCGTCTATGCTTTTGATGATAGTCCTATATACAGGGTTTTGCAAGACTAAAAACGGTGTATTTTTTACCGTCTCTACCCCTGTTATTTCTCGAGGTCCTTGGATTTTTTATCGTCCTTGTTTTCTTTGCGCTTTGTTAGACGACGCAGGAACGATGGTTTTTCAAGTTCATCTTCTTCATGGGAGCCAATTACTGGCTGGTTGTGATCACTTGATTCAGGCGACATATCGTTAAGGGTGTCGGTAGGCGTAACTAACTCATGTGAGCCGTCTTTAGCCCTAGTATCATCTTCGAGCTTCTTATCTTTGTCCTCATCGGTATCCAATGTCCATATGTTGGGCATAGGGGTGTCGGTCTGCATATCGTGCATATCATCGAGAGCATCGTTGTCATGTAGATCCATGTCGATGTCACGAATATCGTTGTCGTTAGTCTTGGCTACTACTGGATTGGCAGTAGCAGTCTTGGCGGCACGATTTGCATAGTAGGCGTCATCAAAACCAGTCGCGACTACCGTAATGATCATTTCGCCGTCTAGCTCAGGACTGATAGTAGCACCAAATATGATGTTGGCCTCTGGATCTGCCGCTGTAGTAATCGTCTCTGCAGCTTGGTTGATCTCGTGCATGGACATGTCACTGCCACCAATGACATTGAAGAGAATGCCGCGAGCACCATCGATAGATACCTCAAGTAATGGTGACTCGATAGCTTGCTGAGCAGCAATGATAGCGCGATCTTCGCCAGCTGCACGACCAATACCCATCAAAGCCGAGCCAGCGTGGCTCATAACAGCCTTTACGTCAGCAAAGTCGAGGTTGATTAGACCATGGACAGTAATCAGGTCAGAGATGCCCTGTACGCCTTGACGCAGCACATCATCAGCTACCTTGAAGGCTTCGAGTAATGGTGTTTGGCGATCTATGGTCTGCAATAAGCGGTCATTTGGAATAATAATCAAGGTATCCACTGATTTACGGAGGTTATCGATAGCAATGTCAGCATTGCGACGACGCTTCTCACCTTCGAAAGCAAATGGCTTTGTAGCAAAACCTACAACAAGTGCGCCAGCTTCTTCAGCAGCCTGGGCCACGATATGACCTGCACCACTTCCCGTACCACCACCAGCACCAAGAGTGACGAAGACCATGTCAGCACCCTCAACAGCTTTTTTAATCTCTTCGAGTGATTCTTGAGCAGCCTTCTGACCAACCGAAGGATCAGCACCAGCCCCAAGGCCACGAGTGGCATCACGACCGATGTGAATCTTGGTCTGTGCCTGTGAGTGATGCAACGCTTGTGCATCAGTGTTTACGACAATAAATTCGACACCATCGACACCCGCTTCAATCATGCGGTTCACAGCGGCGCCACCGGCACCACCTACACCAATAACTTTAATGCGTGCGAATGTTTCAATAGCAGGGTTGACTTGCGGCATGCGAGGTACACCTATCCTTACTTACTCTTTATAGATTGGAGTATACCTGATGTGACCATGCGGTTCAACATAGGGAACTACCATGCTTGCAGGCAAGGGTACGGAAAACGCCAAATGACCACTCTTGTTTTCCTGACGGCCTATAGCCGACCCCCTTGCCTACAACCATGGCCATTCCCCATCATATCCGCTACTTAGATGCAATGGTCATAAAGTTATAACGTTGTTATCACAGCGTACACACGGCGTTATAACCCCGTACACATTTTGTAGCACCCACCCCCAAAGAACATATCTCTAACCATATTGCCTGCAAGCATGCCCATCCCATTACGGACCAAATGTAGTAGTTTTACTTTTTGCGGAAGCGTTTGAGGAGACCTTCGACCATACCGAGAGCGTTTTGGTTTGGGGCTCCGTGTTGAGAGGTAGCCGGTTCGGGCATAAGCAGCATATCTAGTTGCATGAGACCGATTGCCGTTGCAAATGATGGATCATCAACGACATCAAGTAAACCCTGTAGTGGCTGTAATTCACCAATACGAGCTGCCAGCTGTAGCTTTTCCTTGGCATAATCCGCTAAACCAGGCAATTTAGCTGTACCGCCGACAATGACTGCACCCCCAGGTAGTTTTCGAGAACGACCAATCTTCTTGAGCTCTTTGTCGACATATTCAAATAACTCTTCTACACGAGCTTCGGTGATCATATGGATGTCACGCTTGGTAAAGCTGTAGGTTTGCTCTTGGAATGTAAATGTTACATCTGAGTAATCTGGGGATTCAAGCGTAGCGTGCTTGATCTTTACCTGTTCGGCCACATCGAGATCAGTCTTTAGGCCAATTGCGAGGTCATTTGTAATGTTAATACCGCCGATAGGCAGTACGGCAACATGCTGGATCTCACCATCTTCTACTACAACCAGGTTAGTTGTACCAGCACCTATATCGAGTAGTACCGTGCCTGACTCTTTCTGCTGACGTGTGAGCACGGCTTCGGCTGCAGCAAGGCTTGAGACGGTTATGTGATTAAAACCGACGTGAGAGCGTTCTAGTGTGGCTGTGAGACTCTTAAGGGTTGGTGAAGACACTGTGACAATATGCGTATCGACTTCTAGCCGTACGCCACTCATACCCACAGGGTCTTTGATATTATCCTGTCCATCAACACGGTAGTTCTTGGCAAATACCTGGATAATCTCGCGGTTAGGCGGCAGCTGCATAATTGTCGCAGCTTCTTCGGCACGGAAACGATCATCAGTACTAATCTCGCGATTTCCTGCACTGATAGCCACTACACCTTTTGAGTTTAGGCCAGAGACATGGGTACCATTTACGTTTACGGTTGCACCATTAAGCTGTATGCCTGAGATACGCTCCGCCTCCGTGACAGCATGGGTAATAGCCTCGGTGACATCATCGAGATGAACCACTACTCCCTTACGCATACCGATGTTGCGTGCTGAACCATGACCAACTATGGAAAGTTGGCCTGGCTGATCGGGATTAAACATACCCACCACACAACGAACGGTGGAGGTACCGATATCGAGTCCAAAGAAATACGACGGCGATGATTCGCGCATAGGCAAAGTATACCGCTAACCCTTGGCTCTCAGCAAGTAAGATGTTTCAGAATAGCCAAGCGGGCGATTACTAAACTTAGAGTGTGGTGAGTATCTCAGCACCATTGTCAGTGATGAGTACTGTGTGCTCGAAGTGGGCTGACAAAGAGCCGTCGGCTGTGCGGATAGTCCACTTGTCGCTATCTGTTACCACCTTATAGCCACCTAGGGTCGCCATAGGTTCGATAGCAATTGTCATGCCTGTCTCTAGCCTTTCGCCTCGTCCAGCTGGACCGTAATTTGGGATGTTTGGATCTTCATGAAGACTGTGGCCTACACCGTGACCAACGAGATCACGGACGATACCATAGCCAGCAGGAGCTAACACTGCTTCTACGGCAGCGCCAATGTCACCAGTCTTAACTCCACCGTGAACAGCTTTAATACCAGCCATCATTGATCGCTCAGTTGCTTCAACCAGCTTAAGAGCTTCTTCACTACCCTTACCAAGCACCACACTGATGGCTGCATCGGTCACCATACCTTTATACGTGACTCCGAAATCCATACTTACAATGTCACCCTCAGCTAGAATGTGTTTTGGTCGTGGAATACCATGCACTACTTCGTCGTTTACTGAGACACAAAGAACATCAGGATAACCATAAAAGCCCAAGAATGGCGGCTGGCCGCCCAAGGCACGAAGCTCTTCTTTGGCGATCTCAGATAGCTCTTTAGTGGACATGCCTGGTTCCACGCGCTTGCGCAGTATATCCAGTACTGTGGCCAGCATACGTCCGCTCTCGCGCATCGCCAGAATCTCGTCAGCCGTTTTAACTTTGGTCATCATATAGATTCACCAATAGCAGCTACGATGTCGTCGTGTGCAGCATCGATCGATTGCTCTCCATTAATATCGCAAACGCGCACGCCTGCTGATTTAAAATCTTCGAGAATTGGCTTGATAGCGTCTTCATATTCTTGGAAACGCTCTTTGATCGCCTCTGGGTTATCATCTGGGCGTCCACGTGACATCAAACGTTCATGAACCGCTTGCTCCGAGGCCTTGATATGAATAACAGCACTTACTTTGAGTTGACCGTGCTTTACCTGGTTAAGTAACCAGTCAGCCTGAGCCATGGTTCGAGGAAAACCATCAAGAATGAATTCCTCATTTGTATCAATTAGATTAAAGATCTTTCGGACTAATTCAATGATATCGCTATCGGTAAGGAGCTTGCCCGCCACCATAGCCTTGCGACGCTCACCACTAATCAACATACGTAAGAATTCACCGG
>CAYLGV010000008.1:0-26348 GCA_964383395.1 uncultured Candidatus Saccharibacteria bacterium
ATTGTAAAGGTTAAATTTAAGGAGGGAGCGGCATGAAGAAGTCGTTGATGGTACGTAGTACTTCGGTTGTAGTTGCAACCATTGCTGCACTGTTCGGGTTTACCGGACTAGCAGCCGCTCAAACAAACATTTCAAACACGGGGCCTGGCTCAACAAATCAAATTAGTCAGCAAAGTACACAGAACTGTACGGTGAGCAACACCAACGCTGTGCAAAGCAACAATAACACCACACAGACGGCCGTCAGCGGGAATGCGACTGTCAGTGGTAACACCAATGTTGGCAGCATGGGTGATTGGGGCAGCTGGAGTCCAGCAGCATGGCAAGCACAAGGGTATACATATGAACAATGGCATGCAGCCTTTACAGCCTATATGGCTAGTAACGCAGGAAACTGGCAAACAAACTGGGGTAGCATGAGCGGTGGTGGCGGTGCACATACTGGCAATGCCAGCAATAGCAGCAGCAATACTACAAGCATAGCAATCACCAACGGCTCAGGAGGGGGCTCTGGTAGTAATAGCGCATGTAGCGGCATGGGTGACCATACTAACGACAGTATTGATACAACTGGTCCAAACTCAGACAACTCGATTACTCACAATAATCAAAGCAATGACAATCAGAGGAATAATAACAATTTGATGAATAGCAATAATACGACTCAAGGCGCCTTTACCGGCAATGCCTTATTAGATGGCAACACTAATGGTGGTGGCGCTGGTAGCGGCTCAGGCTGGAACAGCTCATCAAATGGCTTCAATGGTAGTTTATCTAACTCAGGCGGATCTGGTTCGGGAGGTGGAGGTTCTGGTGGAGGTTCGGGGGGTGGAGGTTCAAGCAGCTCCATTAGCAATACCGGTCCGAATTCGAATAACAGCATTAGTTATGCAAATTCAGTCAATTCAACCGTAACTAACAATAATAATGTGACGAGTACTAGTAATACGTCTCAGACTAGCACTAGTGGTAGCGCCAATAGTACTGGCAATACAAACGGTGGTGGCGCTGGTAGCGGCTCAGGTAGCAATACAAGTAGCAATCAAACAAACGTGTCTATAGCTAACTAATATCCTTCTAGTAGTAAAAGACCCGGTCATACGCCGGGTCTTTTTTAATTGGCAGATTGCGATGAAGATGACGATATCACTAATTCATCGAAGCCTGTTTGTTCATCAGGCTCTCGGCTAAACACAGTGTGATCAAGTATGCCAATAATCAGTTCACAGGTGGTGCGAATTATGCAACCTACTTTCAAATGTCCGCCGCTCAGCACACCTTCTACATCTGATACTGAAATATGTAAATGGCAGCCATTTATCGACACGGTGCCATGTACATTATCTATCTCTAGATTGGTTGGATGTATGTACTTAACCTGGCCATCGATCACTGGAACACGTATATTTGAGATTTTTAAGCTGCCGACTGCCGACAAGATGACACCTGCTTTTATGTCATGTTTAGTAGCTAACTTCTGGATCTCTTCGAGTAGGTCCTGTCCGTCATGCAATCTCACGGCCACTGTTTTCATGCGTTAAGTATACCAAGAGTGGGACATAGCTCATTATGCTATTTCCAGTCACAGAATAATACGAGCTATTTTTGGGTAGGAATATCGATTGGTGGCTTGCCAGCGGCAAATGCTTTGACCGCTGCAGCAGGATCATCAACAAAAGCCGAGCGCATGAGTACTATGAAATCTATGCTCGGCTCAATGCAAGAATAGCTTTGCGTTTCTACAGACCAATATGTGCCTCCAGAGTAATCATACAGATACGGATAAATCATTCCACCTTGTAAATTGCGACCTTTCACCTCGACTCGTTCCTGTGACAACCCAAACGCACCCGACTCCTCAACTTCACGTTGTGAGACACTGTTAGGCGCTCGTGAGTATCTGTCGATACCCACAAATTCTTTATTGTAATCAAGGTACATAATCTCGTTTGAATCTGGTGCAAAGAAACCTAACGTACCACTTGGGATCTCAGCCTCTGTAAGTGCGGTAATATCTTCAATTGTGATGGCTTCTTGATTGGTTGCAATAGTGGATCTAACCAGAAATGGTCGTTGAACGTACAAGGGCTTATCTATCGGTGTACTCTCGGCATCAGCAAATGGTGAAGTACGTACCTCGACTCCAGGATCTAATGTCAAAATACCAGGATATACAACCAAATGCTTCCAATCACGTTTTACACCGTTCTCAACACTATCAAGCAAGGGGTCTTTAGACGATTCAAGAACAATTTCATGAGTTTGATCAAACTGATCGACTGCGACAGATGCATCGTTTGGACAATCTGGAAAGCTTGAGTTGTCTGAGCCCTTTTTCTTGAGCCAATTCAGGGCCCTGTCCATTGCGTTTGACCGACCGGCAACTACACCAGCTGTCAACATTACAGCACCAGTTGCACCCATCCCTAGAAGTAGAGCACGTCTCGAAAATTGAGGTGGCTCAGGGGTTTCATTTGTAACTGGGTTACCATCTCTATCGGTGATTGCCGAACCAATTATTTCAATCTCTGGTACTTCACTCATTGCCAATGATTATCTAGCATGCCTTAAGAATTGCAAGCATAAGGATTTTGTGCAGCTTCGCTGATTACGTCTATGTTTCGTCATTTAATCAAAAGAAAACGCCTCAGCATAAAACTGGGGCGTTTTCTGGTGATCCCAAGGAGAATCGAACTCCTATTGCCAGGATGAAAACCTGGTGTCCTAACCGTTAGACGATGGGACCGAGCGAGGAGTGGAGAGAATGTGTTTACATATTCTCTTCCTCCGAGCGAGGTTCGATACCACAAAGTGGTATGGGACCGAGTAGGTCTTATTCCACGGAGTGGTATGGGACCGAGTAGGTCTTATTCCACAAAGTGGTATGGGACCGAGTAGGTCTTATTCCACGGAGTGGTATGGGACCAAGCGTTGGTCTTGCATCCGGAAGGGATATCAGACCGCATTCGGTAACCGCGATAGTATACCACAACAGGGGTAAAAAAGAAATCCCCAACTTGATGCTGGGGATTTCTAAGAGTATTTTGTGAGCGGTCAGTCAGTGCTCTTTACTGTCCTAACCTTAGCACATTTCTTACGATTGCGCTAGTGTTTTTCCACAGGTTATTTAACTAGCTGCGCTTGCTTGCTTTACGCTTGTTGTAAGCGTAGTGAGCAGTTGCGCCAGCAGCTGTCGTTGCACCGAAGAAACCGATCACGTCGCCAGCACCAGTGTTTGGAAGAACAGTTGGAACTGGTGTTGGAGTTGGGGGAGTAGGTGGCGTTGGAGGAGTAGGTGCAGGCACCACTTCTACGGTGTAAACAACCACGATACGATACTGCCAACAACCCCATTGGTTACCACTACCGGCAACTGGGCTACCGAGTGTAAGGTTACCATTTACTGAGCTGTCGCTCGCGTTTACCCAACCATAAGCTGTTGAGTAGACTTTAACAGTGTGAGGTACAAGCTTTAGCTGAACGTTTGACGCACAGTTTAGGGTACCACGATCTGTTACTGAAGTTGCGTTAGCGGCACTAAGTGTACTGCTGAAAACAAACTTGTTATTGGTTACGCCCAATGGAGCACGCATTGCTACGCTTACACCATGAGCAACGGTTGGACCGTTACCATTGTCGTTTAGATGATCGTCTGCGCCGTTGTGGTCGTAAGTACGAATGTCAAACTTTTCACCAACAGCACAAGTTGCTGTAACTGGATCAATGAAGTTGTTAGTAGCTGCAGGAACGGTTGGATCACCATTGCTCTTGCGAAGCGTAACAAAGTCAGATTCATCACCTACACCAGCTGGAATGTTGCTATAGATGTTAAATACTGGAGTCTTGATAGATGGCAAGTTCTCGCCAGTCCAAGGAATTTGAGCGGCCTGTACCTTTGCGGTGCCGAGAGCCATGCTGGTTACTGCGGCTACTGCAAGGATTGAACCTATAAGTAATTTTTTCATATAGTTAGTCTCCTTATTTCTCACCTTATAAGGTGTGTGGTGCCTGTGGTTGTGCTGGTGGAACTACTGGAGCAGTTGTAACTACAGGTGGAACATACTCAGTTGTTGGTGGTACATTCATAGTAGTTGTAGTGACTTCAAAAGTAGTTGTTGTTGAAGGAGCTGTAGTTGTAGTTACTTCAGCTGTTGTAGTTGTAGTGTCTTCACCTTTTTCAGGTAGTGTAGGCAAGGTGCTCTCTGGACCACCAGGTACACAGTTGTTGTCAATAACTGGGTCACATGGTACTGGTGTTGCTTCACCACGGCTAGCCATACCTGCAGCAGCAAGCAGCGCTAATACACCCATACCTGTAGCGATCAAACGTGAACGTGTTGTTCGTTCGTTTGGACGTGTTGAAGTTCGTGCTTCTTTACTCATAATTTTCTCCCTTAACTTAGTTGCTCGCTGACCGCAAGCCGCTCAAGCAACTCCTTGCCTTTGCGACTCCCACACGATTGATCATATTCTATCACACAAACATGTAGTTGTCAATAACTTTTACTATCTTTACTACCTTTTGTAAATGGTTATGTTTTAGTTTGCTTGTGTGAAAACTACGCGCACAACTGCACGGTAAGCATCACCAGTACCAGGATCCCCGTTTTTTGTGCCTGTACAGTAAAATATTGAAGCAGTCGCAGCATCTGGCCCAAGGTCTGGGTTAGAGTATTTGATGATCTTATCGTACTGGTCGGCTGGTATAACTTCTTTGCCAATCACCTCATAGTGGAAGTTTTTTCCATCCGCACGCTCAAACTCACCCCTGTCACCAATTTTCAACAAAGCTACATCACCAAAACCAGCTCCAAAGGTTGAGCCATGACCTGAAAAGACGGAATTTCCTGGGTTACCTGGGAGAACACTGGTATAAATACCTTCGCCTTGCACGCTTGTAACGTGGCCAGCTACTGGCAACCAATAGTTTGCGTTACCGCCAGGGTTGCCAGGTCCAATGCTACTACCGTCAGCAGTTGGGTTTTGACTTGTATATATGCCGTTGCGAACTCTGTCAGGTCGACCAATGAAATCCGTGTGAGTTTCAGACTCACGCTCTTGTTCACGCTGTGTTCGTGCGTCACAACCTGTATCTGGGGTGTCGTCAGGTATTTTCTGGTCAATAAACCCAGCACCAGTACCAGTGACATGGTTCACATCTTCAATCTCACTATATTCACCGATGTAAACTTCAGCACCACAAAGTGCATCTGGTAGCACAAATTTGCCAACAGGCTCACCTGGCTTTGGCGTAAATGGTGGCTCAGGAGCTGGCGCAGTAGTTGTCGTTGTCTCTGGGATGATAGGTGCTGGTGCAACCGTTATGGTCGTAGGAACTGGTGGCAAAGTAGTAGTAACCTCTTCAGTTTTAGGCTGTGCTGATGTTCCGGTTCGAGGAGGGAACTCAGAATAGCCAATAAGACCTGCAGTAACGCCAAGGAAGACAAGTGCGAAGCAACCAACTGCGCCGGCAACCCTCTTAAAAGATCCTTTTAAGTCTTCTGCTGTTCCTCGATCAGGCTTATTATCCTCAACCCATCCCAAATTACGAGCAGATAAGCCGTCAAGCCAATCACCAGCTCGATCTGCGGAAGTAACTGTAGGAGCTGAAGGTGCTTCGGTAATTACTTGAGGGGCTTGGATACCCCGACCAGGATTAAGCACTGCCTGAATAGCAGGGTCTAGTTGACTCCTAATGGCTTCGATGCTTAACTTATCGGATTCGTTTGCAGATGCTACAGGAGCTGAAGGTGCAGCCAGCTCTGGCATTACGGCGGTAGTATTGACCGCTATGCGTTCTGCAACTGCTGGCATGGCCTGAGTAGGTATGCGATAAGGGCTTGGTTGAAGCACTGCCTGAATAGCAGGGTCTAGTTGACTCCTAATGGCTTCGATGCTTAACTTATCGGATTCGTTTGCAGATGCTACAGGAGCTGAAGGTGCAGCCAGCTCTGGCATTACGGCGGTAGTATTGACCGCTATGCGTTCTGCAACTGCTGGCATGGCCTGAGTAGGTATGCGATAAGGGCTTGGTTGAAGCACTGCCTGAATAGCAGGGTCTAGTTGACTCCTAATGGCTTCGAAACTTAACGTTTCATGAGACATATGCGTGTAACCTCACCAATCACATTAATAACAGTGAGTAGTTTACCATAAGTTGTATTTTATGTCAATAGTTTATCAGGGGTGGACTTATTTCGTCGCCTCTGTTGCCTCTGGCTCAGAATTTGAGGCTTCATTACCTGCTGGTGTCTCTGGTAAAGCCTTTGTGGGCACAGGGTGTGAAGGGGTGGTATCGCTGGCAGCATTTATACTGTCGGCCAGGGCTTGAAGCTTAGACTTTTGGAAGCTAAAGCCAAACACACTGCCCTTTCCTGGGTCACTCTTGAAGATGATGTTACCACCTTGGGCCACCACCACCTTCTTGGCCATAAACAGACCAAGACCAGTACCGTCTGGACGAGCCTTTTTGGCATTACCCGCTCGGTAAAACTTAGTAAACAGATGATGCTGTTCGGCTTTTGGCACCCCTATACCATCATCAGTTACCGTGTATTCAATGGTGTCACCCTTATCTTTGAGTTCAACATTGATATGACCACCGTCGGTACTGTAGTAAATGGCATTATCCATAAAGTTCATGATCACCTGTCGGACTTTTGTTTCGTCGATCATAACAGATGGGAAATCGTCAGGTTTTTGGTAGGTTAGCTTGAGGCCACGAGCTTCAGCCGTATCTATAAGTTGATGGACCTCACCCTCAACTACATCTGCCAAGTTACTAGAAATCGGCTCAATTACAAACTTACCGGTGCGTAAACGTGAGACGTTCAAGAGGTCGGCAATCAAATACACCATACGTTGTGAGCTAATAAAGGCCTGATCTAACAGTTTGTTCTGCATCTCGTTAATCTCACCCGCATCACCTTCCAAAACCATGCTCAAGTAGCCTTTTACACTAGTGAGCGGCGTTCTTAGCTGGTGTGATGCCATACTAATGAACTCGTCTTTGGTCTCGTCCATCTGCTTAAGCTTATCGTTGGTACGCTTGAGCTTGCGAGTAGCGTCATCGATCTTATCTTGTAGGGTAATGTTGAACTTCTGGATTTCTTCGAATTGCAGGGCGTTTTGGATGGCAATTGCCAGCTCATTTGCAAGAATTTCGATAGAACTAATGTCTTGGGGGTTATACATGTTGCCGCTCTTCTTGTAGCCCAAGGCAATATAGCCAATTCCCTCTACATTGATATCGGTGGTGATACGAGCCAGTACACCAGTATTTGTTTTTTGTAGTAACTGTTTTAGGTCAGCATGTTGCTCATCGAGTGTATAGGTTACAAAAAGCTTTTCAGGGCTTTTGTGTACATAGCCCCTGATCTGTTCAAGTGCCTCCTTGAGTGCACTACTGTCGCTGGCGTTCGAAACCACGCGTACGGTGTCCGATTCACTGTCCCGAACAGCAAAAAGGATAGTTTCAGGTTTCAGATAAGAGTCGATCGTTTGCATTGCACGCGTCAGTAACTGATTGAGGTCGATAGTTGAGACAATAACCTGGTTGAACTCGTTGAGCAGTTCTTGTGTGTCATATGCGTCTCTGTAGAACAATCTTCTAGTCATAGAGTCGAAGGCGTTTTTGATAGGGTGGTACGAAACAGAGAAGAAAAGCGTGAGTGCAACATAAACCCATAAGCGCACCTGTTGGTTAACTCCTTGTTCGATCAACCAGTTTGAGGCTCCAAAAATAGTGAAGGCAGTTACAAAAAGGATCAGTCCAAGTGATAACAGATAACCAAGTGACCTTACGACGATAAATCGGATGTCGAAGAGCTTGTGTTTTACCATGGCGTAGGCGACGAATACCGAGAATAGGAAGATCGAGAAGCCGCCAAGAGACACATATTGGGAGTCAACTTTTACAAGTGTTAATATGATGCCCGTAAACACATTGACGACAAGTGCAATTACTAAGCCATAACTCACAAAACGAATCTGGGCTTTTTGATCAGTGTTTGAATGCTTGTATTTTGATAGCAATACCGCCAGTCCAGCAACAACATAGAAAATTGCAATGAGATCAGAGATTGTATACAAAAAACCGATCTTTTCTGGCTGCACACCAAACGATTGAATACTAACTGTTGAAACCCCAAGAGACGTCACCAAGAGGAATGCAATGATGACCACAGGAATAGAATATATAATCTGCCGGGTGGTGTTGATTTTTGATTTGTACGGGAAGTAGATAGCAAACCAATAGAGCGCCAACAACATGATTTGGCCAAAAAACAGCGCTATTTTCAAAGAATAAAGCGCAACTGTGTAATTCTGGGTCATGTCAGCAATTCCCAAGAAGAGAAGCCAGGTGGCTCCAAGTAAGTTGAAGCCGGCGAACAATTTGTTCCTAATATCTCTCGAATTATTCAATAGGATAAATAGTCCTATTGACACTAGACCCACTATTGCCGGAACATATGATAGTATCTTTGCAACCACTGTTGTGAAGTATACCATAAGAAGTAAAGGCTTTGTCGGCTCTCATGAACTCAAAAAACTTCACAACCGTGGATCTCACCAGCCAAAAAACATACATGAAATGTACGTCTGCATACGCGTCATACTCAGATTTCAATTTCGTAAGCTTATTTTGTTGGAATGTTGATAATTCAGCTGAATTTATGATCAATGGGAACAACATGATCATCAAGCTTCCGGACTACACTACCGGAGAGACTACTTACTCCATATTGGGAAAAGATGACATAGACAGTGAGCTAGTGAGATTGTTTGAAATTACTGATGTACTAAAGCTAGTTCCCGAGGAAACAGTCGAGCATATCGTAGACAAGTCTGCTTACCAAATCACTGAGGATCCAGATAACTTTGACTATATTTGCGATGTCAGCAAGGTTGCAAGCCTTGGAGGCGGAGCTCTAAAGAAAAAACGAAACAAAGTTCATAAGTTTGTATTAGACATGGGTACGAGCGTGCGGGTTGATGGCACCCTTGACCCGACTGACAGCGACAAGAAAGAACTTTTGTCGCTTTTCGACAAGTGGACACAAGAAAATGAGGATGTTACCGACCTAAATACGCCTGAAAAGTTAGCATTTTGCAGGCTAGTTGAGAACTTTCAGGATCTCAATCTTATCCTGACGCGTATCTACCACAATGAACAGTTGTCAGGATTCTCTGTGAATGAGCTACTTGGCGAGGGCTATGCAGTATGTCACTTTGAGAAAGCAATGCTTATTCATGACAACATCTACACGTTTGTAGCCCAGCAAGTGGCTATGGAGCTCGCCAAACACGACGTCCAGTTCGTGAACTGGGAGCAAGACCTAGGAATACCAGGCCTCAGGCAGTCAAAACAAAGCTATCAACCAGTACGAATGCTCAAGAAATACACCATAACCAAGGCGTAACTATTTCTTAACTGCGAAGTATTCGATCTGTGAAATCGACTGATCCAATGAGGTTATATTCGCTGCACCGCTATTATTAATCGCAGCGGTAACAATCTCCGGAATATAGGTTGTACTTATCTCAGTACACTCAAATGTTACAAGTGTGTTAGAGCCTCGTTTTGCCGCTAACTTTGTTGCAGTATCGATAACATCCATTGCGTAGTTGTTGCCACGCTTGTTCTCGTCGGACACAATACCAGGGAACATCAAAATATTGCCTGTGTCGTAGTATTCAGGATAGTTCTCTTTGTAATAATCTGCGTTGAACCAGGGCGCCTTTTCGAAGTCATGCAAGAAGATACAGAGCGTGGTAATCTCACCATCTACTCGATTTATAATCTTAGTAACTGCTGGGTCTTTCAAAATATCTAGTAACTGTTCACGGTCAAAGCCGGCATGTGTTGGATCATCCCTTCCTAATTCCTCAAAAGGATTCTCGTAGATCTTCCAAATAGCTTCTGCTTCCTCATTCTCGATCACTTCTTGGACTGATACTCCATTGCTCGGATCATCAGACAATTCACCATTCTCTACTGCATCCCTATAGACTTCGTAAAAAGAAGGAGCTTCAAAGATTTCTCCCGTATTATTGACGCTTACGGGTCCAGCAAAAACATCAACGCGACTCTCGGTGTCACCGCCAAATGCTTCTACCGAAAAGGCTCCTTCTTTGGCTTCTTGGATAATCTTCGCCATTGGACTACTAGTATCATCGGCATATTTATCGGTGATAATAACGTAACCCTTTTCGATCTTCTGACGCAAAATGCTTTCTGCCTTTGCAGCACTTTTCTCGTCGCCTAGAGGTGGGTGCACGTAACATAATACTTTAGCGTCATTACCGTACTTCTCTCCGATTAAATCGGTGTTATACCACTCAAGGTCCTCAGCTGGAACAAGCAATGGTGAGCGAGTCTTGTTGCCATCTTGATCCTTGGTATTTATAAAGACGGTCTTGCGGCTTTTAACGGCACTCTCGAGGTCTTCACCAAAGATACCAATGCGAATTGCTTGGTCATCTTTGTCGCGCCAGCTTGAATAGATCTCAGCCTGTTTGCCATTTCTCATCTTCCTGGTCATCACGTCGACGCCCGCCCATGACACACCTGTAGCCACAGCGAAGGCACCAAGCGTTTTAGCACTCAGAACTGTTCCTTCGCCGGCTGCACCAATAAAGGCGCCTTCAGCAGTAAAGTAAGCAGCCATCCATGCAGCCGTAAAGCGAGCATGCTTATAGTTCTCTTCCTTGGTCCTTGTTTGATCTTCACGCTGTTTTTCGGCGATCACAATCGATGAGCCACCGAGCATAGCAACGCCAGCCTCAACGCCAGGGTTCATTTTGGCGTCATTTGGAATCTTTGATTCAATAAAGTCATTTACCTTAGTTAGTGCTTTGTCACCACCGTCTGTCGTGACGAGATCAGCAGTAATTAGACCTGCTGCGCCTTCTACGAGAAGTGTAGAACCACCAAGCACTGCACCACCTAGGAGTGCAGACGCAATTCCGCTCGTACTTACGCGCGAAAGAGCAAATGCTAACGCACCGTATCGCAGCGCTTCGTTCAAGGGACTTATTTCACCTGCCACTACAGCACCCTGCACTCCTCGCCATGCGGCATGCTTTGGATCTGTTTGGAACGCAATAGCTGCGCGCATCATACCGTCATTCGCATGACCAGGAAGATCTGCTACGAAATGGCCAAGGCGGCGCATGCGACCAGGATCATCGGGTAGATCTTCTGGGCTAACCTCAGGAAGGCCCACAATTTCGGGTATGAAAGCGGGCTCTACAACCTGTTGATCCAGGTCTTGGGCTGCAGGCAAACTAGTAATTGGTTCAGCCATAATAATCCTTTATATAAGGTTGGCAGCATTTTCCCAGTCACTTGCCTGATAAACCGCAACAACCATTGCACAAATTGGCTCATGCTTACAGGTACGGCCAACAACATGCATCTTGATTGGGCCAAAGTCGACGTTACGAGTTGCCATTAAGGCCTCGAGGCTTTGGGTAATGTCACGTCGAACAGTCTTTTCACTGTTGCCTTCATGTTCAACAAACAGACCTTTGCCGGTGGCCTTGTCTTGCACCCAACCGATACCCGCCCAGGCTTCAGTATTAGGTGTATCAACACGCTCTTCAGCCATAACAACGTACAAACGATCACCCCAGTTACCTGGCAAATGTGTAAGAGCTTTATCACTCTCTTCAATCTTTGTATCGGGAGGAATAACCGAGCTTAAACGAATAAGATTATAGTTAGCAACACCAGCGTGGTTTAACGCCGAGTCAAAGGCCGCCAAACGTGTTGGGCCTGTTCCGATACCTGATGCGACTTTGATAATCATATTCTTCTATGCCTTTCTTTTTTGATTGTTATACACTTTTTTAAGCAAAAAGACGCCACTACTTCCAACAAGGAAGCTGTGACGTCTGTTATCTTCTAAAGTACAGCGCTATTCTAGCACTCATGCTTATAAATGTCAACTATACCAAATATCTATAGCGACTTTTTCGGGCCACAACGAAATATATAGTACCCTTAAGTACATGCAAACAATCTTTAGTTCTGACGATTTGAATATTTATATGTCTTCAAAGGCAGATGGCAACATGGCCAACAGCTTCGGGGACACCAAAGATAACAGGGATAACTTCTTGTCGCCAATTGGCAATCCCTTGGTAGCATGTATGAAAACAGAGGCGGGCAACCGTATCATCGATCTAAATGAACTATCCGATGTCCATGAATCTCAGGCGTGGAGCCAACACATAACAGATGTACTAGTGTCTCGCACGAGCAGTCCTGTAGCATTAGGAATATTGCCTGCTGACTGCATACCGATGGCCGCTTGGTCAGCCAAACACGATATCTTGGTATTAGCTCATGGTGCGCGTCGTAATCTCGAAACCAACGTGATACCAGAACTGCTCGTGTATCTCAAAGACACGTACGGTATAGAGCCAACTGACCTGACTTATTACATTGGCCCCTGTATTAAGCAAGAATCATATGCCTTTGATACTATCGATCAGCATCAACTCGACGATGAGCGATGGGCCAAACATATCCGATACATGGATGGAAGATACCATATCGACATTGTTGGTTTTCTGTTGCAACAACTGCAAGAAGCAGGTGTACCAGATAGCGCAATTACGATTAACCCTATTGATACTGGCAGCAACGAGGATTACTTCTCGCATTCTCGGAGCCAACGAACTGGCGAAACCGAGGGCCGAAACCTGTTTTTGGTACAGCCTGTGACAACTTCTAAAAGTTTGTAATTAACACTTACCGTACTACAATAAGCATCAAGGATTCCAAAAAACCAGTAACCAGCTACTAAAAGAATAAACATGAAGAAAATTACCATTGTCGAAGATGATCATGCCATCTCAACGATGTATAAGATCAAACTTGAAGGCGCTGGGTTTAAGGTTACGACTGCTGCTGATGGCCAGCAAGGTCTAGAAGTAATTAAAACAGCTGGGCCTGACCTAATCTTGCTCGACCTCCGCATGCCAGTCATGAGTGGTGACAAAATGCTCGAAAAACTGCGTGCCACAGATTGGGGCAGCGACATCCGGGTGATTATTCTGACCAATATTAGCCGCGATGAGGCCCCTGCCAACCTACGTCTACTTCACGTTGATCGTTATATCGTGAAGGCTCATCACACGCCTGGCCAGGTGCTCGACGTAGTGCATGAAATTCTTGCTCGTGATAAAGTGACACGCTCATAACCATATAACTCTGGTCAACCAGGACATTTCCAGGCATAATACTAACAATGAATAAAATTGTTTTGGTTGAAGATGATCAAATGCTGGCGGAGCTATACAAAACCCGCTTAGATATGGCTGGCTATAACTGCCTAGTCGCAAATGAAGGTACGTCAGGCCTCGCGTTGATTGAAAAAGAATTGCCTAACCTCGTATTGCTTGATCTTATGCTGCCTAATATGAGTGGTGATGAGATCCTGCGCGCTATGCGAAATAGTGCATGGGGCAAGAGTATCAAAGCTATCTTCTTGACTAATATCAGTGAGTCAGAGGCGCCAGAGGGTATTCAAGACTTGGGTTTTGAACAGTACATTATCAAAGCTAATCTGATCAACGATCAGTTGGCTGAGATTGTAAGAAGCTATGTAAACCCAAACCCGAGTCCAAGCGCAGCTTAATTGCGTAAGTATTTGCTTATGAAGCTAAAAGGAGTGTAGAATTCAGTTATGCCAAAGGTAGCCATCATTGAAGACGACCAAGCTATCTCACAGATGTACCGCATCAAGTTTGAAGCTGAAGGTTTTGAAGTTGAAACTGCCGAAAACGGTCGCCTCGGCCTCGAACTTATCGAGAAGATGCGCCCTGACATCATCCTCCTGGACCTTATGATGCCCGAAATGACTGGTGACGAAATGCTGCAAGCACTTCGTGCCACTGACTGGGGTAAGGACATCACTGTTATCATTCTGACCAACATGGGCGAACAAGAAGCTCCTCCTATTGTTCGTCAGCTAAACGTTAAGCGATTTATTGTAAAAGCTGAAATGACTCCTCGCCAGGTGGCTGAGATGGTCAAAGCCGAATTAGGCGTCAGCGAGTAACTCTTCTAGCAACCTGTTAGAATAAAGTCATGAAAATAGCTTTGATTGGTTTTGCGGGTGAAGGTCACGCCGCCTATGAATATTGGAATCGTGACGGCAACGAGATCACTATCTGTGACCGAAATACCGACCTAGAACTACCTAGCGGGGTAAACAGCCAGCTCGGCGACGACTATCTCAAGAATCTTGGCGATTTTGACGTCATTGTACGCACGCCTGCTCTTCATCCTCGACTTATTATCGAAGCTAACCCAGAAACCCCGTCTATTAGTGACAAAGTTACCACCGTTACCAATGAGTTTTTGCGAGTCTGCCCTACCAAGAATGTTATTGGTGTAACTGGCACAAAAGGCAAAGGTACCACTTCAACACTTATTACTAAGATGCTTGAGACAGCCGGAAAGCGTGTACACTTGGGCGGAAATATAGGCATTCCTGCCCTTGACCTCCTCAAAGCAAATATTGAATCGTCTGATTGGGTAGTGCTTGAGCTATCCAGCTTCCAACTAATTGATATAAAGAATAGCCCTCGCACTGCCGTCTGTTTAATGGTGGTTCCAGAGCATCTCGATTGGCATACTGATATGCCTGAGTATGTACGAGCCAAACAACAACTATTTGTACATCAAAAGGCTGACGATCGAGCGATCTACTTTGCTGGCAGTGACTTATCAAAGCAAATTGCGTCGGCTGGACCAGGTGTATTAACAGAGTATTTTGCGCCGCCCGGCGCCTACGTTGAAAACGATACCATTGTGATTGAAGACAAAGTTATTTGCCAGATCGGTGACGTTAAGTTACTCGGTGCTCATAATCTTCAAAATGTCTGTGCCGCTATTACCTCAGTATGGCCAGTTATACAGGATTCAACACCAATTGTTGAAGTGTTGCGTAGTTTCACCGGACTAGAACACCGTCTTGAGAAAGTTCGCGAACTAGATGGAATTACGTATTATGATGACTCATTTGGCACCACCCCAGAAACTGCCGCTGTGGCAGTTGAAGCCTTTGCGGGGCCTAAAGTAGTGATTATGGGTGGCTCAACAAAATATGCTGACTTTACAGAACTCGCCAGAACTGTCGCCAACAACAATGTACGACAAGTAATCCTGATTGGTAACACTGAACATCCTGAGTACGTCTGTGATTCACCAAAGATTGAGGCTGCTCTTCATGCTGCTGGCTTTGAGGCTATAACATCTCTTGTGAAACCAGGTGGTGCGCCCATAACCGAGATTGTTGAGACTGCTCGTAAAGCGGCTCAGCAAGGAGATGTTGTACTACTCTCGGCTGGCTGTGCCAGTTTTGACATGTTCGAGAATTATAAAGACCGCGGTAATCAGTTTATTACTGCTGTGAAAGCACTCGCTTAAGCTGACGAATTATGGCAGGTTCAGGCTGGATAACAGTTGCTTGATATTCTCGTGCAGTTTCTTGAATTTCTTCTTCGATCCAATGGTAATGCGTACAGCCAAGTACAATCGTGTCGGCACCTTGCTCACACACTGAACGCACCGTTTCTTCGATATGCGTATGGTCGACTTGATTGTTTTCGATCATCTGAGTCCAGTTTGAACAATCTGGCTCAAGAACCATTAGATCTTTTGCATAAGTAGTTTTTAGTTCTGCGTAGCGTTTGCTAGCAAGAGTTGTAGGTGTAGCACAAACGGCGATTACCCCTGTTTTTGTGGCATCGGCGGCTGGTTTGATCATCGGCTCTGTACCAATGAGGGGTACCGAAATGATATCTCTTAACTCATCAATCAGTGTGGTTGTAACCGTATTACAAGCAATCACGATAACTTCACATCCCTCCCCTACCAAAGCCTCCAGGATCGGCACCACAAAACCCATAATCTGCTTAGGGTCACGATTACCATAAGGAATGTGCACATGATCGTCTGCGTAGAGTACTTGTAGTTCAGGCATTGCTGCTTGAATAGCTTGAGCAACTCCTGCCCCACCAACCCCAGAGTCAAATACACCAACTTTGCGGGGCTGGTCACTCATTACTTTTGCGCCTCGGCTATACGCCTTGCTGAACGGATTACATTATCGAAGAGTGCACATACTGTTAGTGGCCCTACCCCACCCTTTTCGGGAGTGATTTTTATATCTGGCAACTCTCGTACTTCTGGGGCTACATCCCCAACCAGTCCATTATTGTCAGTAGCTACGCCCGCATCCACAATAACAACATCTGGTTTAACCATATCTTTCGTAATAATCCCCGGCACCCCAGTGGCACATATCAAAATGTCGGCGTTGCGAGTGAGTTCAACCAGCTCATCATGCGGGGTTTTTCGATCAGCAATATGCGCCGTTAGACCTGACTGTTCCCACATACGCACCAATGGCTTACCCACCAAGCGGCCATAGCCCACGACCACAAGTTCTTTGCCACGTAGCTCGATGTTATAACCAGCCAGTAACCAGTTTATTGCCACCGGCGTTGCAGGATCAAAGGTGGTTTGGACAGCCAGGCCATCAACATCTTTTTCGGGGGCTACCGCATTCAATACGTCATTTGTTTGCGAAGGATCAGGTAGAGGAATCTGCACAATAATACCGTGCACACTGCTGTCATTGTTGAGTTCCTGAATACGCTTTATGGCCTCGGATTGGTCGATTGTGTGTACATCAACTTCAATGCCAATATCTTCGCCATAGCCTTGCTTAAGTCGCATATAGCTATCTACTACTGGATCCGGATTGGTTCGAATAATCGCCAATTTTGGCTGTATGCCATGCGCTTGAACCAGGCCCCAGGCTTGGTGCTGTTGCCGTTCTTTGACGAAATCGGCCAAATCTTTACCATTTAATAGCTTCATAACGGGGGTATTATAACAGAGGTGGTGCTTATTTACTGAATTGTTAGTTTTCTAATAGTGACTGGGCTTGTATGCGACTATGCTGGAAGAGTTAACTAACCAGAGGAGGTATACATGGCAACAAGCAAACGTGGATTCGCTAGTATGGATAAGGAGAAGCAACGCGAAATTGCTCGTAAAGGTGGTCAAGCCAGTCACGGCGGTGGTGGTAGCCGCAAAAAGACCACTTGATACATACTGTTCAATTCTAGTAATACATTCTAATAATTCCACATTCCAAAACGGAGGCAATCACCCAGCCTCCGTTTTTCTGTTTTTAGAACATTTTTTTCTTGCCAAAACAGGGGTATTCTGCTAGAGTTCTCCTGTTGCTTTTAGCTTTTTCGAAAAAAAGTTAAACAGACATGGGCCAGTAGCTCAGCTGGTTAGAGCACCTGCCTCTTAAGCAGGGTGTCGAGAGTTCAAGTCTCTCCTGGCCCTCCAAACAAAGAACACCGACTATCGCTACCCGTCGGTGTTTTTTGTTTTTTGATATACTGACAAAATGTACAGAAGCATCACTGCCGACCAATACCGCGAGCATCTTGGTTTTCCAAAAGACTACACAGTAGATGCCATGCTTTGTTACGGCACACTGTATGAAGAACGCGTTTTGGCTCAACTTACTTCAGCTATCAAAAGTATGGGCATCAAGGCAGAGCTCAATGACCTACCTCACTCATTCTTACGTTTTGGCAAAGAGCTGAAAATAGAAGGTAAGACAGTTTGGTTTGCAATTGGTTACGGAGGAGCTTGGCTTAGTGAATACCTGCATTGGGCTTGTCTATTTGGCTCGAAGAAAAATATCTTACTTGGCTCTTGTGGTGGCCTCAAGCCAGGGATGACACAAGGTGAGTTTATCGTCCCAGAGAACATCTATGGTGTAGTGAGCTCAGTAAAGATTTATAACCGTGAAAGTAACATACAACCCTCCAGCCATGAATTAAGTGAACGCCTGGCCGCTAAACTTGCAGAAGATGGTACAAAAGTATGGCGCGGTCCAACAGTCACCTGCCAAGCAATGATTGGCGAAACAATGGAAGACGTCACCACCTGGTCAGATAATGGCTACTACGGCGTAGAGATGGAAGCGTCAACTGTTTTTGCTGTTTCAAACCACTTTAATGTACCGTGTGCAGCATCATTATATGTGGGTGACAATTTAATCGAAGAACACACCAACATGAGTGAAGAATACGCAGCAGAGGCCGATACAAGAGAACAAAACCAGCTCAAACAGATTCAGATTGCTTTGTCCGAAATCATATCCTAATGCATTTCAGTAACAGTAGATCGAGATTATGTTAAGATAGTTCCACTGTGTAACCACAGCATAAAGAGTGCAACGAGAGATCTAGCTCATTGACCTGCCGGCAACCTGCAAAATGCAAGGTGCTCCACCTAGACCAATTATCACTAATTGGAAGGATGCGGCTACTTATTCGCATCCTCCTATAATAGGAGGATTTTTTATGAGCTTAAAGCATGAGCTACAAAATCTTACAACAGAAACTATAAAAGAAATCAGCGATGCCTTAACGGCACGACTAGACTCTGTATCGGAGGCAGATTTAGAGGCAGAAGCGTTAGCGGCAGTACTCAACTACCCTGCGTTGAACGACCTAACTCACCTGGTACTTGCCCAAGGTCTGGTTGACGGCCTCGACATTGAAGGTGCAACTCAACGCGCCACGGGAGCGTCACAAGCTTTATTGGTATTAACAACCATTGCCGATATCCAAGAGTTACCAAAACTATAATTGTTACCCTTCTTACATCCTTACTTGCAAATGCTTGTAGTATATCTATATGGCAAAAAACCCTGGTGATTCAACCCAACCACATGAAGTACTTGTCCCCTACACAGATTTCGCCGCAAATGATTTGGCACGACAGTTAAACGGACTTGCTATAGAGAACGCTGAGCTACTTTCTTTGCGTGGTATTAGAGGCGTTACCGAGCGATATGGTAGCGACTTAGAAACCGCCGAGGCAAACGTACGAAAAGGCCAAGCTGATCATGAAAGTCTCGGGTCTTTTGCAATAGTCAGTGCCATGGGTGATGTGTGTGGCCTCGGATCGGTATATCCAAACCTACCCCTCAAAGAGCAGCGAGTACCGCTACCGCCAGTGTTAGCAAGAGGACCTTTAGCCACCACCTACCCTAAGCGTGGTCCAAACGTCCATGCCTGGACAGGTGAAGGCTACCTATCTCTTCTTGCAGATGCCTATAAAGGCCTTATGTACCGAGCTGCTGCCTGGTGGCGACAGCCCGAGATGCCAAGAGTTTGGACAGTTGAGCCTACGAGATCACCAAATACGATCCACCATGCCATTACAGATAGTGGCCTAATAATCGTGAGGACTGGACGTTTTGACGATGGCGAAAGTAAAAGCCACATACCACCACTATCCACCCTCTACACACGAGTACATGACGGCAGGCTGCTATAATTAAAACATGCAAAAAATCACTACATTCCTATGGTTTGATAACAACGCCGAAGAGGCAATGAACTACTACACATCAGTCTTTAAAAACTCCAAGATTTCACATGTTGAAAAATACCCCGATGAATCACTTGATGAGCACTTCAAGGGTATGGCTGGAAAGGTTATTACTGGAATCTTTGAGTTAGACGGCCAACAATTCATGTGCCTCGATGGTGGCCCTGTATTCAAGTTCAACGAAGCGATTTCACTCATGGTTTCCTGTGAAGACCAAGAAGAAATCGACTACTTCTGGTCTAAGCTTTCTCATGTGCCAGAGTCTGAGCAATGCGGATGGTGCAAAGATAAATTTGGTGTCAGCTGGCAGATCATACCTAAAGATATGGGTGAGTTGATGGGTGGACGACCCGAATCTATTCAAGCGATGATGAAGATGAAGAAGATTATCATTGCGGACCTCGCAGCCTAAAAGAACTATTCTTGGTGCGCTATTATTCCTCGCATTGGTGGGGGAGGTAGGTGTTGGTGCCTCGAACGGCTTATTCACCGTACCTGGAGCTATAGTTCTGATACTTCTGTATGTGTTCTATTTTAAGCTACTAGATGCGATTGTTACGACCTATAAGCTCAGCAACTTGGGTGTAGTTCTAGTAAACTTTGCACTCTATTCTGTTTTAGTCACTGGTTTGTTACACGGCGAGATCGGTGACTATGTGCTTCATCCAGAGCATACCTTAATCACCACTCTAATTCGTATTCAGTGTAGCTTCTTCCCGTTGTTTGCATACTACTTCCTACGAAAACTACCCCCTGCACAGGAAGCTAAGCCAAGCATCACGAAAGCCGCCGTTTACTTTGGAATATATATGGCTGTCTTGTCGCTGACTAAGGTGATTGGCATCGGTAAACTCATTGAAACGGTTCAGATTGCTCCCCTTACCTCACTGTTCTACATTTGTCTTGCTATCGCAGCTTATGCAATTGGAATTCGCCAAAAAGCACAAACTAAACCAACCTACAGTCAGTCTTTTGAAATCTGCGCCTGGATTCTATTTGTACTAAGCCTTGTGCCAAGCTTTGCATTCTTCTTGGTACTACTTGTTGTGATGATTGTAGTAAGTGTTGTCTTCTTGTATCAAAAGAGTTTTAGACAGACGGCCGTTTCATAGGATTTGCTACACTGGCTGTATGGCAATCCAACCTTCCTGTGACAAATGTGGTAACGAATTAATAGATTACGGCGCAATTTTGCTTAGTCCACCTGATGAGAAAAGCAAGGTAATCAAATTCCACATCTGCAAGGCTTGTTACGAGCAGATCCACAAGACCCTAACAACCCATACTTAGACGCGTAGAATCTAACATCTTTGATACACTAGTGTTGTGAGAGAAATTGAAGTCAAAGCAAAGGTTAACGATGTAAATGGTCTGCTAAAAATAGCAGACAAACTTGGTATTTCGTTTGGTAAGCCTATCGTTCAAGATGACGCTACCTACGAGACCAAAATACCTTATGCTGATCCCGACTGGAATATCTTTCGAATTCGCAAACAAGATGGCAAATCTATTTTGACTATGAAATACAAGGCGTCATCTAGGTCTCGTGACAATCATGAACGAGAAACCGTCATTGGAGATGCCGATGAAGTAGCCGACATGCTTGAACGCGTAGGATACGTATTTGCCATACAGATTTATAAACAGCGGCGCACTGCAAAATACCACAACCTCGAAATCTGTTTGGATGAAGTTAAAGATCTAGGTAGCTTTATTGAAGTCGAGAAGCTGGCCGAAGATGATGCTGATGTAGATGCTATTCAAACAGAACTTTGGGATGTTTTATTAAGCCTTGGTATACATCCAGAAGACCGTGTTCACAAAGGTTATGACACATTGATGTATGAACATCTAAGAGCTAAAAATGATCAGTAAGACATCACCTGTAAAAGGTAAGTTCAACAAGAGGCAGCTCGCATTTAAGGAGTTATTCGTTGGCATACTCGTGTACTGTGTTGTTTTGGGCTTCCTCAATGACTACACAAACGTTGTGTATGCCAAGAGTTTCTCAACCATCTTCATGGCCTCTGTTGTATTAGAGATTTTGACGTACTTCACGCTTCTGCTCAAAAGCAAAGTCATAAGAAAGCTAGCAGAGCGCGAAGGATTGCATATTCGAGCAGCAACAGTGTTTATTGTTTGGCTCATACTCTTTTTATCAAAATTCGTCTTTATTTGGGTGATTGATCTAGTTTTTGGAAGTTACATGAACATACATGGCTTCTTTGGTGTTCTGTTCCTGGTTCTGAGTGTAACGATTATTCAGCAGTTAGCTGATATTATTTTCATAAAACTCGGTGAATAAATTGTTATGCCCTTTCTTGCTCAAACACCTATAATAGAGTCATGTCAATTATAGATACACTCCTTGCAGATGTAAAAGAACCAGAGCGATCTGAACTAGAACGAATACGCAGGCTCGTCCTTGCGCAATGCCCTGTAGCCGAAGAGGTTATGACCTACGGTATGCCTGGCTTTAAATATAAGACTAAATATCTCGTTTCATTTGCATACTTCAAAGATCATTTGAGCCTATTCCCTGGTTCGGAGCCTATCGAACTGCTTGCCAATGAGCTGAAGCAATACAAGACATCAAAAGGCACTATCCAATTCACCTGCGATCATCCCCTTAGTGATGAGTTGGTAAATGATATCATTAGCCTTTGTATGCAACGCATAGACGCAAAAGCAAAGAACTAGCGACCTTTAGCAGAAGCGGTTATACTCCAAGTAAGTGTTATGAAATATATAGCTCGGGTACTCGTTTTTCTGTCATCACTATTTTTGCTTGCCTATAGTTCAAGCCAGTTCGCTTTGGCAGCAAGCTATGATGTGAGCGCATCTGTTGCTTTTCCACCACCTACACAAGCTGCAACCATAGATCCTTTACTCAATAATATAACGGTAAGTAACGCGGCATTTGTAATTTCTGGCACCTGTGAAGTGCTGACGCCACCTGGAGTTATAACGGTCCTAAGAGGGGCTACACTACTTGGCTCTCAGAGTTGTGTAAGTGGTAGTTATAGTTTACAAATTGTTTTGGCGGAGGGGGTAAATACCCTCATCGTTAGAAGTGCTAGTGTCTCGAGCTTGTATGGTCCTGATAGTTCACCTGTCACAATTACTCTCAATACTCCCGCTGCACCAATACCTACAACTCCACAAACATCTAGCCCTGCACCAACCACACCTGG
The DNA here is from genome assembly GCA_964383395.1 of uncultured Candidatus Saccharibacteria bacterium. Taxonomy (GTDB): domain Bacteria; phylum Patescibacteriota; class Saccharimonadia; order Saccharimonadales; family CAYLGV01; genus CAYLGV01. The sequence goes on from CAYLGV010000008.1 coordinate 22,645, forward strand.
TGCTACCAACCTAACCCCAGCCGACAATAACGCTTTTAACGCTGGAACAAGTAGTGGCCTTAGTATTGCCCCTCAAGATCCCTTTACGGTGATGTCACCAAGTAACCAGGTCAGTTTAAGTTTTCGTATTGACGGTGGTAGTACACCATATACTATTGAGCTGAATTGGGGCGATGGCACTACCGAGACAAAAACCATCGACAAGCCTGGTGATTATACGTTTACACACCAATACCGAAATGCCGGCAATTATACAGTCAAAGGACGTCTGCGTGACGTATTAGGAGCTGTTACTGAAATTAGCCATGCTGTTGTCGTAGCAAAACCCACTGATCAAACAATCAAACCTTCATCAACAGAGGCCAGCCCACCGAACAACTCTGTAGTTAGCTGGGTCACACAACACTGGGTAGCGACATCAGTTGGCGTAGCTGCAGTTGGTGTAGCTGGTGCAGCCTATTGGCTAGGTCAAAGTGCTGCGATACACACAGCTGCTACAAGTGGAGCCGGCCAGAGCCAAACAAAATCATTACGAAAAACTCCGAAACCAAAGCCTAATACTAAGGGCAAAAAATGAAACGAAGACTGATAGTTGCTTCATTTATCATACTTGTAGCAATAGTTGGTTTTAATGTTATTCATTGGGCTAGCAGTCCATCGAGCACCAAGCAAAGTAGCTTGGGCGGCAAGCAAGACTCTGGCGTGCTCGGTAGTACAAGCGACCTCACACCCTTCACGAGCCCCTATTTCACTACACAGATTCCTAGCACGATGCGGCTCAAAACGAGCAATGAGAGTTCCAGTAACCCTGTTCGAGCAGGCTATCTATTTACCAGCACCGTAAGCTCCCCAGCCGATCAAATCGCCATAACCGTTGGTACTATGGGGCTTAATCGTTTATCAGAAATCTCTGGCGTTAAACAACGTCTAAATAATCCGTCTACTTATGAAACAACAGAGGTTCCGAATGCGCCCGAAGGCGCTATGAGCTTCAAACGAACAAGCGATTATGAAACTGCCGTTTTTTGGCAAGAGGACGACCTCTATGTTGCCTTGGTTGTAAGTGGTTCACCGTTAAGACAAGCTGAGCTTGATCAAACGGTACAATCAGTTTTGACCAACTGGTCATGGCGCTAAGCGTTAGTATTACGTGATACACTTATTGGCAGTATGCACAAAGTTCTTGGGACCGCATTGGTGTTCTTGTTTGCTGCCTCGCCAAGCAGTTCAAACTACATTTTACGTAACTACGATTGGGGGTCCGGCGGAACAGGGTCATCAAGCAGTTCAAACTATCGACTGAATGGTGTGAGTGGCTCACAAAATGGCAGTCTGCAGTCATCAACGAATTACCAGAATGCAAGCGGTGAACAGAATGTCCAAAATGCCTCAGTGCCAGCCGCACCTACCGTAACTAACCCTAGCTCATATTATGACCGCTTGAGTGTCGTTTTAAACGTGGGCACAGCGCCATCTGATACCAAATACCTCATAGCGGTGAGTAGTGACAACTTTGTGACTACCTACTACGTGCAAACAGATAACAGTATCGGCACTGGGGTAAGTCTATCCAACTACCAAACGTATTCTGCATGGGGTAGTGGCAGTGGTTTTACCATGCTGGGGCTTTTGCCCTCAACAACATATAAAGTGAAGGTTAAAGCACTGCAAGGGAAGTTCACAGGCAGTGACTATGGTCCAACAGCTTCCACCGCTACCGTCGCTCCAAGCCTAACCCTTTCACTCACCACGACTCTCACTTCATCACCGCCCTTCTCTGTTAACTTTGCAAGCTTGACTGCGGGATCAGTAGTTAGTGGTGGTGCTGACGCCATCTTAGCCATCACCAGCAATGCCGTGAGCGGCGGAAATCTTTATGTGCAGAGCGCCAATGCTGGCCTAAAAAGCAACGCCACAGGGACAACAGTCAATTCAGCTTCTGCCGACCTATCTCTTGCCTCAAGTGGCTATGGTGCGCAAGTAATCAGCACTAGCCAGGCAGCTGGCGGACCACTTACCAGCGTCAGTCCATTTAACGGCGCTAGCGACAACGTCGGAGCCCTTACGAACTCGTTACAGAACCTATTGAGTACCGCTGGACCTATTACCACAGGTAGTGCAACTATTCGATTTAAAGCTAAGGTTGATGCAATAACGCCTAGTGCCTCGGATTACAGCGATACGCTCACTTTTGTAGCAGCAATGAGCTATTAATAAGGCACTCTTCGATTAACACCTTAGCTAAGCAAATAACTATACAAGTTAAAGTGCTTAGCATTGCATTTATTAAAGTGGTTATGCATACTATAACTATTAGAATTAATCTTTAATGAAATACACATAGGAATAAAGAGGAGATATATGCAAAAACATCAACGACTGAGTGTGTCGCCATTGGTACTCGCAATAATCTTCAGCGTTTCATTGGTAGCTGCACTGAGTGCGGTTTTGAACCGCGCATCTGCTGCATCGCTTACCCAGACTTTTGTTCGTTTTGATCGTATGAAGATAAGTACCGCTACAACTGGTACGGTTTGTGCAAAAGCAGCTACGGTTGCTACTGAAGCAAGTGTTCAGGTAACCTTCCCGACTGGCTATACCGTAAGCACAACTACTGGTAACTGGACTGTTAGCACCACGAACCTCGCATGGCCAACTAGTGCAGTTGCTTGGCCTGGCATTGGTACTGCAACAGCTGCTGCTGGTCAAGTGGTCACCTTCCCAAGTACCGACCTAACCGTTGGTACTCTCTACTGTTTCAACTGGACAAACACAGCCGCTCTAAGTGTCAAGTCATCTGCCACCGCATCAAACAGCGGCACGATCACAACTCGTGACAGCGGGCCAACTACAATTGATACAGCCAGTTTCTCGACTGCAAGTATCACCGACGATCAAATTGCCGTGAGTGCAACTGTTCCTCAAAGTTTCAGCTTTGCATTAAGTGCCAACTCAGATGCATTGGGTACCTTGGGTACTGGTGCAGTGAGCTCAAGCCCTACACCGCGCACGGCTACTGTAAACACCAATGCCAAGAATGGCTGGTACGTATGGGCACAAGATAGTAGTACTGGCCTGAACTCCGCTTCAGCAAGTGCAACGATTGCTTCAACTACTCCTGGTACTAACAGCACCCTTTCAGCTGGTACAGAAGGCTACAACACTGGCGTAACTCAAACGCAAACGAGCGGTTCAGGCACAATTACGGTGGCCGTGCCATTCGTTGGTGGCTTAACTGGTAAAGGTGGTGGCCTTGATACCAGCCTGCGTACTCTCGCTAGTAGTAACGGTACTGCCAACAACGCAGTATTGACCCTAACCAACAACGCAGCAATTAGTGCAACTACTTCGGCTGCTTCTGACTACGCAGACACCATCACTGTAGTTGGCGCTGGTCTGTTCTAGAGCTATAATTGATTAGTAACCATCCGCTGGTGGATGGGAGGATTTAAGAACTATGAGACATCTACATATGCTAGGGGTGGTGAAGCGATGGCTGCTTACCCTGCCCTTGGCAGTAGGTGTCTTTTTGATTATCCTGGCTCCTACACTAGCTCATGCTCAGGCACCAGATGAAGGTTTCTCGCTACAGGTTACTCCTTCACCACTGGTTGCAACCGTTAAACCAGGCACGTCAACAACGCTCGATATGACCATTCGTAATACCAACACGACTGCCCAAAAGCTCAAGATGGGCTTGAGAA